>NZ_JBHJWQ010000003.1:209551-464104 GCF_042266885.1 Streptomyces sp. NPDC056061 | reverse complement strand
CTTCCTTTGTACTCACCCGAAACACTCTCCGGGCTTTCCTCCGGGCTTCTTCCCTTCGGTCTTGCGTTTCCGACTCTATCAGACCCTTTTCAGTGTCCGATCCCCGGCCGAAGCGGGGTTGCTTTCCAGTTCCACGCTTTCGCGTTTCCCTTTCCGGCGAGTCCGACTCTATCAGATCCTTTCGGGCCTGATTCCCAGTCAGCGGGGTTCGTCCTCCCGGCCGTTGGGCCGTTCCGACGTCCAAAACTCTAGCGGATTCTTTCGGCGACTCATAATCGGGTCTTCGAAATCAATTTCGGCATGCCGAAATTGTCCCGGCTGGGAGATCGTGCTGAGTTTTGATTGCCGCGTCCGCGGCGGGATTTGTTGCCGCTGAACCGTTCCGGCCCGGTGACAACTCGGAGAACCTTACGGACGGGGTCGGGATGTGTCAACCTCGGCAGGTCAAGCCGTTTTCCCGGGTGGAGCCCCCGGGTGGAGACCGTGCCCCTGGAGCGCTCAGTCCAGGTCGGTGAGGCGGCCGCCTGCGTCCGGCTGGGCGTGTTCCACGCGGCGCAGGAGACGGATCAGCATGTTGCCGAGGACTCCCCGCTCCTCTGCCGTGAGGTCCTGGAGCAGGTCCTCCTCGAAGTCCGTGGCCATGCGCATCGCCTCCAGCCACTTCGTACGGCCCTCGTCGGTCACCTCGACGATCACGCGCACCCGGTTGTTCTCGTCCCGGTCCCGGGTCACCAGACCTTCGCCCGCCATGCGATCGATGCGGTGGGTCATCGCGGCCGGCGTGAGACCGAGGCGCTTGGCGAGCTCCCCGGGGCCCAGGCGGTAGGGGGAACCGGCCAGCACCAGCGTCTTCAGGACCTCCCACTCGGCATTGCTGATGCCGAGGGTGGCGAGCTGGCGCCCGTACGCCACGTTCATCCGGCGGTTCAACCGGCCCAGGGCCGAGACGACCTGTTCGACCTGGGGGTCGAGGTCGCGGAACTCCCGCTGATACGCGGCGATCTGCTCGTCGAGGCTCGGCTCATGGGGGCCGCCGGGCTGCTCGGTGGTGTCAGACATGGCGGGCAGTATCGCACGCCCACCACAGCCATCGAAGTCCTTCAGCCTGAATTGTTGAGCTTCTAAGTTTAGTGCTAAAGTCTTCGGGTTCGAGTCGTTGGGATGGCTCGACGGATCACTTCGAGACTTGAGGCAGGTGAGTGTGACCAGGGAGATGGGGGCAGCGCTGCGGCGGATCCAGCTGGGGAGCGCGTTGAGCGCGTTCGGGCTGGGGTTCACCGTTCCGTACCTGTATGTCTATGTGGCGCAGGTACGGGATCTTGGCGCCGGTACGGCGGGAGTCGTGCTGGCGGTCTTCGCCATGGCGGCGCTCGCCGTATTGCCGTTCACCGGTCGTGCCATCGACCGGCGCGGGCCGCTGCCCGTACTGGTCGTCGCGTCGGCCGTCGCGACCCTGGGCGCGGTCGCCCTCGGTCTGTCGTCGGGCGTGACGACGTCCGTGTTGTCGGCAGCGGTGCTCGGCGCGGGCACGGCGGTCATGCAGCCCGCGCTCGCCACGATGCTCGTGTGGTGCTCCAGCACCGCCGACCGGACGCGCGCCTTCGCCATGCAGTTCTTCCTGCAGAACCTCGGGCTCGGCATCGGGGGTCTGGTCGGCGGGCAGATCGTGGACACGGACCGGCCGCAGACCTTCACCCTGCTCTTCCTCATCGAGGCCGCGATGTTCGTCGTGCTCGGTGTCATCTCGTCCACCATCCGGCTCTCCCGTACCCCCTCCTTCTCCGACGCCAGGCCCGTCGACGGGTCCAAGGCACAAGGCGGGCTGCGGGCGCTGCTGTCGCACCGGGCCATGGTGCAGCTGTGTGTGCTCGGCTTCGTGCTGTTCTTCGCCTGCTACGGACAGTTCGAGTCCGGGCTCGCGGCGTACGGCACCGAGGCCGCCGGAATCCAGCCCTCCACACTCGGGATCGCGCTGGCCGCCAACACCGCCGTCATCGTCGTCGCGCAGTTCGTCGTGCTGCGGCTGGTGGAGCGTCGGCGGCGCACCAGGGTCATCGCTCTGGTGGGGCTGATCTGGGCCTTCGCCTGGGCCGTGGCGGGCTTCGCGGGTCTCGGACACGGCAGCCAGACCATGGCGACGGCCGCGTTGATCTCCACGTACGCGCTCTTCGGGCTCGGTGAGTCCATGCTGTCGCCGACCGTGGCACCGCTGGTCGCCGATCTGGCGCCGGAGGCGATGGTCGGGCAGTACAACTCCGCCTTCGCCCTGTGCAAGCAGCTCGCGCTGGCGGTCGGCCCGGCCGTGGGCGGACCGATGGGGGCGACGCTGCACGGGCCGTACATCGTGACGTTCGTGCTGTTCTCGCTGGGCATCACGGTGCTGGCGCTGCGGCTCGGCCGACGGCTCACCCCGGTCCAGGACCAGCCGTCGCTCGAAGCGGCGCCGTCCAGGGTGGTGGCGGTGTCGAAGCCGGAGGCCGCCCCCGTGCCCTCCGTCCACTGAGGCGTTCCGCCGTCGGCGGAGTTGCCGAATTCCGTGCAGGGGTCCTGTCGTGTGACGACAGGACCCCTACGCGTTCACTGACGACAGGCCCCTCCGCATCACTGCGGCAGTGCGAATTCGCACCAGACGGCCTTGCCGCCGCCCGGTGTGCGGCGGCTGCCCCAGGACGTGGCGATCGACGCGACGATGGAGATGCCGCGGCCCGTTTCGTCGCCGGGCTCGGCGCGCCGCAACCGAGGCAGGTGATCGTCACCGTCGGTCACCTCGATGATCAGGCGGCGATCGGTGCGGCGCAGACCCAGGCGCATCGGCGGGGTGCCGTGCTGGAGGGAGTTCGCGACGAGCTCGCCGGCGGCGAGGACGCCGAGGTCGCGGAGTTCGGCGGGGAAGCGCCACGATGTCAGGACACCGGTCGCGAAGGCACGGGCGCGCGGGGCGGCCTCGATGCCGCCGAGGAGGTCGAGCGAGGCGTTGTGGAACAGCTCCGCGTCGGCTCCCGCCCGGGCGGGGTGCTGGACCACCAGCACCGCCACGTCGTCGTCGTGCTCCGCGGTGACGCCGAGGGAACGGATCAGCCGGTCGCAGACGACCTGGGGCGCGCCCTTGGCGCCCGAGAGGGCGCGTTCCAGCGCGGCGACGCCCTCGTCGATGTCCTCGCTGCGGCGTTCCACCAGGCCGTCCGTGTAGAACACCGCGGTGGAACCGGGCGGCAGCTCGATCGTGCCCGAGGTGTGGATCCAGCCGCCGGTGCCGAGCGGCGGCCCGGTCGGGTCCTCGGCGCGGTGGACCGTGCCGTCCTCGTGGCACACCAGGATCGGGAGGTGTCCGGCGGAGGCGTAGACGAGCCGGCCCTCGTTGGGGTCGTGGACCGCGTAGGCGCAGGTGGCGATCTGGCTGGCGTCGATCTCGGCGGCGAGGCCGTCGAGGAGCTGGAGCACCTCGTGCGGCGGGAGGTCGAGGCGGGCGTAGGCGCGCACGGCGGTGCGCAGCTGCCCCATGACGGCGGCGGCCCGCACCCCGCGTCCCATCACGTCCCCGATCACCAGGGCGGTGCGGCCGGCGCCGAGGGTGATGACGTCGTACCAGTCGCCGCCGACCGCCGCGTCGGTGCCACCGGGTTGGTAGGTGGCGGCGATCCGCAGATCGTCGGGTTGTTCCAGTTCCTGCGGGAGCAGCGAGCGCTGGAGGGTGACGGCGGTTTCGCGGTGGCGGCGTTCGCTGGCGCGGAGCCGCTCGGCGGCTTCGGCGTGGTCGGTGACGTCGGCCGCGTACACGAGCACGCCGCGCTCGCCCGCGCCGCCGCCCCGGTTTCGTTCCCGGTCCCTCTTCCTGCTTCTGTTCGCACGGCCGTCCCGGTCGCCCCCGTTCGGCAGGCCCCTCGCGGGGGCGTCCGTCGCGGTGCCGCTGTGCCGGTTCACCGGGGTGCAGGTCACGGTGTACGAATTGCCGCTGCGGACCTTGCGGGACTTGACCGTGCGGGGTGTGCCGCTGCGCAGCACCTGGTCCATGAGGGGCAGCAGGCTGAGTTCGGCCAGCTCGGGCATGGCCTCGGCGGCGGGGGCACCGACGGGGCGTGGGCCGAAGGCCGCGGTGTAGGCGTCGTTCACGTACGCGATCCGGTGATCGGGGCCGTACACCAGGGCCACCAGCGCGGGAAGCCGGCCGAGCAAATCCCGCGCGGAGAGGTCCTCCGGGCCGGGGTGGGCACCGGCTCCGGCGGATCGACCGTGCGCGTCGTCGTTCGCGCGGCCGGACGAACCGTCGTTCGTGCCGCCGTTCGTACCGCCGGGCGAATCGCCGTTCGTACCGCTCGGCATGTCCGTGCCCGTGCCGTCGTCCGGCGGGTGGGGCCCGGACTCGGGCCGTGCGTACTCGGCGCGGGCCGAGGGCACGGGACTGCGGTCGTCCCGAGCGGCGGCGCGACGCTGCGTTCCGGGTAGGCGGGCGCTCCAGCGCGTGAAGTTCACGGAATTTCTGGCCTCGTGTGTCGGTGTGGTCCGCTCGGGCGGGCTGCTTCCTCTGCTGGTTCCGGTTTCCCCCGCCGGTTCCGGTTCTCTCAGCCGGTTCCGTCCGGGACCGGTCCCGGGAGAGCACAGCCGGGGCTCATCGCGCTGTTCGTGCCGCTGATGCGTCAGAGGGCTCCGACGCCTTCGACGCATCCGGCGTCACCGGTGCGTCCCACGCGTCTGATGCCTCCGATGCGTCTGTTGTGTATCGGACATCGAGGATGCCGCTGCTGTTCACTGTTCGTCACTGCCGACCGGGTCACTCTGTGCAGATGTGGGCCCACCTATGGTCACACGTCCAGTGTGGCGGACCGTACTGACTGTTGTCGGTACGGTCGTGCCGCGGTCGGGTGAGGCGCGGGACCGACGGCCGGTCAGTTGTCGTTGTGCCGCGGGCTGTCGGGTCCTGCGGGGTTGCGGGGGCCGCCGGACCCCGAGGGGTTGCGGGGGCGTGGTGGTCCGCCGGTGGACGGCGGGCCGCCCGGCCCGGGGCGCCTGCCTCCTGCGGCCCGTTCGAACTCGGCGCGCGGGTGTTCCAGTGAGCCGAGGGAGACGATCTCGCGTGCGAAGAGTCCGGCGAGCGTCCATTCGGCCAGGACGCGAGCCTTCCGGTTGAACGTCGGGACGCGGCTGAGGTGGTAGGTGCGGTGCATCAGCCAGGCCGGACGCCCCTTCAGCTTGCGGCCGTAGACGTGGGCCACTCCCTTGTGGAGGCCGAGCGACGCGACGGAACCCGCATGGGCGTGCCGGTACGTCGTGAGGGGGCCGCCGTCGATCGACGCGAGGACGTTCTCGGCGAGGACCTTGGCCTGACGCACGGCGTGCTGGGCGTTGGGGGCGGTCAGCCCGCCCTTCTCCGCGGAGGTCAGGTCGGGTACGGCCGCGGCGTCCCCGGCCGCCCAGGCGTGCGCGGCGCCTTCGACGGCGAGCTCGGCCGTGCACCGGACCCGTCCCCGCTCGTCGAGCGGCAGATCGGTGGCGGCGAGGATCGGGGCGGGCTTGATGCCCGCGGTCCACACGAGGGTGCGGGTCGGGA
Source organism: Streptomyces sp. NPDC056061 (assembly GCF_042266885.1). Taxonomy (NCBI): domain Bacteria; kingdom Bacillati; phylum Actinomycetota; class Actinomycetes; order Kitasatosporales; family Streptomycetaceae; genus Streptomyces; species Streptomyces sp. NPDC056061. The sequence continues at coordinate 458,559 of NZ_JBHJWQ010000003.1, read as the reverse complement.
AGCGGGCGCCGTCGCTCAGGACGGCGACGCGGTCCTCGCAGGAATCCAGCCGGGTGCCGAGGCGTACGTCGATGTTCCGGCCGCGCAGTTCGCGGATCGCGTACCGGCTCATCACGTCGCCGACCTCGGGGAGGATGCGGTCGGACGCCTCGACGAGGATCCACTTCAGGTCCTCGGCCTCGATGTTGTGGTAGTGGCGCGCGGCGTAGCGGGCCATGTCCTCCAACTCGGCGAGCGCCTCGACGCCCGCGTAGCCGCCGCCGACGAAGACGAAGGTGAGGGCGGCGTCGCGGATGGCCGGGTCGCGGGTGGCGGAGGCGATGTCCATCTGCTCGATCACGTGGTTGCGCAGGCCGATGGCCTCCTCGATGGTCTTGAAACCGATGCCGTGGTCGGCGAGACCGGGGATCGGGAGGGTGCGCGAGACGGAACCGGGTGCGAGGACGAGTTCGTCGTAGGGGATCTCGACGGCTCCGGTGCCGTCCTGCGCGCCGGCGAGCGTGGTCACGGTCGCCGTGCGCCCGGCGTGGTCGATGCGCGTCGCCTCACCGATCACGATCCGGCAGTGCCCCAGCACCCGGCGCAGCGGTACGACGACATGGCGCGGCGAGAGAGAACCGGCCGCCGCCTCGGGCAGAAACGGCTGATACGTCATATAGGGGTCGGGCGTGACGACGACGATCTCGGCCCGGCCTGCTCTGAGCCGCTGCTTCAGCTTCCGCTGGAGGCGCAGCGCCGCGTACATCCCGACGTAGCCGCCGCCGACGACGAGAATGCGGACGCACGCCGGGTGGCCGAGGGGTGTTCCCTCGGAATCTGAAGCCATCACCACCCCATGACGCAACGCCCTCAGGGGTTTGTCCACAGCCCCGGCAAATTGTGTGACCGGAGGTTCCGGATGCCGTGGTGCCGTCGCACACGGAGGTGTTGTCGAAGTCGCGCAGGTCAGGGCTTGGCGCGGGGGTCGTGGCCGGAGGGTGATTCGGTGACCGACCGGTTCTTGCTCCGATCGGGGGCACCCCATGCGGAACTACCCTCTTCTGAATTGACGCAGCCTCAACTATGTTCGTATGTCGTCGGAGTACCGGGTCGGGACCGTGATCCACTCTCTGGCTCAAACGGCGGGAAGTCTCCGGGGGGAGACGCCATAACCGGGGGAACAGTCATGCACATTCAGGATTCTCATTGGCAGACCACTGCGGTGGTTACGTCCCATTCGTCCGAGGGAAACGGACGGAGCGGACCGGTCGGGACGGCCGGGACCGTCGGCGCTGTCGGAACGATGACGCCGGTCGGCACGCCCGTGCAGTCCGGGTCGGCCGGAGCGAACGGATCGAGCGGCGCGAACGGGGCGAGCAGTACGAACGGGGCGGGCGGCGCGAGCGGGCGGTCGACTCCGCTTCGCGTGGATGCCCAGCGCAATCTGGAGCATGTGCTGCGTGCCGCGCGCGAGGTGTTCGGCGAGCTGGGGTACGGGGCCCCGATGGAGGACGTGGCGCGTCGCGCCAGGGTCGGTGTCGGCACGGTGTACCGACGGTTCCCGAGCAAGGACGTGCTGGTCCGGCGGATAGCGGAGGAGGAGACCGCCCGGCTGACGGACCAGGCGCGAACCGCGCTGAGGCAGGAGGAGGAGCCGTGGTCGGCGCTGGCGCGCTTCCTGCGGACGTCCGTGGCCTCCGGCGCGGGACGGCTGCTGCCGCCGCAGGTCCTTCGGGTCGGGGTCGACACCGCCGATGCCGGTACGGATACGGACGCCTCGATACCGGTCGGCGAGGCGGGTGCCGCGGTGCCCGTTCCGGCGGGTGCGCGGGACGGGGCCCGGGTGCCCCAGCAGCGGCAGGGCACCGGCCAGGCCGGCCTTCGGCCGACCGAGGCATGTACGGCCCCGGAGGCCGCCGCCGACGGTGACGATGCCGGAGCGGGCGAGTTGCTGGAGGTAGTCGGGCGTCTCGTGGACCGGGCACGTGCGGCGGGTGAGCTGCGTCGTGATGTGACGGTCGCGGACGTCCTGCTGGTCATCGCGACGGCGGCGCCGTCGTTGCCCGACGCGGCTCAGCAGGCGGCGGCTTCGAGCCGACTGCTGGACATCCTCCTGGAAGGTCTGCGCTCCCGCCCGGCCGAGTAGGCCGGGCAGCCTCCGTCGCGCTCGGCGTGCTTGGCGCGTCTGTCGCGCACGTGGTCCGTTGCACGTGCGCGACAGGCCCTCACTTCTTCCCGTGCCGAACGTGACGGGTACGGGTACGGGTTCGCGGTTCCGGGGCCTGCCGGGTCCGCGTGTCCGATGCGAGGTGTGCGGTATCCGGTGCGTGGTTGTTCCGCGCCGTCGCCTGTCCGGGCGGGCGACGGGCGATGTTCGGCTGTGCGGAGTGGCGTGGCGATGTCGCGGCGCCTCTGGGTACCAAGGAATGGCCCGATTTAGCGGGTCTCGATCGGTCGCTCGATCGGAGTCCGTTCCCGCCCGGTCCTGCTCCGCCACGTGCCGTCCGGCCCGTTCCTCCTCGTCCTCGGCGTCCCCCGACCGCCTGCCGAACTCGGCCCTCGCCCCCGTAACGGCGTCTGCCCCGCGTTCGTCGCGGGGTGCCCATTCACGTCCGCTTCGAAGCCGCTCCACGGCCATTTTGCGGCCATTTCACGGCCGTTACGCGCTCGTTCCGTACTCGTTCCGCGTTCCGCCCTGTACGGAATCCGCTCTCCCGTGACCGGCCCGCACCTCTTCCACACACGATCCGGTCGCCGCCGACGAGGCAGCTGCCCGCTGGCTTTCGCGCGCCGAGTGTGCTTGCAACCGGCCTTCGCGGAAGACTCCCCGGATGAGTGTTCATTCGCACGCATACCCTAAAGAACGCCCCGGATGAGTGGTTGCCGAGCCTGGGGGTTCGGCGTGATTGCGCCATGTGGCACTCTTGCCCGATGTTCGGGTCCGACAGCGCATACGGGGGCTTTCGCGATGAGCGGTGACGGGCAGCAGGAAGAGGCGCTCGACAATGTCTCCGCCGCAGGCGGCGTGACAGGGGCCGACGCCCGCTTCTCCCGGCAGGTGCCGAGCCAGGGCGGTCCCAGGCGTTCAAGTGGTGACGCCGACGGCGGCACGGTCCTCCCGGGCCCGTGGTCGGCACCCGCCGGTGCGGGCGCCGACGCCGGGGGCATGGCCGACGCCGCGGTGCCCATGCAGCGGGCGGGCGGCAGCGCCGCCGGCTCCTCCGGTTCCGGGTATTCGGACGCCGAGCTCATCCAGCAGATGAGAAACGGCGACGACCACGCGTACGCGGAGCTGTTCCAACGGCATGCGGACGCGGTGCGCCGCTACGCGCGGACCTGCTGCCGGGACGCGCACACCGCCGACGACCTGACGGCCGAGGTCTTCGCACGCACGCTGCAGGCGGTACGGAGGGGCAAGGGCCCCGAGGAGGCGGTGCGGGCCTACCTCATGACGGCTGTCCGACACGTCGCAGCCGCCTGGACCAAGACCGCGAAACGGGAGCACCTGGTCGAGGACTTCGCCGTGTTCGCCACCCAGGCATCCGAGTCCTCCCAGGTGTCGGCCCTGGAGACGCTCGATCTCGGTGCGGACGTGCTGGCGATGCACGAGGCCGAACAGTCCATGGCGATGCAGGCTTTCCGCAGTCTGCCGGAACGCTGGCAGGCGGTGCTGTGGCACACCACCGTCGAGGAGGAGTCGCCCAGCGAGATCGCCCCGTTGTTCGGACTGACCGCCAACGCCACCGCGGTCCTGGCCAGCAGGGCCCGCGAGGGCCTCAAGCAGGCATATCTCCAGGCCCACGTCAGCCAATCGCTCACTTCCGGCGGGGACTGCGCCCGTTACGCCGACCGCCTCGGCGCGTATGCCCGGGGCGGGCTCCGGATGCGGGCCGAGCGCGGCCTGCGGGGGCATCTCGACGAGTGCGTGAAGTGCCGCCTCGCCGCAGGCGAACTGGCTCACGTCAATGCGGGCATCCCTGCGCTGCTGCCGGTCGCGGTCATCGGCTGGTTCGCCGCCGGGTACTCGCTCAAGGCCGCCGGAATCGTCGCCGGGGGCGTGGCCGGGGCCGCCGGCGCGGGAACCGCCGCGGCGGCGACGGGCGGGAGCTCGTCCGGCGGTACGACGGGGGCTGCCGCGGTCTCGGAAGGACTCGGGGCGCCGGCGAAGGTCGGTGTAGCGGCGGCGATCGCCATGGCCATGGCGGCAGGACTGGCCTGGGGCCTGGCCGGTGACGGCGAGCCGAAGCCGGTGGCGGGGAACGCGGCCAAACCGGCTGTCACAACGCCCGCGGCACCGGCGCCCGCACCGGCGGAGCCGACGACGCCACCGCAGCCCGAGCCACCTGGGCCCGCATCGGCCGCACCGGCCGCACCGGTCGCACCACCCGCTTCGTCCCCGACTCCCCCGTCGAAGCCCACTCCCGAGCCCACCCGCACGTCCGCACCCACCCTCACACCGCCGCCACCACCACCTTCGCCGAAGCCGTCGGGCCCGGAGCCGTCGGACCCGAAGCCGCCGTCCCCGAAGCCGCCGTCCCCGGAGCCCTCGGACCCGAAGCCGCCGTCCCCGACTCCTCCGCCCCCGCCCACCGTCTACCGCCTGAGCGAACTGCGATACTCCGAGCTCGGCGACCACACCGAACCCGAAGTGGTGATCGGCGAGAGCAGCTGGGTCTGGCAGCGGTCCAATCTGTCGATCGGATCCACGCGGTACGCCCACGGCGTGACCGTCCACGGGCGGTCCTCGGTCACCATCCAGCTGAACCGGCAGTGCTCCCGGTACGAGGCCATGGTCGGGGTCGACGACATGATGTTGGGGCTGGGCTCGGTGCGCTTCTCCGTCGTCGGCGGTGATGGGACGCGGCTGTGGCGGTCCCCGGTGATGAAGGGCGGTGACCCGGCCATGCCCGTCGCAGTCGCCATCACCGGTCAGGAAAAGATCCGACTCGTCGTCGAACAGGCGCACCCGTGGGGCGGCCTGGCACTCGCGGACTGGGCGGATTCGGGCATCAACTGCCGGTGAGGGGTTCGGGCGGGGGCCCGAACCCCGGGGATCAGGTTCCGGGGATCGGGTCGCGGAAGACTCTCGCACCGTCGGGACGCCCCGCGCAGTCGGACACCAAGCGCCCCAGGACGCCGAGCACACCGGAGCACCCGGCACCGCGGAACAGCCGGCACCCCGCAATGGCCGGAATCGCGCCTCGCCGTTCCCTACCGTTGCAGGCTTCGTCGCGCCGGGACGATCCCGTGAGGGACCGCGCGCCGCCGGGTCGCCGCCGTGCCCGTCCAGCAGGTGCCGCGCCGTGACATGAGACGGCTTAACCAGAGTTCCACGGACGCGAGATGGGCCAGACCGTCCAACGGGAGCGATGCGCCGTCGGCGCCGTCGCGCAGGGCCTCGCGCACGACACGGGCCTCGACCAGCCCGGCGTCCGCGAGCAACGGGGCGTCGAAGAGGGCGATCAGGGCGGGGAGGGCGGCGCGCAGACCGGTGCGCGCGGTCGCGTGAGCGGTGGCGAGGGACGGGGTGCCCCAGCCCGGCGGCAGGTCATGGATGCCGGCGCCCGCCAGCACCCGGCGCAGAATCGCGGCGCGGGCGCCCGGTTGGACCCGGAGCGATTCGGGGAGCGCGCGGGCGGCGCGTACGACCTGGTTGTCGAGGAAGGGCGCGTGCAGTCGCTGGCTGCGGTTCTCGGCGGCCTGCTCCAGGATCCGGTGGTCGGCGGCGTACCGCGCGAGTGCCGCCCGGGCCCGGGCCTCGCCCGGCCGCTGGATGGTGACGGGCCGGACCGCCGCCTCCTGGAGACGGACCGACACCTCGGCGAGAGCTTCCCCCGTCAGCCAGCGGGCGGCGGGTCCGGGCCGCGACCAGGCGAGTGCGTCGAGCGAGGCATCGGCAGGGGTGTCGAGATCGGGGGCATGGCGGTTGGCCCCGGTCAGCCGCCATGCCGCCGCCTCCAGACCACTGCGGTACGACGTACGGGACAGGCGGCGGGCCGCCCGGTAGACGGTCCACGGCACGAAGAGGGAGTGCGCGCTGGGGCCCTCGGCCTTGGCGAGCGCCGCGACCGGACGCAGCAGATGCCTTCGGCGCCTGTCCATCAGCAGGTCGGCGAGGCGTGCGGGGTGGGCATCGAGGACCTGCCGGGCCCCTCCGCCGACGAGGTGGTCGGCACTTCCCGAGGCGAGGCGGCGGCGGTGGCGCTCGGCGAAGACGAGGGACGGGGCGGGTTCGTCGGTGAGCGGGCCGGCGCCCAGATCGGCGTAGGGCAACGCCTCCTCCCCGGCGGCCACGACGACGTGGTGCAGGCGCGGGTTGGCGGCGATCACGCGAGCACGTTCGAGTTCGTCCTCGTGTCCGCTCGCGGTGAGGTCGTTGAAGGTGACGGCGAGCAGGCGCTCCCCCGCGCCCGCACCGTGGCCGAGGAGGCTTCCGGGCAGCCCGGGCAGCCCGGGCAGCCCGGCCGCGAGCAGGGCGAGCGTGGCGGAGGCGCTGCCTCCGGAGAGGTCGGCGCCGATGCCGGGGACGGGCGCGCCACGCGCCGCGCGCCGTTCGGCGGGCCCCATGCCGGGGACCGGTCCGGGGTCGGGCGGCAGGGTCTCGGGGGCATGGCGCGGGGCCGTGAGCCTGGCACGCACCGCGTCGACCAGGGCGTCGCGCACTCCGTCGACGGCACTCACCGGATCGAGTTCGGGCGCGGCGACGGCGAGCGAGGCCACCGCCTCGTACCCGGTGATCTCGCGCGAGCCCTCGCGGAGGATGAGCGCGTGGCCCGGCGGGATGCGCGTCACGCCCTCGTACGGGGTGCTGTCGCGCAGCGCCTCCGGGGTTTCGGGGCAGGCGAGCAGGGCGGCAAGGTGGCCGATGTCCAGCTGCGCCTCGACGAGATCGGCGAGCGGGAGCGCGGCGGTGGCGTACGCCGTGCCACCGGCCCAGGGGGTGTGGAAGACCGGGCGCGCTCCGGCGAGGTCGCCGATGACGGTGATCCGTCGACCGACCTGGACGACGGCCGTGTAGCTGCCGGGCCAGGCGGTGAGATGGCGCAACGCTCCGCCGCGGGCCGCGAGGAGACCGACCCTCAGCTGTTCGTCGGTGGCGCTGCAGCAGCCGAGGACGGCGAGCCGGGCGGTGGGCGTGCCCTCGGCCGTTTCGACCGTGCTGATACGGATCTCGTCCGGGCGCCAGTCGCCCACGGCCCACAGCGGATCGGGGTCGCCCCACAGGAGTTGGGAGCCGACGGGCTGCACGGTGCGCCCCTCGTCCGCGGCGCCGACCGCACCGGCCGTGCCGAATCGTGCGGCGATACTGCTCCACCCCACCAACCAACGCATCGCCGCCTCCACAGGCTGTGGACAGGACGGCGCAGCGGGGATACGTCGGGAGAACTCCGGTGGCGCGCGCCGTCGTTGCGAACATGCTGCCACGACAGACGCGAGCCGGAGGGGTTGCCGAGGGCGCACGTCGGACCGGCATGCGCCCCTGGCGCATGCCGGTCCCGCACGCTCGGAAGCCGGGCCGAGGCGGCCGTCCACCCGCGGGCGACGCGATGCCGGGACAGCACCGGAAGGAAGGGGCGTCCGGCCCTTCATTGGCGCCCAAACATCAACAGCCTTATGAATAACCGGCGTTGCCTACCTGGGAGGGGTCGCACTCACCAGCAGAAATTCGGCCATTACCCGAGTCGGCGACGACCCGACCACGGGCCGATACCGAGTAACTCCGGGCGTGTCGACGAGATGTCCGCGCCCCGATCGACCCAACCGCGACCAACCGATGATTTTCAGCCAATCTTGAAGCATGTGGGAACGCGCCGACGAGGAACTCGCCGCACCATATCCCCCGATACACCCCACTTCATTCCACGACTCCTCCCGAGCCGTCCACAAGTCCCTCTCCCACGCATTCCTCCTGTTTTCATCCCTCTTGTTCGTCACCGGCCGCAACCATCCCCGCCGGGCCCTCAGAACTCCCCGAGGAACACTCCGGAGAGCACCCCGGGGCCAATGCGGGTAGTACACCGGTCACCGACGCCCCCGCCCCGGTCCCACCCCCGGACCATTCCGACGCCCCTCCCCGCCGCGCCCCGACGTCCGCATCCGCACCCGGGACCCGCCTCCCGCACCCCACTCCCGAACTTCACTCCCGCCCCCGGGCCTCCGCCTCCCGAACCCGCCGAACCCCCCGCACACACCCGCCCCACCTCGGCCCCGCAGCGCCCGGCACCGGCCGCACACCGGCGCCGCTCCGTTTTCCACGCACGGTCCGGGAGGCGTTCGTCCGCCCCCCGGACCGGTCCGCCGCCTGCGGGGAATGAGGCGGCAGTGTCCCCCAGCCCGCCGCTTCTCTTGCAGCGGGCCGACCCACGCAGCAACCATGGAATCCCTTCCGAAACGGCCCGACGAGAGCGCACGGCCGGGCGCACGGCCACACGCCAGGGGCACGTGCGAAACGCGTCCGGCACCGCCTCCACGCTGCGCGAACGTCGGCTCGGGGAGCGCACGGACGGGGCGCCCGGCGGGACATCCCGTCACCCCCGTCCCACGTCCGCCGCGCCCCCGCCCCCGGGAAACCCGCCCGTGAGACCCACGCGCGGGAACCGCTTGCCGCGACTGCGGAACCGGACAGCGGACACTCGCGAGCAGTGCCCGAACCGAACCCCGGGCAGGCCCTCGATCCGAACCCGGAGAAGAACACCGCGTGCAACGACCCGGGCCACTCGCGTCCGCACGGATCCGCGTGGGTCCGCACGGACAACATTCCCGCCATACGGACGTCTGCCCCTTAACGGTAGGGATGCGGCGAACTACGCTGTGTTTACTGAGGTTCTCGGCAGGAGGCATATTCCTCGGGGCTCGGCCAATTGCGTGTGCGGCCCGAGTGCCGGGGTTCGTCCCTGGGGAGGACACAGTACGAATGCCGCGCACCGCAACGGTGACGCGGCGGCCGTCTGTGTGTCGAGGGGTGACGCATGTCCAGGGAGCAACGAGGGCCGAACGAGAAGCTCGGAACCGTTCTCGCCCTCGCGGGAATCAGCAACGCCGGACTCGCCCGGCGGGTCAACGACCTCGGGGCGCAGCGCGGCCTGACTCTCCGGTACGACAAGACCTCGGTGGCCCGCTGGGTCTCCAAGGGCATGGTGCCGCAGGGTGCCGCACCCCATCTCATCGCGGCGGCGATCGGTGCCAAGCTCGGCCGGCCGGTCCCGCTGCACGAGATCGGGCTCGCGGACGCCGATCCGGCGCCCGAGGTCGGCCTGGCCTTCCCCCGCGATGTGGCCGAAGCGGTCCGTTCCGCGACCGAGTTGTACCGGCTGGATCTGGCCGGGCGGCGGGCGGGCAGTGGCGGGATCTGGCAGTCGCTCGCGGGCTCGTTCTCGGTGAGCGCGTACGCGACGCCCGCGTCCCGCTGGCTGATATCCCCCGCCGACCCCTCGGTGGAGCGTGACGCGACCGCCGCCCGGACAGCCGTCCCCGGTTCCCGGGCAGCAGGGGGCGCACGCCCCGATGCAGGGGCGCACAAGACCCCCGGCGCGACGGGGAGGAGCACCGGGACCGCTCCCGCCGCCCCCGCGGCACCGGGCTCGGCGAGCACACCCGACGCACCTGCCGCGCCCGGCCCGGCCGGGTCCCCCGACGCCCACAGGCAGTCGGAGGGCGGCACAGGCCCCGGGACACGGGCGGACCGGACCGGTCTCGGAACACTGGAAGCGCCCGGGGCGCCCCGGGCGGCGGCCATCCCCGCCCAGCCCGGCCCGCAGCACCCGTCCGCGTCCAAAACCGCCCCGCATCCGGGACCGGCCCCCCACCCGCATCCGGTCACCAGCGACATCTCGCCGCTGCGGGTCGGCCACAGCGACGTCGCCAAGCTGCGCGAGGCGGCCCAGGACGCCCGCCGCTGGGACTCCAAGTACGGTGGTGGGGACTGGCGTTCCTCCATGGTCCCCGAGTGCTTACGAGTCGACGCGGCGCCGCTGCTGCTCGGTTCGTACAGCGACGAGGTGGGCAGGGCGCTCTTCGGCGCGGCTGCGGAGCTGACCCGGCTCGCCGGGTGGATGGCCTTCGACACCGGCCAGCAGGAGGCCGCCCAGCGCTATTACATCCAGGCGCTCAGGCTCGCCCGTGCCGCCGCCGACGTCCCGCTCGGTGGGTATGTCCTCGCCTCGATGTCGTTGCAGGCGACCTACCGCGGCTTCGCCGACGAGGGGGTCGATCTCGCCCAGGCGGCCGTCGAACGCAACCGGGGGCTCGCCACGGCCCGCACCATGAGCTTCTTCCGCCTGGTGGAGGCGCGCGCCCACGCGAAGGCGAACGACGCACCGGCCGCGGGGGCGGCGCTGAAGGCGGCCGAGGGCTGGCTGGAGCGCTCCCGGCACGGCGACGCGGATCCGTCGTGGCTGGGCTTCTACTCGTACGACAGGTTCGCGGCCGACGCGGCGGAGTGCCACCTCGATCTGAAGGCGCCCCGGCAGGTACGGCGCTTCACCGAGCAGGCCCTGTCCCGGCCCACCGAGGAATTCGTCCGCTCGCACGGGCTGCGGCTCGTGGTGGGAGCGGTGGCCGAGCTGGAATCCGGGAACCTGGACGCGGCCTGTGCGGCGGGCACACGCGCGATCGAGGTGGCGGGCCGCATCTCCTCCGCACGGACCACGGAGTACGTACGGGACCTGCTGCACCGACTCGAACCGTACGGGCACGAACCGCGCGTCGCCGAGCTGCGCGAGCGGGCCCGGCCGCTGCTGGTGGCGCCCGCCTGACGGGGCCGTGCCGCACCGGGCGACGCGCGTCGATACGCACCGTGTTCGGCTTCGCCGGTTTGAGCGCGTTGTCAGTGGGTCAGGGCACTATCGGGGGTGGGAGGTGGCGTGATGAAGCACGCGGCGTACGACTGCGACGTGCTGGTGATCGGCGGCGGAATCGTCGGCCTGTCCACGGCGTATGCCCTCACGCGTGCCGCTCCGGGCACCCGGGTGACGGTGCTGGAGAAGGAGCCCGGCCCCGCCCGCCACCAGACCGGGCGCAACAGCGGAGTGATCCACAGCGGCATCTACTACCCACCCGGCTCGCTCAAGGCCCGCTACGCGCTGCGCGGTGCCGCCGAGATGGTGGAGTTCTGCGCCGAGCACGGCATGGCGCACGCGGTGACCGGCAAGCTGATCGTGGCGACCGAGCGGTCCGAGCTGCCCCGACTGCACGCGCTGGTCCAGCGCGGCCGGCAGCACGGGCTGCCGGTGCGCGAGCTGGGCCCCGCCCAGATCACCGAGTACGAGCCACGGGTGCGCGGACTCGCCGCGATCCGGGTGGGGACGACCGGGGTGTGCGACTTCGCGGCGGTCGCGGAACGCTTCGCCGCCGAGACCCGCGCGGCGGGCGGGACGATCCGCTACGGCTCCGAGGTCGTCTCCATCGACCGGCGTCCCTGGGGTGCCGCCGTCCTCCTGGCGGACGGCACGGTGGTGCGCGCCCGGGTGCTGGTCAATTGCGCGGGGCTGCACTGCGACCGGGTGGCCCGGCTCGCGGGGGACGACCCGGGCATGCGGATCGTCCCGTTCCGGGGGGAGTACTACGAGCTGGCGCGGCCCGAGCTGGTGCGTGGCCTGGTCTATCCGGTGCCCGATCCGGCGTTCCCGTTCCTCGGGGTGCACCTGACCCGGGGCCACGACGGCGGCGTCCACGTCGGCCCGAACGCGGTTCCGGCGCTGGCCCGCGAGGGCTACGCCTGGCCCGTCGTGCGCCCGCGCGAGCTCGCCGACACGCTGGCCTGGCCGGGCACCTGGCAGATCGCCCGCCGGCACTGGCGGTACGGCGCGGGCGAGGTGCGGCGTTCGCTGTCGAAGCACGCGTTCACGGCGGCCGTGCAGCGCCTGCTGCCCGATGTCACGGAGGCCGATCTGCGGCCCGCACCGGCCGGGGTCAGGGCCCAGGCGGTGCTGCGCGACGGCACCCTGGTGGACGACTTCCTGATCCGCGAGGCCCCGCACACCGTCCACGTACTGAATGCCCCGTCGCCCGCCGCCACGGCCTCCCTGCCCATCGGGCGGGAGGTGGCACGCAGGGCACTGCTCCGGGCGCGGGAAACGGGATGGAGACCGCCCGCCGTAGAATCGGGGCATTGTGTCTGAGCCCTTGAACCCCTCCGCGCGTCCCGCTGCGGACCGCCCCGCGGATTCCGCGACGCGCCCCGCCACGGATTCCGCCGCAGGTCCTTCCGCCGCCACGCGCGACGAGGCCGCGGCCGGGATCACCGACGACCTGCGCGCCGCCGCCCTGGAGCGGCAGCGCAGGCTGCGCCAGGAGCCGCGCTTCCCCGGCGGGCCCGCCGTCGATCCGGCCGGATCGCACCACGAGCGCCGCATCCGCAGCTTCCAGCCGCGTCGCAGCCGCGTCACGCCCGGCCAGGAAGAGGCCCTGGTGCGGCTCTGGCCCCAGTGGGGCCTGGACATCGACGGGCAGCGGGTGCTCGATCTGCCCGAGATGTTCGACGGGCTCCCGGTCGTGCTGGAGATCGGCTTCGGCATGGGCGAGGCCACCGCGCAGATGGCCGCCGACGATCCCGCCACGGGCATCCTCGCCGTCGACGTGCACACCCCGGGCCAGGGCAATCTGCTCGGCCTCGCGGACCGGAACGGCCTCTCCAACATCCGTGTCGCCAACGGTGACGCGATCATCCTGCTGCGCGAGATGCTGAAGCCGGAATCGTTGGACGGGCTGCGGGTGTACTTCCCCGACCCCTGGCCCAAGAAGCGTCATCACAAGCGGCGGCTGATCCAGCCGGAGTTCCTCGACCTGGTGGCCCAGCGGCTGAAGCCGGGCGCCCTGGTCCACTGCGCGACCGACTGGGAGCCGTACGCGGAGCAGATGCTGCAGGTGCTGACCGCGCACCCCCTCTTCGAGAACACCCGGGCGGACGGCGGTTACGCCCCCCGACCCGCGTTCCGGCCGCTGACCCGGTTCGAGGGGCAGGGCCTCGACAAGGGCCACGTCGTCCACGACCTGCTCTTCACCCGCCGCTGACGGGCTCGTCGTCCACCGCTGACGGGCTCGGGCAGCACCGGGAGAGGGCTTGCGGCCGGCCGGACGAAGTGCCACGGCCCGGCGGCATCGCATGACCTGGCGGCATCGCATGACCTGGCGGCGTCTTACGGGCGGGCGGAGTGCCACGGCCCGGCGCGAAGCCGTACGGCCGAACGGAGCCCCACGGCCGGGAAGGGCTCCACGGCCTGGCAAAGCCGTGCGGCAGGGCGGGCGGAGGGGCGGAGGGGGCGGTCCGGTGTCCCATGGCCAGTGTCGGTGCCGCTGGTTAGGGTCATGGGGTGGTAACCGACAGGTCTGTCCAGCAACGACAGCCACAGCCGACCGTCCCGCTCCTTGAGGAGCAGCGGGTCGGCGAGATCCTGGCTGCCGTGCCGGAGCGCAGGCATTGGCGGTACCGGCCGCGCCGTGTCGGCATGGTGTGGCGCAGCAGAACGTTCCGCATCGCGGGCGTGTGCACCGTGCTCGCGCTGTGCGGCCTGCTGATCCTGGCCCTGGTCCGCGATCAGACGGGCACCGAGGGGTTCCTCGTCGGTCTGGGCCTCGCCGTACTGCCCGTGCCCCTTCTGATGGCGGCGTTCCGCTGGCTGGACCGGGTCGATCCCGCACCCTGGCGGAATCTGCTGTTCGCCTTCGCCTGGGGCGCGTTCGCGGCCGCCCTGATCGCGCTGACCGCGAATTCGTTCGCGACTCGCTGGATAGCCACCGCGGACCCCTCGAACGCCGACACCCTCGGCGCCACGGTCATAGCGCCGGTCGTCGAGGAGAGTGCCAAGGCCGCCGCGGTCCTGTTGGTCTTCCTGTTCCGAAGACGCGAGTTCAACGGGATCGTCGACGGTGTGGTCGTCGCCGGATTCACCGCGAGCGGGTTCGCCTTCACCGAGAACATCCTCTACCTGGGCAATGCCTTCGGCGAGGATCAGCAGATCGGCACCTCCGGGGTCGTCTCCGTGACGGCCGCGACATTCTTCGTGCGGGCGGTGATGTCACCATTCGCCCATCCGCTCTTCACCGTGCTGACGGGCATCGGCTTCGGGCTCGCCGCCGTCAGTGCGCGTCGCCACCGGGTCCGTCGCGTCGGATGGCCACTGCTGGGCCTCGTCCTCGCCATGGGCATGCACGCGCTGTGGAACGGGTCTGCGTCCTCGTCCTACGGTCCGTACGGCTTCTACGCCGTGTACGGAGTGTTCATGGTCCCGGTCTTCGGCCTGGTGACCTGGCTGGCGATCTGGTCGCGACAGCGGGAGCTGCGCACGCTCGGCGCCGAACTGCCCGCCTACGCGGCGGCCGGATGGCTGACTCCGGCCGAACCGCTCGCCCTGTCGTCGATGCGGGCCCGCGGCCTGGCCCGGGACGCCGCCCGTCGGCACGTCCTCGTGGCCGGGAACGCCTGGGAAGGCCCGTACGGCAGCCCGGGACACCCGACGGCGTACGGCCAGAGACACCCATCTGTGTACGGGCCGGGCCCCGATGCGCGGACGAAGGCGCAGATCAAGGCCGAGGGGAAGGCCGCCGCCCGGACCGTCGCCGAGTACGAATCATTCGCGACGTCACTTGCCTCGCTCCGTCGGCAGGCCCGCCGCGGGGCGGTGGGTCCGGACTTCGCCGCACGCGAGCTGGAGCTGCTGCACCACCTCTGGCAACGCAGGGACGTGGCCGCTCCCGCCCTCGCCTACGCGGCACAGGCGACGGGTCGGCTGCGCCCGTCGTACCCGGCACCGCCCCCGTGGGCGTTCCCGGCACCGTACCCGCAGCCCCACACCGGCCACCCCCCGTACGCACAGCCCCACACAGGCCACAGCCCGTACCCGCAGCCCCACGCCACCCACAATCCGTACCTGCTGCCCTCGCGGCAGCAGGCCGGGAACGGGCCGGTCCGGGGCTGAGGCCCCGGCACTCCGACGCACCGCACGGCCGAGGGCTCCGGACGACGGCTGGTCCCCGGACGGCAACTGGTCCCCGGACGGCGAACGGTCCGCGGTGTCGGTGCGGCGGCCGCCGTCATCCCGCCGCTCCCGCGCGAACGTCCCGGAGCGCGGCGGCGGATTCCGGGATGCGCCGCAGTCCGGGGAGTGGCGCACCGACCTCAGGATTCGCCGGTGAGCACCTGGACGAGCCGTTCGGTGGTGGGAGCGCCGGCAAGGCCGTCCGGCGTCTCGTAGACCCGACAGGTCAGGCCGTAGGTCCGGGCCGCGGAGGGGAAAGGGTCATGTCCGTCGATGCGGATCGTGGGTGAGCCGGGAAACCGCAGGTCCCGGGCCTCTTCCTCCGTCTCGACGGCGCGGAGGCCGACCTCCAGGCCGGGGCGACCTGTGGCCGTGAGAGCTTCGCGGAGACGTTCGTGTGCGAGGTGCCAGTTCGGGCAGCCCGCGAAGTAGAGCAGTTCGATGTCCACGGACCCATGGTGCACCGGTCTCGGGAGGCGGGTCCGAGCAGGGGCGCGGCCCCGAACAGGCGGGGCAGGTGCTGTGCCGGAGCTTCCCGGCACAGCACCCCGCGCGGGCGGCCGTCGGGTGCGGGCTTCCTGCGGCGGACGCTGCCGTCGACGAGGGGCCGATGGCCGGGACGACGGGACGGCGCCACGACCCAGTCGGCTCGGTCGGCCCGCAGACGACCGATCACAGACCGCAGACGGCCGACCGCGGGGGGCGGGAACGGAACGGTCACCGCGAGCAGGAAACGGCGCGGCCGGCAGGAGCAGGAAACGGCGCGGTCGGCGCAGTGGGCCGGTGTCAGGCGGATGCCTCGGTGAGGTCGGCCAGTTCCTGCTCGGTCAGCCGCAGATCGGCGACGGCCAGCAGGGCGGGCAACTGCTCCACCGTGCGAGCGGAGGCGATCGGTGCGACGACGGTGGGCCGGGCCGCCAGCCAGGCCAGGGCGACGGTCGCGATCTCCGCGTCATGGGCCCGGGCGACCCGGTCCAGTGCGTCCAGGACCTTCGGGCCGCGCTCCGACTCCAGGTACGGCGCCGCGCGCTGCGCACGCGCGCTGTCCACCTGGGTTCCCGGGCGGTACTTGCCGGTGAGGAATCCGGCGGCCAGGGCGAAGTACGGGACGGCGGCCAGACCGGCGCGGGCGGCCGTGTCCTGGAGCGCTCCCTCGTACGTGTCGCGGGAGACCAGGTTGTAGTGCGGCTGGAGGGCGACGTAACGGGCCAGCCCCTCGCGGTCCGAGAAGTCCAGAGATGCCTGGAGCCGCTCCGGGCTGATGTTGGAGGCGGCGATCTCCCGCACCTTGCCCGCCTTCACCAGCCCGTCGAGGGTGGTGATGATCTCCTCGACCGGAACGGTCTCGTCGTCGAAGTGGGTGTAGTAGAGGTCGATGCGGTCCGTGCCGAGCCTGCGCAGCGACTCGTCGGCCCCCGCCTTGATGGTCGCTGCCGAGAGCCCCTTGTACGACGGGTGGGAACCGACCTTGGTGGCGACGATGATGTCGGACCGGTTGGACCGTGTCGCGAGCCACTTGCCGATGACGGTTTCCGACTCGCCGCCCTCGTTGCCCGGTACCCAGGCCGAGTAGGCGTCGGCGGTGTCGATGAAGTTGCCGCCCGCTGCCGCGTAGGCGTCCAGCACGGCGAACGACTGGGCCTCGTCGGCCGTCCATCCGAAGACATTGCCACCGAGCGCGAGCGGGAAGACCTGAAGGTCGGAAGAGCCCAACTTACGGAGAGAAGTCATGTGCGGACCAACGAATTCCGTCCGTGGCGGTATTCCGGACGTCGGCTGTTCGGCCGTCACCTGTTCGCCCATTTCCGTCCGACGTGACCCTCGATCACCTGCCTCGGCACCCACCGTCGTTCGGAGCGGCACGCTCAGGCGGCGGCCCCGGACCCGAAGGGCCCTGAGCCGCGAGCCGGGGACAGCGAGCCGGATCGGCGGACCGCGGTCGGCGAGCAGCGGCCGACGCACCCTGGCGGCGGATCCTGGCCAACGGACCGGGGTCGGCGAGCCGTGGGCCGGAGAACGGGCCGGCAGCCCGGACGTCGGGGGGTGAGCGTCAGGGCTGCCGGGGTCTCATCGTCGGCGCAGCGGCGCACCGGCGCGGCCCGCGCGAGGAGCGCGAAGACCGCTGGAGCCTCGGTGCCGCGAAGACCGCTGGGGCCTCAGTGCCACGAAGACCGCTGGGGCCTCAGTGCGGCGAATATCTCGGGCCAGGAGGCGGTCAAAGGGTGGTCGCGCGGACGGTCGAAGGGCGGCTCAGGGGTTGAGGCCCTTGCTCTGGAACCAGGACATCGGGTCGACGCCCGTGCCGCCGGGGGTGTGGACCTCCAGGTGGAGGTGAGCTCCCGTCACGTTTCCGGTCGCACCGACCCGGCCGATGGTCTCACCGGTGGCGACCTTCTGGCCGACACCGACACCGATCGAGGACTGGTGGCAGAACCACAGCTCCGTACCGTCCTCCAGCTCCAGCACCGTGCGGTAGCCGTACGCACCGGCCCAGCCCGCCGACTTGATGGTGCCGCCGTGCACGGCCTTGATCGGCGTGCCCGTCTGCGCCGCGAAGTCGAGGCCGGTGTGGTGGCCCGAGGACCACATCGGGCCGGCCTGCCCGTACGTCGAGGTGATGGTGTAGGAGCTGACCGGGATGGCGTAACTGGCGGCGAGCTTGGCGAGGCGCAGGGCCTCGGCCTTCTTCTTGGCCTCCTCCTCCGCCTTCTTCTTCTCGGCGGCGGCCTTGGCCTCGGCGGCGTCCTGCTTCTTCTTGGCCTCCGCGGCGGCCTTCTCGGCGGCGGCCTTCTCCTGCGCCGCCCTGGCCTCGGCGTCGGCGGCGTCCTGCTGCTGCTCGGCCTGCTGGAGGATACGGGCGCGAAGCGCCTCGCCCGCGTCCGTCGTGCCCTGCTCGGCCTCGGCGGAGGTGATGCCCGCCGTGGTCAGGGGCGAATCGGCGGTGGTGTCCCGGGCCTTGTCGTCCTTGGATTCACCCGAGAAGAGGGCGCCCACACCGGGAAGGGACTTGGCATCGGGCAGGTTGTCCGAGATGGAGTCGGGAAGCGAGATGGAGACCGGCGGCTTGCTCTGCGCGGTGGCCATGCCGCCCGCGCCGACGGCCGCGATGACGCCGACACCGAGCACCGTGGAGCTGCGGGCGAGTCCGTTGCGCTGCTTGGCGACGCGGTGCTTGCCGCGTACGGGGCGAACGGATTCCTCGGTGGGGTTCCACTCGTCCCGGGCGCGCTCGGGGCCGCGGTCGAGGTCGGCGTGGAACTCACTGCCGGAGCGTCCTGCGGCGAATGCCTCGCCCCCTTCGCCGTCGTTGCCCATGCCGGCATCGGGGCCGAACGCCGTTCCCATCCCGATGGTTCCGTACTCGGTGCCGTAGCCGGAGTCGGGGGCGTAACCGGACCCGTAACCCTGGCCGGAGCCGTAACCCGGGGCGAAATCGGTGGCGTTACCGGGTCCGAATGCTGAGTCGAGCCGGGTGGGGGCAGGCTTGTTGGACGCCACGGGGGCGCACTCCTTTCCTTCCTTCTCGCCTACCGGGTTAGCTGACGGGTTCGGAGCAGGAAGGTCTCCTACGAACTTCTCCGCCTCTCACAAGGCGCAGATGTCCGATTCACCCCAAGGTGGTGGTTCCCCGGTTCCCTTTCGGAATTCGGCGCTCGCGCACGGTGCCGCCACTGACGACGGCTGGGACGACCGCGCTGCGTTATCGAACGTTAATAGACACCCGGGCCCGATTCCAAGCCGTTCCCACTGATCGTTCACGTCTTCGGCCTGGACTTTACAGGACACAAAGGGACGGAACAGAACGAGTTGATCGCCCCTCAGTCACACCCCAGAAACTGATGTTGTGTCAAATGTTATGCGGAGAGGCGTCTTTCCATTACGCACCGTGGCACCCCCGAAGCCCCGGGACTCCGAATCCCCGAAACCTCGAAGCCCCGAATCCCCAACCGTCCGTCACGCGGAGTCCGGCCCCACGATCCGAACGGTCCTGCGGCGGTCCGGCTGCCCCTCCGCAGGGCGCACGACCGCGAGCAGCGCCATGTCGTCGGTCGACTCGCCCCCCGTGTGCAGGCGCACGTCATCGGAGAGCGCGGACAGCAGTTCCTCGGGACCAGGGAAGATCCGCCCGCGCAACCGGGCCGCCGGATCGTAGAAGACCCCCTCGGCGTTCCGCGCCTCGGAGAGACCGTCCGTGTAGAGGAGGAGGGTCGTCCCCGGCGGCAGATCCCATTCGTCCGCCCGGTCGGGCCATGCGCCCAGGTCCATGCCGAGCGGCAGCGCGGGCACCGACGGCACCAGAACGTCCAGCCCCCCGTCGGGATGCAGCAGGATCGGTTCCGGGTGCCCCCGGTTCACGATCCGGACCCGGGACGCCCCCGACGGGATCTCGGCAAGAACCGCGGTGGTGAAACCCTCGACGGCGTCGAGCCCCCTCCGCATCTCCCCCTCCCGCGCCAGCGCCCGCTCCAGCCGCCGCGCCACGCTCTCCAGCGAACGCTCCTGCTCGGCCGCCTCCCGGAACGCCCCGATGACCACCGCCACCGTCTCCACGGCGTCGAGGCCCTTCCCCCGCACGTCCCCGACCACCAACCGCACCCCGTACGGGGTGTCCATCACGGCGAACAGGTCGCCGCCGACGAACTCGTCCGCCTGGGCCGCCTCGTACCGGGCCGCCACATGCAGCCCGCCGATCCGGTCGGACGGCTTCGGCAGCACGGCTTGCATCGCCCTCTCCGCGATGACCCGCGCGGACGCCAATTGTTCGTTGCTCCGCCGCACGACCCCGTTGATCACCACCGCCAGGACCGAGACGGTGGCCAGCGTGAGCAGTTCGATCAGCGGCACGATCTCGGGCAACGTGTTGCTGGACAGCCGCAGCGCGATGACGGCCAGCATCGAGGCGACGCCGATGCGGACGGTGCTGGCCAGCGAGAAGAACGGAGCGGCGATGAGCGGCGCCGCGACGAACAGCGGGATGGCGGTGAAGGTCGGCGGCGTCAGAAGGTCGAACACCAGTCCGCCGATGATCATCAGCATCGGCAGCATGCGCACGAACTGCCGGGTACCGGCACCCCCGGCCCCTTCTCCGGCAGGTCTGCCGCGCAGCTTCAGCCGCTTCCACACCTGTGGTCTCCTGCCCGGTACGCACGGCTGCGGACGGTACCGCGCCCCACCCCCAGACTCGCCGGAGCGGAGCCGTGCGGCGAATCCTCGTCACCCAATGGGGGTACCCGCATGACGCAGCTCACACCTCACCCCCGGCGCATCCGGCATCGCACGCGGGAACGACCTGGGCCCGGCACGCTGTATGCGTGCCGGGCCCAGGTTTTCAGTAGCGGGGACAGGATTTGAACCTGCGACCTCTGGGTTATGAGCCCAGCGAGCTACCGAGCTGCTCCACCCCGCGTCGGTGAACACAACTCTACGGCATGTTCGAGGCACTCATGACCACTCGGCGTCCGGGCCGTGTACGCGGCATGGCACGGGCACGGAACGAAGGCGCACACGAAACGGCGTCGCCGACGTACCGAAGCCCTGAACAAGCCCTGAACAAGCCCTGGACGAAGCCCTGAACAAGCCCTGGACCGAGACACCCGAGGCCCGGAAGCCCCGAAGCCGCAGGGCCCTCCCCGATCCGCCTCACCCCGGCCCGCCCGGCCCGAAGAGCGGTCGCGCACCCCTTCGCTCGACGACGAGCGAGCATAAATATGAGGTGATATGACTGTTTTCATCAGGTGGCTGGCCGACGCGACGACATCGCGGTGACCGGGGAGCGAACGTGAACAACTACCCCTTGCTCAACCTCTTCTGGACGATGCTCTGGTTCTTCCTCTGGATCGTGTGGCTGTTCCTGCTCTTCAAGGTCATCACAGACATCTTCCGCAGTGACGACCTCGGCGGCTGGGGCAAGGGCGGCTGGTTGATCGTGACGCTGCTGCTGCCCTATCTCGGCGTCCTGCTGTACGTGATCGTGCGCGGCGCATCCATGGGCAAACGTTCCGCCCAGGAGGCGCAGGAGCGCGAGGCCGCCTTCAAGGCGTACGTACGGAACGCCGCCGGCACGGCGTCCCCCGAACCGAAGCGGGGCAGCCACGTGGACGACCTGACCAAGCTCGCGGAGCTGAAGGACCGTGGCGCCCTCACCGAGGAGGAGTACCAGCGGGCGAAGACGAAGCTCCTGGTCTGAGAGCCGCCCGTGTCCCAGCCCGTCGGACCTCTCGCGCCCGCCGAAACCTCCCCCGCCCGGGTCGGCCGACCCGGGCGGACACATCCTCAGCTGCGTCGGCGCAGCTGCTGGACCGCGGGGACGACTGCCAGGCAGAGCAGTGCGGTCCCCCCGAACGCCGTCCCCGCCGAGAGGAGGCACCCGGTCGCCGGAGTGCCGTCGAGGGCCTTGAGAAATCCGACGCACGCTCCGACAAGTGCCGAGAACAGCACCATGACGAGCAGCCAGGGGATCCAGGCGCTGTTGACGGGCTCGGCGGAGGGGGGCGGTGCGGGCGCCGGACCGGACGGCGCGGTCGGCGCGTTCACAGCAGTCCTCCGTTCTCGAACGAGTGACGGAACGAGGCGCCGGGGGCGGGCCCCGCGGACGAGCCCAGCAGCATGTCGGCAAGGGCCGTGCGGGTGTGCCGCAACGACGCCGCGACGTCCCGATGCGCCCTGTCCAACTCGTCGAGGCTCGTGAGCGCCGTGACGACCGCCCGATGCTCCGCCGGATCCGGCAGCGGAATCTGCAAAGCCCCGAGGATTCGGACCGGAGGGACGGGGCAGCGGTGGCGGCGGCACGGTCCCGCATCCACTCGACCGTCTCGTCCAGGCACAAGTAGTGGAACAGATACTCCGGCAGCGCCCGACCCCGTTGCTCCTCACGTACCCGCAGCCGTATGACGTTGGGGCTCATCAGCCAGCCGACCTGCTCCTCACGCACCAGCGCGATTCGGCGTCCCGGGGACCGAGAACCCGCCGCGCGCCATTCTTCGCCCCCATGTGCCGCGCGTCGAGGAACAGGGTGCTGTCGCACGGGTCGCCGGGATGACGCAGCATCCACACGGACACCGGTACGGCGGTACCGGTGAACAAGTGGGCCGGCAGGGCCACGACACAGTCGACGACGCCTCTCTCCACCAGGTTCCGGCGAATGACCTGCTCGGCCGCGTGGCCCGAATTGCCCGCCTTGTTGGGCATGATGATCCCGGCCCGACCTCCCTCGCCCAGCCTTGCCGGGCAGTGCTGGACGTAGGCGAAGTTGTCGTTGTCGACGGGCGGCGCGCCGTACGCCCAAGTGCGCACTCGCAGTGCGCACTTCCTCATCGGGCCCAGAACGGCCCCTTCGGCCCGTGCCGAACCCTCACTCTGCCGTATCGCATCGAAGCAACGGCGGGACCACCCCACCCTCCCCCACCGAAGAGGGTTGTCGGACGCGGCTCCCCCTGACACGGTGGTCCGTCGTCGGCACCGCCTCCGATCACCGGGGTCCACGCACCCGGCCGGACACACGAGCCACAGCCCCACCCCACCCCGTCCTGCCCGCCCCGCCCCGCCTCGCCCGTTTGTCCACCCGGACGCACACACCCCCACGTCCGCCCGTCCGTCCGTCCGTCCGTCCGGGCAAGGAAACAGCCCCTCCCGGAGATCCCAGGAGGGGCTGTTCTCGCACGTAGGCCGTGTGGGACTCGAACCCACAACCAACGGATTAAAAGTCCGCTGCTCTGCCAATTGAGCTAACGGCCCTCGGCGAATCACCCCTGAGCATAGCCCGCCGCGGCCCGGCCGCCGATCGGGTATCGGCCACCGGGCCCGTCGCGGCGGAATCACGGGGTGCGGACGGGGGCCGCGGGAGTGGCCGTGCGCTCGTGATCCGGATTGAGGAACCAGTGCCGGGCGGAGACCAGCCACCACGTCGCGGCGAAGCCGAGGACCACCAGGACCGCGACGGGCGCGTAGTTGAACGTCTCCCAGGTGACCGGCGAGACCTGCGGCAGCATGAACAGCACCGTGATGATCAGGACCCAGACCACGGCGACGACACCGATCGGCCGCGACCAGCGTCCCAGGTGCCAGGGCCCCGGGGTGAAGTCGTCGCCCCGGAGCAGTCGCAGCAGGGTGGGGATCACATAGGCGATGTACAGGCCGATCACGGCGATCGAGGTCACCGCCGCGTAGGCGGTCTCATTGATCAGGTACGGCAGCCCCAGCACCAGGGCGCCGAGGGCGGCGAGCCAGACCGCGGCGACGGGGGTGCGGGTACGGGGGCTGACGGTGTGCCAGAGATGGGAGAACGGCAGTGCCCCGTCCCGCGAGAAGGCGTAGATCATGCGGCTGTTGGCGGTGACGGACGCCATGCCGCAGAACAGCTGCGCGCCGATCACGACGAGCAGCAGGAACGTGCCGGTGGTGGCGCCGAGGGCGTCCAGCAGGATCTGGGCGGGCGGGGCGCCGGTCGGGGAGTTCAGCGCGCCGTCGTACGACTGGATGGCGAAGGTGAAGCCGAGCAGGAGGGCGAAACCGGCGATCCAGGAGGTCCAGATCGAGCGGACGATGCCGCGCGGTCCGGCCGTCGCCGCGTCGTGGGTCTCCTCCGTCATGTGCGCGGAGGCGTCGTAGCCGGTGAAGGTGTACTGGGCCATCAGCAGGCCGATCATCACGACGTAGAAGCCGCTGCCCCAGCCCGTCCCGTTCACGAACTCGGTGAAGACGAACGACGCCGAGCGATGCGAGTCGGGGACGAAGGTCAGGGCACCGACGATGACCGCGACACCGACGACGTGCCACCACACGCTCACACTGTTCAGCATCGCGACGATCCGGACGCCGAAGGTATTGAGCAGGCCGTGCAGCACCAGGATCGCGGCGAAGAGCAGGATCGTACGGACGGGCGTGACCTCGAAGCCGAACTGGAGGTTCAGGTAGGCGCCCAGGAAGGACGCGGCCCCGAAGTCGATCCCGGCGGTGACGGCGACCTGGCCCAGGACGTTGAACCAGCCCGTGAACCACGCCCAGGCCGCCGCCGTGCGCGGCGGGGCCAGCCGGTGGGCCCAGAAGTAGAGGCCGGCCGAGGTCGGGTACGCCGAACAGATCTCGGCCATCGCCAGGCCGACGAACAGCGTCATCAGCCCGACACCGACCCACCCCCAGGTGATGACGGCGGGACCGCCGGTCCGCATGCCGAAGAGGTAGAGCGTGAGACAGCCGGAGAGCACCGAAATGATCGTGAACGAGACGGCATAGTTCGAGAACGCCGACATACGCCGGGCCAGCGTCTGCGTGTAGCCGAGCTGCGCGAGACGCTCCTCGTCGGAGACGTCCGGGGATGGCCTGTTCTCACCCGTATCGTTTGTCATGCCCCCAGCAATTCCCTCGCTCCGGCGTCCACATGCCGTCGCCGTGGTCACGACTGGGAAAACTCGCGGCACGGCCACAGGTCACGCCAGAGGCGCCCGTCCCGTGGTGCGGAAAGCCGGAAGCGGGCCCGCTCCCGAGGAGCAGGCCCGCTTCCGGACGACGTATTCAGCGGGACCGGGTCACCGCTCAGCCGTTGCGCTTCCAGCGCGGCTTGTCGTCGCGACGGCCGAAGGAACCGGTGCCGCGGTCGTCACGACGGCCGTACGGGCGGTCGCCGCCGCCGGAGCGGAAGCCGCCGGAGGGACGGTCGTCACGCCGGTCGCGGTTGTACGGACGGTCGCTGCCGCCGGAGCGGAAACCGCCGGACGGGCGGTCGTCACGACGGTCGCGGTTGAACGACGGACGGTCGTTGTCCCGACGGAAACCACCCGACGAACGATCGTCACGACGCTGGAAACCACGGTCACCACCGCGGTCGTCACGCCGGTCGTCACGACGGTCGCGGTTGAACGACGGACGGTCGTTGTCCCGACGGAAACCACCCGACGAACGGTCATCACGACGCTGGAAACCACGGTCACCACCGCGGTCGTCACGCCGGTCGTGGCCGCCGCGGTAACCGCCCCGGTCGCCGCCACGGCTGTCCCGGCGCTCGAAGTTGCCGCGGTCGTCACGCCGGTCGTCCCGCGCCGTGGGCTGCTCGGGCACGGAGACGGCGGCCTCGACCGCGGCCTCCGCCTCGGCGACGACCTCGGCGACGGCGGTCTCGGGGTCCTCGCCCCGCTCGCGCGCGGCGCGGGCCACGAGGCGGTCCGCCTCCTCGCGCAGCTCACCGGCGCGGCGCTGGACGCGCTCCAACTGCTTGGTCAGCTCGGCGACCTCGCGCTCGGCCTGCTTGGCGGCGTTGGCGGCGGAGTCGGCCTGGACCTCGGTCAGCGAACGGGCGCCGGTGATCTCGGCGACCTCCGGGTCGAAGGCGCCCGCGCCGCCCACGATGTGACGCGAGGCGTCGACGCCCGCGTCCTCCATGAGGCGGAAGATCTGACGGCGCTGGTGCGGCAGCGCCAGCGAGACCACGACGCCGGACTTGCCGGCGCGGGCGGTACGGCCCGAGCGGTGCAGGTAGTCCTTGTGGTCGCCGGCCGGGTCGACGTTCAGCACCAGGTCGATGCCGTCGACGTGGATGCCGCGGGCGGCGACGTCGGTCGCGACCAGCGCGTTGACGTAGCCGTCCTTGAAGTCGGCGAGCACCCGGGTGCGGGCGCCCTGCGTCATGCCGCCGTGCAGCGCGTCCGCCTTGACGCCCGCCTCGACGAGCTGCTCGGCGATGCGGTCGGCCCCCAGCTGGGTGCGGACGAAGATGATGGTGCGGCCCTTGCGGGCGGCGATGGCGGAGGTGACCGGCGCCTTGTCCTTCGGCTTCACGACGAGGACGTGGTGCGTCATGGTCGTGACGTTGCCCTGGGCGCTGTCGACCTCGTGGCTCACCGGGTTGTCCAGGTAGCGCTTGACCAGCGTGCCGATCTCGTTCTCCATCGTCGCGGAGAAGAGCATGCGCTGACCGCCGACCGGAACCTGGTCGAGCAGCTCGGTGACCTCGGGCAGGAAGCCCAGGTCGGACATCTGGTCGGCCTCGTCGAGGACGGCGACCTGGACGTTCTCCAGGGAGCAGGCGCCCCGGTTGATGATGTCGCGCAGCCGGCCCGGGGTGGCGACGAGGATGTCGACACCGCGCTCCAGCGCGTAGATCTGGTTGCCCATCGACGTACCGCCGCAGACGACCTTCATCCGCAGGCCGAGCACGTCGCCGTACGGCTGGAGGGCGTCCGCCACCTGCATGGCGAGCTCACGGGTCGGGGTGAGGATGACCGCGCGGGGCTTCTTCTTCTCGGTGTGGCCGTCGGCCAGCGCGGCCAGGGTCGGCAGACCGAAGGAGAGCGTCTTGCCGGAGCCGGTGCGGCCGCGGCCCAGGATGTCCTTGCCGGCCAGGGCGTCCGGGATGGTCGCGGCCTGGATCGGGAAGGGCTCGGTCACACCGTTCTGCGCGAGCTTGCGGACGATGCCCTCGGGCAGGCCCAGGTCGGCGAAGGTGACCTTCGGCTCGGCCTCCTCTGTGTCGGCCTGCTCCCCGCGAGAAGCGCCCTCCTCCACGGAGTCGACGGCGTCGCTGGAGTCGACGGACTGCGTCGGCTCCACCGCGGCGGTCGCCACGACCTCGACCAGCTCGTCGTTCTCGGACATGACGGTGCGGTCAGAACTGGAAATTGACATGCGAAATGCGAAACCTTCCGGAGTCTCGGCACGCGCCCGTAACTCCGTGATTCGCAATTTCGACCGCCTCAATGCGGTCCAGCCACGGCAAGGGAGAGTACGCGCCACACGGCGCGCTTCTGTTTCGGCGCCGGGCAATGGGATCAAACGATCTACCACCATACGCACTCACCCCCACCTTGCGCAAACCGGGCCCCGCCGCCCGACCATTTCCCGGCTACGCGGGCTCCACCTGCGGCGACGCCTCCGGCGTCCGCATCGACGCGGAACCGCCCGGCAGGCTCATCGCGTAGGCGCGGTACTCGGCCGCCGGCGAGGCGGACGGCTGCGGCGGCGATTCCGCGGGCCCCTCGGGGTCCGGGGAGGCCGGGGGCTCGGGGGTGGACGGCTCGGAGGGCGGTGGCGACTCGGGCCGCTGCGGAATCTCCGGGTCCGGCTCCGCGGCCGAGGGCTCCGGCCCGCTGCCGCCGCGTCCCGGCTCCGGAACACCGGGCTCCGCCGGCGCGCCCGCCCCGCCGGGTTCCGCCCCCGGGTGCGCCTCGGGCGGATCCGGGGACGTTTTCGGCCCGCCCGGATCGGGGGACTCGACCACCTCCCGTTCGGAGTGCGCCTCGGCACGACCGCCGCCGCCGGGCCGGACGGTGCCGGTGCCGGTGCCGGACACGGTGCCGCCGTCCGGCACCGGCGCGCTCCCTCTCGGATCGGCCGTCGGCCTGCGCGACGGTTTGTCGCCGTCGTCGCCGACGCTCATGCAGCCTGTGGACGCGGCGGCCGTCACTGCGACGGCGGCCACCCATCGGACGGGAACGGACAACTGGCGCACGGGCGGCACCTCCGGGGGCACGGGGAGAGGCGGAGCTGGGGAGGGAGACAGGGAAGCGACCTGACGACGTGCCCAACTCCCGTTGCCCCGCCGGGGACACGCTCGTACCGGACCGCACGCCCCCGGCACGGCACCCGCGCACGCCGGAGCGCCCGGCCCGTCACCCCCGCCGGCACGGCCCGCGACCCCGGCGCCCGTACTCCTGATTCCCCCGCGCCCCGCCGGGCACCGGAACACCGAAGTGCCGGTCAGGACCGACGGACCGGCGGACCGAAGGACCGGCGGACCGAATAGACCTGCGGACCGGCGCGGGCTCATCCGTAGCCGAGCGCGTGCAGCCTCTCGTCGTCGATGCCGAAGTGATGGGCGATCTCGTGGACGACGGTGATCTCGGTCTCCACGACGACGGCCTCGCGCGACTCGCACATCCGCAGCGTCGGCCCGCGGTAGATGGTGATCCGGTCCGGCAGCACCCCCGCGTACCACTCACCGCGCTCGGTCAGCGGCGTCCCCTCGTACAGACCGAGCAGTTCCGGATCGGCTGGATCCGGTTCGTCCTCGACGAACACCGCGACGTTGTCCATCAGCCGTGTCAGTTCCGGCGGAATCCGGTCCAACGCCTCGGCGACCAGTTCCTCGAACTCCTCGCGCGTCATCTCCAGCACCCCGCCATTGTCCCGTACGCCTGCCCTGGACGCCCCGATGCGGACGGCCCGGAATCCCCTCCGCCGACCCCGTCGTCAATCGTTTTGGCGATACCCGCCGCCATCCCATATGCTTCTCACGTCCCCGACGCGCTGGAAAGCGCGCAGGTGGGCCCTTAGCCCTCATCGTCTAGTGGCCCAGGACGCCGCCCTTTCAAGGCGGTAGCACGGGTTCGAATCCCGTTGGGGGCACGCTTTACCGTGTGCGAGACTTGTCTCGCACATAGCTTGGTCCTGTGGAGCAGTTTGGAGTGCTCGCCACCCTGTCAAGGTGGAGGCCGCGGGTTCAAATCCCGTCAGGACCGCTGCAGCCCTTATGAGCTGCGTGGCTGGGTAGCTCAGTTGGTACGAGCGATCGCCTGAAAAGCGATAGGTCGCCGGTTCGATCCCGGCCCCAGCCACCACCCGAAGGCCCCGTCCACCGGACGGGGCCTTCGTCGTGGTCAATTCTCCTGCCGGTCCACCGCGTTCGCGTCGGCGCCGACGGCGTCCGCCTCGTTCGTACCGTTGCCGCCGGATGCGCCCCGGCCGCGCCGCATCCGTACCGCCAGGACCAACAGCGCCACCGCGACCACGGCCACCAGGGCCATCGTGTCCGGCACGTGTTCCCCGACGCGCTGGGCCCACTGTTCGACGGCGAACGACTCGTTCACGCCCAGCAGCCCGGGCAGGGCGGTCGTCCCGTCGTACACCAGGAACAGGACGCCGAGGCCGATGAAGAAGAGCCCGGACAGCAAGGTCGTGGTGTGCAGTTCGAAACGGCCGAGCCGGAAGGCCCGGCCGCGCAGCCAGGCGCGGCGGCCCAGGTCGAAGCGTTCCCAGAGCAGCGCGAGAAGGAAGAGCGGGACCGCCATGCCCAGGGCGTAGACGGCGAGCAGCAGTCCGCCGTAGACCGGGCTGCCGCTGACCGCCGCCACGGTGAGGACGCTGCCGAGGATCGGCCCCGCGCAGAAACCGGCAAGTCCGTATACCGCGCCCAGCGCGTACACCGACATGGCGGTGGTCGGGCGGATCCGGCCGCTGAGGGCGGCGATCCGGCGCGAGGCGAAGCCCAGGCCCACGATCTGCGCGATGCCGAGCCCGATGATCAGCCACCCCGCGCCGAGAACGAGCGCGTCGCGGTGGCTGTAGAAGAGCCGTCCGGCGTACGAGCCCGCGGCACCGAGCGGGACCAGCGTGGTGGCGAGGCCCGCGTAGAAGATGCCGGTGCGGGCCAGCAGCCGCGACGTGGAGTCGATGGAGTACGCGAAGAAGGCCGGCAGCAACAGGGCACTGCACGGGCTGACCAGGGCGAGCAGTCCGCCGAGGAAGGCGGCGAAGTAGCCGATGTCAGCCGTCATTTCGGGCCGCCCCGGTGCCGCCGGACGTCTTGTCGGACGGGGTGGCGTCGGAACCGGTGCCGGTGCCTGCCGTTTCGGGGTCGCTCTTGGCGTCCTCGGTGCTCCGGGCCTTCTCGGCCGCCGCCTCGATGGCCCGGGTGAAGGTCTCCATCGGCTGGGCCCCCGCGATCGGACGGCCGTTGATCAGGAACGACGGGGTGGACGTGGCACCGATGCCGTACCCCTGTTCCTGGTCCTTGCCCACCGCGTCGGAGGCGGCCGAACTGTCCACGTCACGGGCGAACCGGTCGAGGTCCGCGACGCCCGCCTGCTGGGCGAGCTCCTTCAGCCGGGCCTTGCCGAACCCCTTCTCCTTTGCCCCCTCCGCGTACGCGGCGCGGTGGAACTGCCAGAAGCGGCCCTGCTGACCGGCTGCCCACGCGGCCCGGGCGGCAGCCTCCGACTCGGCGCCGAAGATCGGGAAGTTGCGCCATTCGATGCGCAGGGTGCCGTTGTCGACGTACTTCTTCACCAGGGCGGGTTCGGTGTCGCGGGCGAACTTGCCGCAGTAGCCGCACTTGAAGTCGGCGTATTCGATGAGGACGACGGGTGCGTCCGCCCGGCCCTGGGCGAGCTTGTCGTCGGCGTCGCGGCGGGCGAGCTTCTCCAGCTCGGGGTAGACACCGGCGTCCGGCTCCGCCGTGACGTCGGCGACCGACGAGGAGGAACCCGAGTGGTCGGGAGCGGTGGCCCGGTAGGAGACGAAGCCGAGCACCGCGGCGGCGAGCACGACTCCGGCCCCGTACAGCAGCGGCTTCCTGGACGACGGCGTGCGCGACGCCCCGGACGCGGGCTTGGGCTTGGGCTTGGACGTGGACTTGGACATGCGGAACTCCGTACTGGTGGTGCGGAAGAGGAGGGAAGAGAGGGGACGGCCCGGCGGGCTCGGCCTCTATACCCTCAGTACGGAGAGCTCCGTCAGACTGCGCGCGGCGGCTGCCTGCCCGCGCGGTTCCATCCGGACGGGCGGGTGGAACGGGGCCGGTCCGGTGACGGCGGGCGGACCCCACCCGGCGAGACCGGGGGCCTGGTCCTGGGCGGTACGGGACCGTCCCGGCAGGGCGGGCTCCCCGTCCTCGTGCTTCCTGCTCTTGCCGCACCCCGGTACCGAGTGCGGGTCCGAGGCCGTGGCCAGGACGGGGGCCAGGACGGGATACGGGGCCGTCGTCCGGTCCGCGGCCGAGACGTCCGGCCGCGCGGTGCCGGCCTCGGCGAACCCGTCGGCCGCACTGATCCCGCCAGTCCCGTCGGTCCCGTCGGTCCCGTTAGTCCCGTCGGCCACACCGAACTTTTCGGTCCCGTCAGTCCCGTTGACCACACCGAACTTTTCGGTCCCGTCGGTCCCCTCGCTCGCGACAGCCACCGCCGTCGCGCGGGCGCCGCCGTCCCGGGCTGCCATTCCCGGTCCGCAGAACAGTCCCAGCACCACCCCGAGCACCGCCAGCAGGCAGCAGCACCACTGCGTACGGGACACGGGCATGGACACGGCGACCGGCCTTCCGGGAAGGAGCGACGGACGGGAGCAGCGGACTGGACGGCGAACAGGACAACGGGCGGGCGACGAACCTGACGACAAACGGGGCGGCGAACCGGCCGGCGGAGCGGTAGACGAACCGGGCGGCGGTTGACCGGCTGCCCGAAATGGTACGTGCTGTGATCTCGCACCTCCGTGCGGTGCCGCCGAGGTGACCCGAACCGCACGAAATGCGTTCGCCGTTCCTCGGGCCCGGGTGAGATCCTGGGGTCCGTATGTCTACTTCCTTCGCCGATCTCCAGTCCCGGCTCGAAGAGCTCTCGCTCCGCGATGCGCACCGGCTCGGCCGCCGTCTCGAAGGGGCGCGCCGCATCCGCAAGCCCGAGGCCCGGCAGGCCGTGCTGGACGAGATCGCCACCGAGGCCGGCCGGGCGGCCGAGCGGCTCGCGCTGCGCGCCGAGCGGGTGCCCGCCGTGTCGTATCCGGAACAGCTCCCGGTCAGTCAGAAGAAGGACGAGATCCTGGAGGCGATACGCGACCACCAGGTCGTGATCGTCGCCGGGGAGACGGGCTCGGGCAAGACCACGCAGATCCCGAAGATCTGCATGGAGCTGGGCCGCGGCGTCCGAGGCATGATCGGGCACACCCAGCCGCGCCGGATCGCAGCCCGCACGGTCGCCGAACGCGTCGCCGAGGAACTGAACACGCCACTGGGCGAGACGGTCGGCTGGAAGGTCCGCTTCACCGACCAGGTGAACCCCGACGCGACGTTCGTGAAGCTGATGACGGACGGCATCCTGCTCGCCGAGATCCAGACGGACCGCGAGCTGCGCGCCTACGACACGATCATCATCGACGAGGCCCACGAGCGGTCGCTCAACATCGACTTCCTGCTCGGCTACCTGGCCCGGCTGCTGCCCCGGCGGCCGGACCTGAAGGTCGTCATCACCTCGGCGACGATCGACCCCGAGCGGTTCGCGCGCCACTTCGGCGAGGCCCCGATCGTCGAGGTCAGCGGACGTACGTACCCGGTGGAGGTGCGGTACCGCCCGCTGCTGGAGGAAGCCACCGAGGACTCTGCGGACGCCGACCGGGACCAGATCACCGCGATCTGCGACGCCGTCGACGAGCTCCAGTCCGAGGGGCCGGGCGACATCCTGGTCTTCCTTTCCGGCGAGCGCGAGATCCGCGACACCGCGGACGCCCTGAACAAGAAAAATCTCCGCCACACCGAGGTGCTCCCCCTCTACGCCCGCCTCTCGCACGCCGAGCAGCACCGCGTCTTCCAGCGCCACACCGGCCGGCGGATCGTGCTGGCGACGAACGTCGCCGAAACCTCGCTGACCGTCCCCGGCATCAAGTACGTGATCGACCCGGGCACCGCCCGGATCTCCCGCTACAGCCACCGCACCAAGGTCCAGCGACTGCCGATCGAGCCGGTCTCGCAGGCCAGCGCCAACCAGCGCAAGGGCCGCTGCGGCCGTACGTCGGACGGCATCTGCATCCGGCTGTACTCCGAGGACGACTTCCTGACCCGTCCGGAGTTCACCGACCCCGAGATCCTGCGCACCAACCTCGCCTCCGTCATCCTCCAGATGACCGCGGCCGGCCTGGGCGACATCGACAGGTTCCCGTTCATCGACCCGCCGGACCACCGCAACATCCGCGACGGCATCCAGCTGCTCCAGGAGCTCGGCGCGCTGGAACAGGGCGAGCAGCCCCCCTCCGAGGAGAAGCCGGGAGAGAGGTCCGGGGCGAGGTCCGCGGGAAGGGCCTCAGGGAAGAAGGGGCAGCGGCTCACCCCGCTCGGACGGAAGCTCTCGCAGCTGCCCGTCGACCCGCGCCTGGCCCGCATGGTCATCGAGGCCGAGCGCAACGGCTGTGTCCGCGAGGTCATGGTGATCGCCGCCGCGCTCTCCATCCAGGACCCGCGCGAGCGGCCCTCCGACAAACAGACCCAGGCCGACCAGCAGCACGCCCGGTTCAAGGACGAGACCTCCGACTTTCTTGCCTTCCTGAACCTGTGGCGGTACATCCGCGAGCAGCAGAAGGAACGCGGTTCCTCCAGCTTCCGCCGGATGTGCAAGCAGGAGTACCTGAACTTCCTGCGCATCCGCGAATGGCAGGACATCTACGCGCAGCTGCGCACGGTCGCCAAGCAGATGGGCATCGAGATCACGGAGTCCTCGACGGGGACCGACGCGCCCGAGCAGTCGGTGCATGTCTCGCTGCTGTCCGGACTGCTCTCGCACATCGGTCTCAAGGACACGGACAAGAACGAGTACCTGGGCGCCCGCAGCGCCAAGTTCGCGATCTTCCCCGGGTCGGCGCTGTTCAAGAAGCAGCCGCGGTTCGTGATGTCGGCCGAGCTGGTCGAGACGTCCCGGCTGTGGGCCCGGGTCAACGCCAAGGTCGAACCGGAGTGGATCGAGCCGCTGGCCCAGCACCTGGTGAAGCGCACCTACAGCGAGCCGCACTGGGAGAAGGACCAGGCGGCGGTGATGGCGTTCGAACGCGTCACCCTGTACGGCGTTCCGATCGTCGCCCAGCGCAAGATCAATTTCGGCCGTATCGATGCCGAGACGTCCCGCGACCTGTTCATCCGCCACGCCCTGGTCGAGGGCGACTGGCGCACGCACCACCAGTTCTTCCACGACAACCGCAAGCTGCTCAGCGAGGTCGAGGAGCTGGAGCACCGTGCCCGGCGCCGCGACATCCTGGTGGACGACGAGACCCTTTTCGACTTCTACGACCAGCGCATCCCCGCGCACGTGGTCTCCGGGGCGCACTTCGACTCCTGGTGGAAGCACAAGCGCCGGGACGAGCCGGACGCGCTGGACTTCGAGCGCTCGATGCTCATCAACGAGAAGGCCGGGGCCGTCACCAAGGACGACTACCCGGACTCCTGGCGGCAGGGGAAGCTCAAGTTCCGGGTGACGTACCAGTTCGAGCCCGGCGCGGACGCCGACGGCGTGACCGTCCACATCCCGCTCCAGGTGCTCAACCAGGTCACCGACGAGGGCTTCGACTGGCAGATCCCGGGCCTGCGCGAGGACGTGGTCACCGAGCTGATCCGCTCGCTCCCCAAGCCGATACGCAGGCACTACGTCCCCGCGCCGAACTACGCGGAGAAGTTCCTGGACCGGGTGGTTCCGTCCGCCTCCGGCGGCCCGATGACACAGCAGGAACCCCTGACGGTCACGCTGGCGCGCGAGCTCCAGCGGATGGTCGGCGTGCCGGTCACCGCGGACGACTTCGACCTGAGCCGCCTCCCGGACCACCTGAAGATCACTTTCCGGATCGTCGACGAGCGGCGCCGCAAGATGGCCGAGGACAAGGACCTGGAGGCGCTGCGGCTCCGGCTGCGCCCCAAGGCCCGTCAGGCCCTGTCCAAGGCCGCCGCGGCCGACGCGGGCCCCTCGGGCGAGTCCATCGAGCGTTCGGGCCTCACGGACTGGACGATCGGGACACTGAACCGGGTCTTCGAGACCGATGGGGTCTCCCCTGGTCGAGCGAAGTCGAGAGCTCGGGGAAGGGCCGGTCAGCCGGTGAAGGCGTATCCGGCCCTGGTGGACCAGGGCGAGAGCGTGGCCGTCCGCCTCTTCGACACCGAGGCCGAGCAGCAGCGGGCGATGTGGCTCGGCACCCGGAAGCTGATCATGCTGAACGTGCCGGTGAACCCGGCGAAGTTCGCCTCCGACAAGCTGACGAACCAGCAGAAGCTCGCCCTCTCCGGCAATCCGCACGGCTCCGTCCAGGCGCTCTTCGAGGACTGCGCGACGGCCGCCGCCGACCGGCTGATCGGCGCGCACGGCGGCCCGGCCTGGGACGAGGAGTCGTTCCGGAAGCTCTACGACAAGGTGCGCGCCGACCTGGTGGCGCTGACCGAGCACACGGTCAAGCAGGTGCAGCAGGTGCTGGCCGCCTGGCAGTCCTGCGAACGGCGGTTGAAGACGACCAACAGCCTGGTGCTGGTCGCCAACGTCGCCGATGTGCGCGCCCAGCTCGCGGCCCTGATGCCGCCGGGCTTCGTCACGGCCACCGGGCTGCGCAGACTGCCCGACCTGATGCGCTATCTGGTCGCCGTGGACCGCAGGCTCCAGCAGATGCCGACGGCCGCCCAGCGGGACACCACGCGCATGGAGAAGATCCACGAGATGCAGGACGAGTACGCCTGGCTGCTGGAACAGCTGCCGCAGGGCAGGCCCGTTCCGCAGGAGGTCCTGGACATCCGCTGGATGATCGAGGAGCTCCGGGTCAGCTACTTCGCCCACGCCCTGGGAACGGCCCACCCGGTCTCCGACAAGCGCATCGTGAAGGCGATCGACGCCGCGGCGCCCTGAACCGGAGGGCACGGGAGGGCTCCGGGAGTGTGACGGAGCTGCCACCCTCGGTGAAGTCGACCGGACCCTCCGACCTGCTGTACAGTCTGTTTTCGCAGCCAGCCGCAAGGCAAGCAGCGAAAACCTGGTCCTGTGGAGCAGTTTGGAGTGCTCGCCACCCTGTCAAGGTGGAGGCCGCGGGTTCAAATCCCGTCAGGACCGCAGTAAGGAAGCCCGGATCCCCTGGATCCGGGCTTTCGTGCGTCTCGGCTCCGGCACCTGCCGACGCACAGTCAGAAGACGGCGGGCTGCCCCGCATCCGGAACGGTCGACCGGCGCCGGACGCACGCCCCGGAGAACCCGCACCGGCGACACTCGTCCACGACGAGGGCGACATGCCCCTCCTCCGGCGCCCCGGCCGGGCAACCGGGCCACCCACCCGGCCATCACCGCGCATTCGGTCACCGCCGCCCGCCCGGCCACCGCCGCGCCTCCGGCCACCGCCGACAGCCGCCACCGCACCCGCCGACCACCATGCCCGACCACCGCGCCCGCACCTCTCCACCCGGACCGGCCCACCATCGACGCGCCGACACCCCCAGGAACCCGCTCCAGGGCCGCCGGCGGGCCCCGGAGCACTCCGACACCCCCGAAACCGTCCGGCGCGCGCCCGAGGCGCCAGAGGGGCGTCCAGGACCTCCGGGGGTGACCACCCGGGAACCGGGGTCAGGACGAAAGTCCCCCGCCGGAGTGACCAACGGCGCACCATTCCGCACTCCGCGAGTGGCAATGTCGTACTTGGCAAGACTCGCACCGTGTGACGGGTGTCACTGAATGAGTTTTGCGAAGTGGTGACTTTACACCCTTCCTACAACTGGCGAATTTAATATGTGCAATTGCACCACCCGGACAGGAGTGCCCGAAGAGGACCGCGAACGCGGTACGGAATCCACTCGGGAGAGCAGTGCACGACGCCACGAACCCTCGGGGCTTCCTCCCCATACGGTGCGGAATGATTTCATCCGGTTCTTCCCGGGTCACCCCTGAAGCCCCCGTCGGAGCCAACCGGACGCCCGGTTTCCCGCGCCTCGTCGGCACCCCGGGAACAGCGCGCACAAAAGCGCGCTCCCGCCCCGGTGGAGGACCTCGGGGCGGGAGCGCGAAAACAAGATCATGCCGAACCCGGCGGAGTACGGCACGATCGCACGACGTACCCGTATTCACGGATGCGGCGCCCGTTGGGGCGGGCGCCCGTCATGTGGAGCTATGGGTGGGCATATGCGGGTTGGGGGACCCGGGAGCCCAGTTGTTGCGCGAGAGCAGGGGTGTCAGGCCTCGCTGCGCTGCTGCGGAATACCCGCAAGCAGTGCGCGGACCTCTGCCTCGCGGTACCGGCGGTGTCCACCGAGCGTGCGGATGGACGTGAGCTTGCCCGCCTTCGCCCAGCGGGTAACCGTCTTCGGGTCCACGCGGAACATCGTGGCAACCTCAGCCGGGGTCAGCAGCGGCTCGGCATCAGGGGTGCGAGCGGTCATGAGCGGCCTCCTCGGGAGAACCGAACCATCTCGGTTCTTTCCTCTAAATTCTGCACCTTGACCCGCGTTGCCCGAAATGGCGGACGCGGGCCGAGTCGGTTATAGGACGAACGGCTTGTCCTCGGCACTACAACTACACCATCCGTCCAGCCACGTCGGCCAAACCGATGGAATTGCCCTCCCAGGTGTTCATCAGCGACGGAAGCCGATGGACCATGCCATAGCGGACAGTCACACCTCCGTGACGATCAGTCACAGAGCGATCAGGAGTCACCAGACCCCCCATAGCGTGCAATACTGAGCAATCCGCCCTTAGTTGGACGGATGGAGCCCTCTCGGGGCTCCTTGTCCTATTTTGGCACGAGGGGTGGGGAACGGCGCAAGGGCCCCGTTAGTGCTATCCATCACGCTTGAGGCAAAGGCCCGGTTCGGGACGTAGGTCCTTCCACCCTCCGGGGTATGTTTCCGCCTCCTCGTTCCCACGTGTCGCACAGCACACGGGTTCAGACGCGAACAAGATCCCGTTCAGTTCGCGAATTGACGATCTTTTACCGCTCGCCAGCGCTCCCCCAGCCGCCCGTACGCCTCGCTCGCCCTCTCGGTGTCCCCGGCCCGCAGCGCCTCCAGCCCCTCCGCCGCGTCGGCGGCCGAGCGGTCGGCGGCGAGCCGCTCCGTCGGCAGCGCGTGCACGAGTCCGGCGTAGTCCAGTTCCACCAGCGCCCGCGGGTGGAACTCCTCCAGCCACCGCCCCACCTCCACGAGCCCCTCGGTCAGCGGCCCCTCGTCCACCGACTCGCGCAGTGTCCGCAGCGCCCGTGCCAGTCGGCGCCGGGCCTGGACCATCGGCGTCCGGTAGCGCAGTACCGGCGGTTCGCCCGCCCCGCCCGGCTCCGAGAACTCCCGCTCCTCGTCGGAGAAGAGCACGAACCAGCGCACCGGGACCTGCCACAGCGAGGTGAGGATCCAGGGCCTCGCGTCCGGATTGCGCTCCGCCCACCGCTCGTGATCGGCGACCGCCTGCCCACGCACCACCGGGGGCAGCACCGCGTCGAGCACCGGGCCGGGGAACAACTCCGTCAGCCCGTCCAGGGCCAGCCAGCCACGCAGCCTCGTCCGCCACGGACAGACACAGGTCACACCGTCCGCCTCGGCAACGAACGCGTCCCCGCTCTCGTGCGCCGGCACCGCAACCGGTGGCACGGCGACCAAGTCCGCGAGCGAACGGCGCAGTTCGTCCTGGGCCGTGGGGAGCCGCGAACGCCCGGCGTAACGGGCCCAATGCCTCCGCTCCGGCTCGGGGAAGGCGGCGAGCGGTTCGTACACCCGAAGGTAGGACGCGTAGGGGACGAGCACCGAGGACACCACCGACATGCCTCGAATCGTGTCATGCCCGTACTCCTCCGGGGGGTGATCCTCGGCACTGGGCCGGATCTACCTCCGCGTAGGACATACGCTCATGCCGTCGGACCCGCCTGCCGGCCGGTCCACGGCCCTCCCCACCTTCAGGAGGGTCCTCCGCCGCTTCGTACTTGGGAGTCACCACAGTGACCGATGTGACAGACGGCGTCCTGCACACCCTGTTCCGTTCGGATCAGGGGGGCCACGAGCAAGTCGTGCTCTGCCAGGACCGTGCCAGCGGCCTCAAGGCCGTGATCGCCATCCACTCCACCGCCCTGGGCCCGGCCCTCGGCGGCACCCGCTTCTATCCGTACGCCTCCGAGGAGGAGGCCGTCGCGGACGCGCTGAACCTGTCGCGCGGCATGTCCTACAAGAACGCCATGGCCGGGCTCGACCACGGCGGCGGCAAGGCCGTGATCATCGGCGACCCCGAGCGCATCAAGACCGAGGAACTGCTGCTGGCCTACGGCCGGTTCGTGGCCTCGCTCGGCGGCCGCTACGTGACGGCCTGCGATGTCGGCACGTACGTCACCGACATGGACGTCGTCGCCCGCGAATGCCGCTGGACCACCGGCCGCTCCCCCGAGAACGGCGGCGCCGGCGACTCCTCCGTGCTCACTTCGTTCGGTGTCTTCCAGGGCATGCGGGCCTCCGCGCAGCACCTGTGGGGCGACCCGACGCTCCGTGGCCGAAAAGTAGCGGTCGCCGGAGTCGGCAAGGTCGGCCACCACCTGGTCGAGCACCTGCTCTCGGACGGCGCCGAGGTCGTGATCACGGACGTCCGCGAGGAGTCGGTCCGCCGGGTCACCGAGAAGCACCCCGAGGTCGCCGTCGCCGCGGACACGGAGGCGCTGATCCGGACCGAGGGCCTGGACATCTACGCACCGTGCGCACTCGGCGGCGCGCTGAACGACGAGTCGGTGGCCGCGCTCACCGCCGAGGTGGTCTGTGGAGCTGCCAACAACCAGCTCGCGCACCCCGGGGTGGAGAAGGACCTCTCGGACCGGTCGATCCTGTACGCACCCGACTACGTGGTGAACGCGGGCGGTGTCATCCAGGTGGCGGACGAGCTGCACGGATTCGACTTCGAGCGGTGCAGGGCCAAGGCGTCGAAGATCTTCGACACCACACTGGCCATATTCGCACGTGCGAAGGCAGACGGCATTCCGCCCGCGGCCGCGGCCGACCGGATCGCCGAGCAGCGGATGGCGGAGGCGCGCCGGAGCTGACCGTGGCGGGGGCGTCACCCGGCGCCCTCACCGCGCACGGGCATACGACCCGCCGACCGGCGAGAGAAGACTCACGCCGGTCGGCGGGTCGTATGCCGAGAAGAGGTTAAAATCGCAGTTGACCAGCGAGGACAGGGCGCCTCGCGGGTTCTCTTCCGGGGCGTGTGATGTGGGCGGCGTACCGTATGGCCGCGGAAGCAGGTACCGTTAAAGCCCTACGGGCACGGTCTCTCCGATGAGAGTCCGTCCTGAAACATGAACGCGTGTCAAGACTCTGGGGCCGTCGAGCCCCGTCACCGAGGGGGTCGAGCCATGGGGCGCGGCCGG
The DNA here is from genome assembly GCF_042266885.1 of Streptomyces sp. NPDC056061. Classification (NCBI taxonomy): domain Bacteria; kingdom Bacillati; phylum Actinomycetota; class Actinomycetes; order Kitasatosporales; family Streptomycetaceae; genus Streptomyces; species Streptomyces sp. NPDC056061. Next base: position 418,798 of record NZ_JBHJWQ010000003.1, on the reverse strand, counting down.
GCAAAGGCCAAGCAGACAAAGGTCGCCCGCCAGCTGAAGTACAGCACCGGCGGGACTGACCTGTCGCGTCTGGCCAATGAGCTGGGCGCATCGTCTTCAAGTCAGCCACCGAACGCTGAGCCGTTCGATGACGAGGAAGACGACCCGTACGCACGGTACGCGGATCTGTACAACAACGACGACGAGGACGAGGACGAGGACGGCAAGTCCGGTCCTGCGTCAAAGCGCCGCGGCGCTTGACCTCGCGCTGACACATCAACCCGGTCCGGGCCCGTCCCGGACCGGGTTCTGTGCTGTCCCGATCCGGGCTGTTCCGATCCGTTCGATCCGTTCGGCGTTCCGGTGGGAACGCGTCTCTTCGCCCCGCCCCGCGGACGGGGCGAAGAGACGATCCGGGCAGCCCCGATCGCTCGTCCGCTCCCGCACTACCGTGCGTAGTCACCCACCAGCTCCGCACCCGAGGCCTGCTCCCCGCGCTCGGTGATCTCGCCCGCGACCCAGGACTCGACGCCCCGGTCGGCCAGCGTCGTCAGGGCCGCGTCGACGGACTCGGCGGGGACGACCGCGATCATGCCGACGCCCATGTTCAGCGTCTTCTCCAGCTCCAGCCGCTCGACCCCGCCGGTCCTCCCGACCAGGTCGAAGACCGCGCCGGGGGTCCAGGTGGAGCGGTCGACCCGGGCGTGCAGTCCCTCGGGGATGACCCGGGCCAGGTTGTTGGCGAGGCCGCCGCCGGTGACATGGCTGAAGCCGTGCACCTCGGTCGTGCGGGTGAGGGCCAGACAGTCCAGCGAGTAGATCCTGGTGGGCTCCAGGAGCTCCTCGCCCAGCGTGCGGCCGAACTCCTCGATCTGGCGGTCGAGCGACCAGCCGGCCCGGTCGAAGACCACGTGCCGGACGAGCGAGTACCCGTTCGAGTGAAGACCGGAGGACGCCATGGCGATCACCACGTCACCCTTGCGGATGCGTTCCGGGCCGAGCAGGCGGTCGGCCTCGACCACGCCCGTACCGGCGCCCGCGACGTCGAAGTCGTCCGGGGCCAGCAGGCCCGGGTGCTCGGCGGTCTCGCCGCCGACCAGGGCGCAGCCCGCGAGGACGCAGCCCTCGGCGATGCCCTTGACGATGGCCGCGACGCGCTCGGGGTGCACCTTGCCGACGCAGATGTAGTCCGTCATGAAGAGCGGCTCGGCGCCGCAGACGACCAGGTCGTCGACGACCATGCCGACGAGGTCGTGGCCGATGGTGTCGTACACGCCCATCTTGCGGGCGAGGTCGACCTTGGTGCCGACGCCGTCGGTGGCGGAGGCGAGCAGCGGCCGCTCGTAGCGCTTGAGCGCCGAGGCGTCGAAGAGGCCGGCGAAGCCGCCGAGACCGCCGAGGCCCTCGACCTCGGGGCGGCGGGTCTTCTTCACCCACTCCTTCATCAGCTCGACGGCGCGGTCGCCGGCCTCGATGTCGACGCCCGCTGCCGCGTAGGAAGCACCTGTTGTCTCAGACATGGCCTGGGATCTTTCGTGTGGAGATACGGGGCTGGTGGGGCCGGACCGTCACGGCCGACGCAGGGCGTCGGACGCGGCGGTCGCCGCAGGGCCTGCCGCCAGCTCGGTCTCCAGCAGTTGCTTGCCGAGCAGCTCCGGGTCCGGAAGCTCCATCGGGTATTCGCCGTCGAAGCAGGCACGGCACAGGTTCGGCTTGGCGATCGTCGTCGCCTCCACCATCGCGTCGAGCGAGATGTAGGCGAGCGAGTCCGCGCCCATCGAGGTGCCGATCTCGTCGACCGACATGCCGTTGGCGATCAGCTCGGCGCGGGTGGCGAAGTCGATGCCGAAGAAGCAGGGCCACTTCACCGGCGGCGACGAGATCCGGATGTGGATCTCGGCGGCGCCCGCCTCGCGGAGCATCCGGACCAGCGCGCGCTGGGTGTTGCCGCGGACGATCGAGTCGTCGACGACCACCAGGCGCTTGCCCTTGATGACTTCCTTGAGGGGGTTCAGCTTGAGGCGGATGCCGAGCTGGCGGATGGTCTGCGACGGCTGGATGAAGGTCCGTCCGACGTAGGCGTTCTTGACGAGTCCGGCGCCGAACGGAATGCCGCTGGCCTCCGCGTAGCCGATGGCGGCGGGGGTGCCGGACTCCGGCGTCGCTATCACCAGGTCGGCCTCGACGGGCGCCTCGGCGGCCAGCCTGCGGCCCATCTCCACCCGGGAGAGGTAGACGTTGCGCCCGGCGATGTCGGTGTCGGGGCGGGCCAGGTAGACGTACTCGAAGACGCAGCCCTTGGGCTTCGCTTCCGCGAACCGCGAGGTGCGCAGTCCGTTCTCGTCGATGGCGACCATCTCGCCCGGCTCGATCTCCCGGACGAAGCTGGCACCGCAGATGTCGAGGGCGGCGGACTCCGAGGCCACCACCCAGCCGCGCTCCAGGCGGCCGAGCACCAGCGGGCGGATGCCCTGCGGGTCACGGGCGGCGTAGAGGGTGTGCTCGTCCATGAAGACGAGGGAGAAGGCCCCCTTCACGTCGGGGAGCACCTTCGCGGCGGCCTGCTCGATGGTGAGCGGTTCGCCGTCGTCGTCGGTCTGGCCGGCGAGCAGCGCGGTCACCAGATCGGTGTCGTTCGTCGCGGCGACCTGGGTGGCCCGGCCGTCCTTGCGGGGCAGGTCGGCGACCATCTCGGCGAGCTGGGCCGTATTGACCAGGTTGCCGTTGTGACCCAGGGCGATCGAGCCGTGCGCGGTGGCACGGAATGTCGGCTGCGCGTTCTCCCACACCGAGGCACCGGTGGTCGAGTAGCGGGCATGACCGACCGCGATATGGCCCTGGAGGGATCCCAGAGACGTTTCGTCGAAGACCTGCGAGACCAGTCCCATGTCCTTGAAGACCAGGATCTGGGACCCGTTGCTCACTGCGATGCCCGCGGACTCCTGTCCACGGTGCTGCAGGGCATACAGTCCGAAATAGGTGAGCTTGGCGACCTCTTCACCCGGAGCCCAGACGCCGAAGACGCCGCAAGCGTCCTGGGGGCCTTTCTCTCCGGGGAGCAGGTCGTGGTTGAGTCGTCCATCACCACGGGGCACGCAACCGAGTGTAGGCGAGGTCGACCACTGGTCCGAATTCGGGATCGCGCGCCGGGACACCGTGGAAGCGCTCCCGGAGGCAACTCGGGGGCCACTTTCGGCAGTTGCATGGAGTGATGAATTCCGCTTATCGGCCCGACTCCGCCGCCCCGCGAAACAGCAACGGAACGGTTACGGCGCGATCACGGAACGGTCGCGGAACGGGGAACGGGACGGGCGCGAGGCGGCGGCGGCCCGGATCGGCAGGCCGAGGATCGAACGATTCCGGCCATTCGTCTCACCGGGACGGACGGGCCGGACGGTGGCGCTCGGTAAACCGTTCACCGTCCCGGCCCAGGCCCGTGCCGAACAGCCGTTTCGTGGCGAGCCTCACACCGGGGAGGCCCGGTATGAGGCTTCTCGGGACCTGCGACAGCGCGCCCGGCGGACTGCCGCGGGTGATCGACAGGTTCCGGCGGAGGGCCCGCGGTCGGCGGGGGCGCGTGGTCGGCGGGGGCGCGTGGTCGGCGGGGGCGTGGGACGGCAAGGGACGTGCGGCAGCCGGGTGGTCCTGCGGACCACGGGGGGTGCGGACCACGGGAGGTGCGGACGGTGGGTGCCGTGTGGTCGGCGGGGGCGTGCGCTCAGCGCATCAGGGGCAGCAGGGGGGCCAGGTCGGCGCGCTCGCCACTGGCGGCGACCTTCGCCTCGTCGAGCGCCCGCGCCCACTCCGTGCGCCCGGTGGCGAGCCGGATCCAGGTGAGCGGGTCGGTCTCCACGACATTGGGCGGTGTACCGCGGGTGTGCTTGGGCCCCTGGACGCACTGGACGACCGCGAACGGCGGGACGCGCACCTCGACCGATCCGCCGGGGGCCTTCTCCGCGAGGGCGTCGGCGAGCAGCCGGGTGCAGGCGGCGAGCGCCTGACGGTCGTACGGAACGGCGGCTCCGGTCGCCTCGTTCAGGTCGTCGGTGTGCACGACGAGTTCGACGGCCCGGGTGACCAGGACGTCCGCCAGTCGCATGGCACCGACGCGGATGGGCAGCAACCGGTCCCCGGGGACGTCCGGGACCGACTCCCGGAACCGTGCGGCGACCTCCTCGTACAGCGCGTCGAGGTCCGTGTGGTCGGCGGCCGACGCCCTGGTGTCGGCATCGATGCCGGACGCCCGGTCCGCGGTGGAGAACGGCCATTGAAGGAGGGGCGGCCCGAGCTCGGCCGGGGACGGTTCGGGCAGCTCCAGGCCACGGTTGACGTGGGACATCGCCATGGCGAGATGGACGGCCAGCTCGCGCACGGTCCAGTCCCCGAGACGGGTCGGCAGCGCGAGTTGCTCCGGCGTCAGGGCGCGGACGGCTGCGTGGACGTGGGCGAACTGGGCCAGGACGGCGGTGCAGGTCCGGGCCGGGTCGTAGTGGCGGGCGCGTTTGCGGGACGGCGGCATGCCCGGGAGCCTACGACCTCGGCCACGAGGGTCGGCGACGCCCACGGGGTGCCCATGAGGGCCGGCGGCGCGGCGACCGTACACACGCGTGGCCGTGTCCCGCTCCCTCGGGGACGGCGGGTGGGTCCGGGGGCGCCCGGGAGGGCGAGTGCGCGGGGCGCGCTCGCGGCTCAGGACCGGATGGCGAAGGCGCCGAGCCCCTGGTCGAGCAGGCCGAAACCGCGTTCGGCGAGCGCGGCGGCGTCCGGCGCCACCGCCTCCGCCGACTCGCCCGCCAGCAATCGGTCCTGGTTCGCGGCGATCAGGCTGTTGCGGGTGGCGATCAGCTGGGCTGCCGCGATCCGGGCGACCGGCGGCTCCTCCCCCTCCTCGATCAGGACTTGGGCGAGCAGCCCGAGGGAACGCAGGGCGAGCGCCTGAGCCCGGATGAGCAGCGACGGGGTTTCCTGGATCAGCCTGCGCAGCGCCAGCACCATGGGCGCGTCGCTCAGTCCCACGGAAGGGTCGTGCGCCTCGACGGCGGCCAGGAACTGGCGGCGCACGGCGGCGGAGGCGGACTCGCCGGGGGCCCGCTCCCGCACCACCCGGGCGGCATCGCCGATGTGCTCCTCCATGGGGGCGAGGACCAGGTCCTCTTTGCTCGCGAAGTAGTTGAAGACCGTCATCTTCGAGACCTCGGCCGCCTCGGCGATCTCGGCGACCGAGACCTTGTCGAAGCCGCGCTCGGAAAAGAGCTCGGTGGCCGCGGCCACCAGGCGCCTCCGCGTCTGTGCCTTCTTCCGTTCGCGCAGGCTCATCCCCTCGGTCATGGCGACACTGTACCAGGATGAACATTAATCCTGGATGTAATTTTTACCCAGTAAATGTTCCTCTGTGTCGCCTTGCCGCGCCCCCGCAGTCGACCGCGGCACCGGCCCCCGTGCGCCCGCCCGATGGGAACGCGAGCGCGGTCCCGTCGGGCGGGAACGCGAGCGCGGTCCCGCCCGGCGTACCGGTCGGGACCGCACCACACGGAACCGGTGCCCGTTCCGGCACCGGCGCGTCAGCCGAGCAGGCCCGGAATGGTCTCCTCGTGCGCGGCCCGCAGTTCGCTCAGCGGGACGCCGAACTCGCCCTGGACCTCGATCTCCTCGCCGTCCACGACACCGATCCGGGCGACGGGCAGACCCCGCGCCCCGCACATGTCGTTGAAGCGGAGCTCCTCGCTGCGCGGAACGGAGACGACCGCGCGCCCCGCCGACTCGGAGAAGAGGAAGGTGAACGCGTCCAGCCCGTCCGGCACGACCAGCCGGGCGCCCTTCCCGCCGCGCAGGCAGGACTCGGTGACCGCCTGGATCAGACCGCCGTCGGAGAGGTCGTGCGCGGCGTCGATCATGCCGTCGCGGGAGGCCGAGATCAAGATCTCGCCGAGCAGCTTCTCGCGCCCCAGGTCGACCTGGGGCGGCAACCCGCCGAGGTGGCCGTGGACGACCTCGGACCACGCCGAACCGCCGAACTCCTCGCGCGTCTCGCCCAGCAGGTAGAGAAGCTGGCCCTCCTGCGCGAAGGCGACCGGCGTGCGCCGGGTGACGTCGTCGATCACACCGAGCACCGCCACGACCGGGGTCGGGTGGATCGCCGTCTCGCCGGTCTGGTTGTACAGCGACACATTGCCGCCGGTGACCGGGGTGCCCAGCTCCAGGCAGCCGTCCGCCAGACCACGGGTCGCCTCGGCGAACTGCCACATGACGTCCGGGTCCTCGGGCGAGCCGAAGTTCAGACAGTCCGAGATCGCGAGCGGCTTGGCGCCGGTGGCGGCGACGTTGCGGTACGCCTCCGCCAGCGCGAGCTGCGCGCCGGTGTACGGGTCGAGCTTCGCGTACCGGCCGTTGCCGTCGGTCGCCATGGCCACGCCCAGGTTCGACTCCTCGTCGATCCGGACCATGCCGGCGTCCTCGGGCATCGCCAGGACGGTGTTGCCCTGCACGAACCGGTCGTACTGGTCCGTGATCCAGGACTTCGACGCCTGGTTCGGGGAGGAGACCAGCTTGAGGACCTGCTCGCGCAGCTCGGCACCGTTCGCCGGGCGGGCCAGCTTCCCGGCGTCGTCGGCCTGGAGCGCGTCCTGCCACGACGGGCGGGCGAACGGGCGGTGGTACGTCGGACCCTCGTGGGCGACGGACCGCGGCGGCACGTCCACGATCTGCTCGCCGTGCCAGAAGATCTCCAGCTGGGACCCCTCGGTCACCTCACCGATGACGGTGGCGATGACGTCCCACTTCTCGCAGATCTCCAGGAAGCGGTCGACGTGCTGCGGCTCGACGATGGCGCACATGCGCTCCTGCGACTCGCTCATGAGGATTTCCTCGGGCGAGAGGGAGGAGTCGCGCAGCGGCACGGTGTCCAGTTCGACGCGCATGCCGCCGGAACCGGCGGAGGCCAGCTCGGAGGTGGCGCAGGAGAGCCCGGCACCGCCGAGGTCCTGGATGCCCGCGACGAGCTTCTCCTTGAAGATCTCCAGGGTGCACTCGATGAGGAGCTTCTCCTGGAACGGGTCGCCGACCTGGACGGCGGGGCGCTTGGCCGGCCCCGTCGACTCGAAGGTCTCCGAGGCCAGCACCGAGACGCCGCCGATGCCGTCGCCGCCGGTGCGGGCGCCGTAGAGGATCACCTTGTTGCCGGGGCCGGATGCCTTGGCGAGGTGGATGTCCTCGTGCTTCATCACGCCGATGCAGCCGGCGTTGACCAGCGGGTTGCCCTGGTAGCAGGCGTCGAAGACGACCTCGCCGCCGATGTTCGGCAGGCCCAGGCAGTTGCCGTAGCCGCCGATACCCGCGACGACGCCCGGCAGGACACGCTTGGTGTCGGGGTGGTCAACCGCACCGAACCGCAGCGGGTCGACGACGGCGACCGGGCGGGCACCCATGGCGAGGATGTCGCGGACGATGCCGCCGACGCCGGTGGCCGCGCCCTGGTAGGGCTCGATGTACGAGGGGTGGTTGTGCGACTCGACCTTGAAGGTGACCGCGTAGCCCTGGCCGACGTCGACCACACCGGCGTTCTCGCCGATGCCGACGAGCATCGCGTCGTTGGCGGGGACCTTCTCGCCGAACTGCTTGAGGTGGACCTTGCTGCTCTTGTAGGAGCAGTGCTCGGACCACATCACGGAGTACATGGCGAGCTCGGCGCCGGTGGGACGGCGGCCCAGGATCTCGCGGATCCGGGCGTACTCGTCCTCCTTCAGGCCGAGCTCCTTCCAGGGCTGCTCGACGTCCGGGGTCTCGGCCGCGTGCTTGACCGTATCCAGGCTCATGCGTTGACCAGCTTCTTGATGATCGAGGTGAAGAAACCGAGACCGTCGGTGCGCCCGGTTCCGATCAGCGGCTCGACGGCGTGCTCCGGGTGCGGCATCAGACCGACGACGTTGCCCGCGGCGTTGGTGATGCCGGCGATGTCGCGGAGCGAGCCGTTCGGGTTCATGTCCAGGTAGCGGAAGGCGACGCGGCCCTCCGCCTCCAGCTCGTCGAGCACGCGCTCGTCGGCGACGTACCGCCCGTCCATGTTCTTGAGCGGTACGGAGATCTCCTGGCCCGCGGAGTAGTCCGAGGTCCAGGCGGTCTCCGCGTTCTCGACCCGGAGCTTCTGGTCGCGGCAGATGAAGTGCAGGTGATTGTTGCGCAGCATCGCGCCGGGTAGCAGATGCGCCTCGGTCAGGATCTGGAAGCCGTTGCAGATGCCGAGGACCGGCATCCCCGCGCGGGCCTGGTCGATGATCGTCTCCATGACCGGCGAGAAGCGGGAGATGGCACCGGCCCGCAGATAGTCGCCGTAGGAGAAGCCGCCCGCCAGAATGACCGCGTCGACCTGGTGCAGGTCCTTGTCGCGGTGCCACAGCGGCACGGGTTCGGCCCCGGCGACGCGTACGGCCCGCAGGCTGTCCTGGTCGTCGAGCGTGCCGGGAAAGGTGACGACTCCGATACGAGCAGTCACTTCGACTCCTCGGCCTTCTCCACCTTCACGGTGAAGTCCTCGATGACGGTGTTGGCGAGGAAAGTCTCGGCCATCTCGTGAATGCGGGCGAGGGCGGCGTCGTCGACCGGCCCCTCGACCTCCAGCTCGAAACGCTTTCCCTGACGTACGTCCGCGATTCCCTCGAAGCCGAGACGGGGCAGTGCGCGCTGCACCGCCTGTCCCTGCGGGTCGAGGATCTCGGGCTTGAGCATGACGTCGACTACGACGCGTGCCACTGGCACTCCCGTGTGGTGTGGTGCGACTGGTTCTCCGGAGGGCTCCCCTGACCTCCGCAGCTTCCCTCAGCGTACCTGGCCCGAAATTCTACGCGAGTAGATATCAATCGCCCGGATCACGGCGAGATATCGGACTCGGCGCACCTCCGGGAAAAATCTGCGAAAAGATTCATCACCGAAGGTGCACATAGAAGGCTGACACGCGGAGACAATTGGCCGGGCTTCACAATGCGGTACCGACCGCTGTACAAATGATTACCAGGGAATGCAGCATTGCCCCTAAACCGTCGACACCGGTCGACTCGCATCCGCGCTCACAGCCGGAAGGCCGGCATCGGAGCATGTCAGACGCGCCGATGCCGTAGGAAAGGATCGATATCCGTGGCTCAGCGCGTAGTGGTCACGCTCTCCGACGACATCGACGGAGGAGCGGCGACGGAAACGGTCGCCTTCGCCCTGGACGGGAAGTCTTACGAGATCGACCTCAATGCGTCCAATGCAAAGAAACTGCGCAAGGCCCTGGCGCCGTACATGTCGGCGGGCCGAAAGCAGGCAAATCACGGCAAGCGCGGCAGGACGCCCACGGCGTACCGGCACACCTCGCTCGAACCCGACCCGGCGGCCGTACGCGCCTGGGCACGGTCGCACCGGATGGAGGTGCCGGCCCGCGGCCGCATCCCGAAGAAGGTCTACGAGGCGTTCCGCGCGGCCCGTTGAGGCGTTCCGCGCAGCCTGTTGAACCGGCCGGCCGAACGGGCAGTTCAACGGCCCGCCGGGGGCTCGCAGGGCGATCCACCGAGCAGTGCCGACGCCGAATGCCCCGCGACCGGGTGCGGGCGGGGACCGACCGGCCTGCGGGGCGCGGGCACGGTACGAGCGCAGCAGGAGTGCAGTACGAGTGCAGTACGGACGGGCACCGACGGCCACGCCCGAGCCCCCGGGACGACACCCGGAGGCCACCGACTTGCGCTGCACCCCCGCAGGTCGGCTAAAGTCTGGAGCACGCCGAAGGGCAAGGCCGCAAAGCCAAACCCCAAGCAGCGTGCGGGTGTAGTTCAGTAGTAGAACATCCCCCTTCCAGGGGGAAGGCGCAGTGTGCAATTCCTGTCACCCGCTCTGCATCACTCTTACCGATCATTGCAACGGTCGGGTAGAGTAGTGCTCGCGTCGTTCGAAAGCACTCCTCAACAGGAGTACAATCGACGGCAGTAATGCGGACGTGGCTCAGTTGGTAGAGCATCACCTTGCCAAGGTGAGGGTCGCGAGTTCGAATCTCGTCGTCCGCTCTTGATGGGAATGAAGGCCCTGACCGATATCGGTCAGGGCCTTCGTCGTACGCATGGGTCTTTTCTCTTGGGCCGGATGTCTTCCGCCAGTCTCTTGGGCCGAATGTCTTTCCGGCCGACTGCCGACTGTTCCGGTCGTCGGTTGTTCGCTTCGGTGGCCGTTCCCTTCGGTCGGCTGTCCTCTTCGTCGGCTGTCCACTTCGAGCGGCTGTCCTCTTCGTCGGCTGTCCTCTTCGAGCGGCTGGTTCGGTCGACTCGCGCCATGACGTTTGTCATGAGCAGTAGTGACAGCGCGCACTGTCCCAGGTGGCAGACCGGCGGAAGTCTGTGGGCATGACCAGCGACGACATTCCCGGCGACCGCACGGGCGGCGCCGTGGCAGACATCACAACCGGATCGGCGGCGGGCCCGGCACCCGCCTGCGCCCCCGCAACCGCAACCGCGTCCACCTCCACCTCCACCTCCGCGTCCGCGTCCGCGTCCACCTCCACCTCCGCGTCCGTGTCCGTGTCCGCCGGGGCGACCGTCGGCGATTCCGCGAGCGATTCCGTCATCGAGGCGAACGGGGTGAGGCGGCGCTATGCAGGCGGGTTCGAGGCCGTCGCCGGCGTCTCGTTCTCGGTCGCACGCGGTGAGCTCTTCGCCCTGCTCGGCACGAACGGTGCCGGAAAGACGTCCACCGTCGAACTCCTGGAGGGGCTGGCCCCGCCCGACGGCGGCACCGTACGGGTGCTCGGTCGTGATCCGTACCGCATGCGTTCCGCCGTCCGGCCGCGGATCGGGGTGATGCTCCAGGAGGGCGGCTTCCCGTCCGAGCTCACGGTCACCGAGACCCTGCGGATGTGGGCGGGCTGCACCAGCGGCGCCCGGCCGACCGGTGAGGCGCTGGAGCTCGTCGGGCTCTCCCACCGGTCGCGTGTGCGGGTCAAACAGCTCTCCGGCGGCGAACGGCGCCGCCTCGACCTGGCACTTGCCCTGCTCGGCCGTCCCGAGGTGCTGTTCCTGGACGAGCCCACCACCGGGCTCGACGCCGAAGGACGGCGCGACACCTGGACGCTGGTGCGGGAGCTGCGGGACAAGGGCACCACCGTCCTGCTCACCACGCACTACCTGGAGGAGGCCGAAGCACTCGCGGACCGGCTGGCGATCATGCACCGCGGACGGATCGTGACGGCAGGCACCCCCGCAGAGGTGACGGCGGCCCGTCCCGCCCGTATCCGCTTCAGGCTGCCCGAGGGGATACCGGCGGCCCGGCTCCCACTGCGGCTGCGGGCCGCGGCCGAGGGGGACGGGGTCGAGATCCGCACCCACCGACTTCAGGAATCGCTGACCGAACTGCTGGCCTGGGCACGGGAGTCGAACGTGGAACTGCACGGGCTCGATGCCCGGTCCGCCTCACTCGAAGAAGCGTTTCTCGACATCGCGCAGAGCGCATCGGAACCGGAGAGTCGAAAGGCGGCCGCCGCATGACCCGCACCACCACGACCCACATGACCGGCACGACGACGGCCGATCCGACGGCCGATCCGACAGCCGGTCCGACGGCCGGTCCGACGGTTGACACGGCAGGGCGGGACGCGGAGAGGCGCACGACGGCCATGGGGCGGCTGCGGGCACTCGGCAGCGCCGAACTCACGATCCTCGCCAGGAACCGGACCGCCGTCTTCGTCGCGCTGCTGGTGCCGGTGGCGATGGTCCTGGCGATGAAGACGACACTGGACCGGATCGATCTGGGCGGAACCGGACTGACCGTGGCCGGGGCGGCGCTCTCCGGCGGGATCGGCATGGTGCTGATGCAGGTCGTGTACATGAACCTGGTCGCCGCGTATGTGGCACGGCGCGAGGACCTGGTCCTGAAGCGGCTGCGCACCGGCGAGGTCACCGACCGGGAGATCCTCGCCGGAACGGCGCTGCCGTCGGCCGCGCTGGCGCTGGTGCAGACCGTGCTGGTGGTCCTGGCCGGTGCGATGTTCTTCGGTCTCGGCGCACCGCAGCGCCCGGAACTGCTCGTCGCCGGACTGTTGCTGGGAGTGGTGCTGCTGTCCGCACTGGCCGCCGTCACCTCCGCGGTGACCCGGACCGTACAGACCTCGCAGATCACCACATTGCCGCTGTTCCTCGTCTCGATGATCGGCTCGGGGCTCTTCGTTCCGCTGGAAATCCTGCCGGACCGGGTGGCGACGGTGTGCGAACTGCTGCCGGTGACCGGCGTGATGACCCTCGTGCGGGCCGGGTGGCTGGGCGGCGCGGACGGGTACGACCTGCTCGAGGCCGGACTCAACGCACTGGCCTGGACCGTGCTCGCCGTGTTTGCTGTGCAGCGGTGGTTCCGGTGGGACCCTCGACGCTGAGGAGGGGCGTGGGTGTGGGTGTGGGTGTGGGTGTGAGTGCGTAGGGGCCGGGGAGAGTCGTGACTGGACGAGGGCTTGGCGCACGGGTGTGGCCGCGGCGGCGCAGGGTGGGCTGGCGCCGACGCAGCGGGTTCGACAAGGTCGACCTGTATACGCGCGGCACCTTGTACGCACTTGTGTGGTTCGCGACGGTGACCCAGATCCTGATGTCCGTGACCCGCCCCGTGCGCGAGGCGGCACCCGCCGCACTGATCGCCGGCACGATCCTGCTGGCGATCGCGCACGGGGTCTGCGGGACGATGCTGATGGCCCAGGGGCTGGCGTCCTACCTGGGCCGGGGAACCGTGGACCGGCGTGTCGTCGCTGTCGGCGGAGCCCTGCTGGTGGCAAACCTGGCAGCGATGCTGGCCCTCGCCCGGTACACGGGCCTGCACGAGTTCCCCGAGCCCGGCTATGCGTTCAGCGCCTGCGTGGCGCCCTTCACCTGTGCGTTCGTGAACCTCGTGCCCGGGTGGGTGTCGGGGCTCCAGCAGGCCGCCGTCGTGGCCGGGACGAGCGCGGCGGTGTGGCTGCTCGGCGGGGGCACTGCGCTGACCATCGGTTTGGCCCTCTCCACGGCGTTCGGAGGCGGGCTGGTGTCGGGCACCACCCGGACGTCCGCCTGGTCCCTGGACGTGATGTGGAAGCTGCACGAGGCACGGGAGCTGGAGGCCCGGCTGGCGGTGGCCGAGGAGCGGCTGAGGTTCGGGCGGGACATGCACGACGTACTGGGCCGCAATCTCGCCGTGATCGCGCTGAAGAGCGAGCTGGCGGTGGAGTTGGCCCAGCGCGGCAGGCCGGCGGCGGTGGACCAGATGGTCGAGGTGCAGCGGATCGCCCGAGCCTCCCAGCAGGAGGTGCGCGATGTCGTACGGGGATACCGGAAGGCCGACCTGAGTACGGAACTCGCGGGTGCCCGAGGAGTGTTGGGAGCGGCCGGGATCGCCTGCGAGGTGGTCGGCGACGGGGGCGGCGAACTGCCCCCCTCCGTGCAGTCGGCACTCGGTTGGGTGGTACGGGAAGCGGCGACCAATGTGCTGCGGCACGGCGACCCCCGGCGCTGCACGATCCGGCTGCGCACCACGGCGGGCGCCGCGGTGCTGGACGTGGAGAACGACGGGGCACCACGGTCCGTCGACGGATCGCGCTCGGCCGACGGGTCAGGCTCGGCCGACGGGTCGGGCTCGGCCAACGGATCGGGCGGTTCCGGGCTGGCCGGGCTGCGGGAGCGGCTTCGCGCCCTCGACGGTTCGCTGGACGCGGGCCCGGTGGACAAGGGTCTGTTCCGGCTCACGGCGACGATCCCGCTGGCCGACACGGACGCGGGCATCGACGCGGACATCGGCACGGGTACGGCGTCCGGCTCCGAGCCCTGCGGGGGTGCGGGTGCGGGACCCGAATCGCGGCCCCGCACTCCCTCGCGCACGCCGTCCGGCGCCGATTCCGAAACGGTGTCGGAAGCGCCATCACGTACGGCCCTTCAGGAGAAACGACCATGACAGCTGTGCGAGTGCTGCTCGCCGATGACGAGCACCTGATCCGGGGTGCGCTGGCCGCGTTGCTCGCGCTGGAGGACGATCTCGTGGTCGTCGCGGAGGCGGCGACCGGTCCGGAGGCACTGGCCATGGCTCGGGCCCATCGCCCCGACGTGGCGGTCCTCGACCTGGAGATGCCGGGCACCGACGGTGTGAGTGTCGCCACATCTCTTCGGGCGGAACTGCCCGACTGCCGCACGATGATCGTGACGAGTCACGGTCGACCGGGACACCTCAAACGGGCACTCACGGCGGGGGTCCGGGCCTTCGTGCCGAAGACCGTCAGCGCGCGTCAGCTCGCCGGGATCATCCGCACCGTACATGCCGGAAACCGTTACGTGGACCCGGAGTTGGCAGCCGACGCGATCTCTGCGGGGGACTCGCCGCTCACCGCGCGCGAGGCCGAAGTACTGGAGTTGGCGGCGGACGGAGCACCCGTCGCGGAGATCGCGGAGCGGGCCTCGTTGTCGCAGGGAACGGTGCGGAACTACCTCTCGGCGGCCGTCTCGAAGCTCGGGGCGGAGAACCGTCATGCCGCGGCGCGTCTCGCACGCGCGCGGGGATGGGTATAGTGGTGCCTGCGCTTCGGCGCTTGCGGACGTAGCTCAGTTGGTAGAGCGCAACCTTGCCAAGGTTGAGGTCGCCAGTTCGAACCTGGTCGTCCGCTCAGTTCAGCAAGAAGCCCCGGCCTCTCGGCCGGGGCTTCTTCGTGTTGTCGGTCTCCCTGCCGCCTACTGCCAGGGGGTTCCGGTGAGGAGCTCGTACGCCTCCAGGTACTTCGCCCGGGTCGCGTCCACGATCTCCTGGGGCAGGGCCGGGGGCGGCTGCTCGCTCCTGCGGTCCCAGCCGGAGGCCGGCGAGGTCAGCCAGTCGCGCACGAACTGCTTGTCGTACGACGGCTGGGCCCTGCCCGGCTCCCAGACGGCCGCGGGCCAGAAACGCGAGGAGTCCGGGGTCAGCACCTCGTCGGCGAGGATCAGTTCCTCACCGCCGTCCGCCGTGGCGGCGAAGCCGAACTCGAACTTCGTGTCGGCCAGGATGATCCCGCGCTCGCGCGCGATGTCCCGGGCCCTGCTGTACACGTCCAGCGTGACGCTGCGCAGCTGCGCGGCGGTCTCCGCGCCGACCTGCCGGGCCACTTCCTCGTAGCTCACGTTCTCGTCGTGGTCGCCGACCGCCGCCTTGGTGGCGGGCGTGAAGATCGGCGCCGGGAGTTCGGAACCGTCGACGAGACCCTCGGGGAGCGGGAGACCGCAGACCGTGCGGGAGACCTTGTACTCGACGAGACCGGAGCCGGTGAGGTAGCCGCGGGCCACGCACTCGACCGGGACCATCCGCAGCGACTTGCAGATCAGCGTGCGGCCAGCCCAGTCGGCGGGGGCCCCGGCGGGGAGTTCCGTGGACAGGACGTGGTTCGGCACGAGATCGGCGAGCTGGTCGAACCACCACAGCGACAGCCGGGTGAGCACGCGGCCCTTGTCCGGGATCTCGGTCGGCAGGACCCAGTCGTACGCGGACATCCGGTCGCTGGCGACCATGACGAGGTCGCCGGCCTCGTTCCGGTACAGGTCCCGCACCTTGCCGGTGTGGAGGTGGGTGAGCCCCGGGACCTGCACTGGTTCGGGCTTTTCTACAAATCCGGACACGCTGCCTCCGCGTAGGTTGATCCAGGAGTTGTTCCGATTCTCCCGTATCGGGGGTGGTGGGGTGGGAGCGGGGGCATTCGGGCGCACGTATGGTTCGGCCCCGCTCCTTTTGGTTCGGCCCCGCTGCTTGCCGCCCTGCTGCTCCAAACCTCCTGCTCCGGACTTGCTGTTTCAGCCCCGCTGTTTCAGTCCGGCTGCTCCAGGTCGGCTATTCAGATCGGCGGCTCCAGGCGGGCTGTTCAGATCGGCTGCTCCAGGTCGGCTGTTTCAGTCCGGCTGGGTCGATCCCGTTGAGTCAGTCCGGCTGTTTCAGTCCGGCTGTTTCAGTCCCGCTTGCAGATGCGGTCCAGGAGGTTGGCCGTGGCGCGCTGGATACGGGGGTCCACGTGGCCGGGACGGTCGAGGGCCGGAGACCAGGCGAAGGTGCCGGAGGCGAAGACGAGAGCGCCCGACGGCGCCCGGTACAGGGAGGTCTCCTGGTGGCGGGTGGCCCCTTCGCTGTCCTGGTACGGGGAGTGGGCGAGCAGGATGCGGTTGTCGTGGTCGGGGAGCGCGGTGCGCGGGAAGTAGCGGTCGGCCTCGCCCGCGACCAGTCCGTCGATCTCGTCGCCCTCACGGGCGCCCGTCGCCTCCCACAGCCAGTGGTCGGCGTTCCGTACGACCAGGGGGTGCGGATCCGGGACCCGGCCCGCGTACTGGATACCGAGCAGTTGCTGCTCGGCCCGGTCGATCTCACGCCAGAGCGCGGGGCGCCCCGGACCGCGACGCTTGCGACAGGTGAGCAGCCGGTCCGGAACGCCGGACGGCGACGGGGCGAGGCTGACCTGCCAGTACATGGTGTTGGCGGAGAGGAAGACGAGCGAGGTGCCGTCGTCGCGTGCGTCCTCCACGGCATTGCGCATGGGGACCGACCAGTACTCGTCGTGGCCGGGGAAGACCAGGCCCCGGTAACGGCTCGGATCGACCCGGCCCGCGTGCAGATCGCGAGTGTCGGCGTACGCGACGTCGTAGCCGTACCGTTCGGCCCAGCGGATGAAGTCGTAGGCGTGACCGACGTGGAGCGGCAGGCCCGCGCCCGCGTACGGGCGGTCGAAGGACACGGTGACGGCGGCGTCCTGCTCTCCCAGGAGGCGGCCCTGCTCGTCCCAGGCGTGGTAGAGACTGGCGCCGGTGTGACCGTCCTCCGGGTAGAGGTTGTACGCCTGCCAGGTGATGTCCGGCAGGACCAGCAGCAGATCGGCCGGATGGTCGTCGCGAACCGTGAACGGGACATGGGACCGGTGCCCGTCGGCCGTGGTGAGCACGGCGACGTATGCGCCGATCGACCAGTACGTGGGAATCTGCAGCCGCCACGACTGCCACCAGTGATGGCAGGAAACCGTGCGGTCGGCAGTGAGCGGGGCGGGCTGGACGATGCCGGAGAGCCGCGGGCTCGTGGTGATCTTGGCAGCGCCGTCGCCCCCGTAATGGCCGATGCGGTAGATGTCCACGGAGAACTGCTGGGGCGGATCCACGGTGATGTGGAAGTCGATCGCCTCGCCGGGGGCGGCGGCGCCCGTGGAGATGAAGCCCTTGATCTGGCGGTGCACGTCGTCGGCCGTGCGGGTTCCGCCGTCGGAGGATCGGGCCAGGGTGGGATCCGCGTACCAGGGAACGACATGGCCGGTGTCGTCGAAGTAGTTCTCACTGCCGCGCAGCCAGGGCAGGGGGCCCTGACCGAAGGGATCGGAGACGGCGTGTGCCAGGGCCCCCGACTCCCATCGACGAATCTGCTCCGCCCCCATACCGCTCCCCTCCCTCGGTCCCCCGCGACAGCAGTGAGGCAGTCGTCGACCGGCGATCGCCGATGCCGGTCGCCGGGGTGATCACCGGCGTCGGCCGCTTTCGGCCGCGTGTCATCAATGCACCAACAGCGACGCGCCGACTGTCAGCGTCGATCCACAGCACATCACATAACGCATGCAGTCCGTCACCGTTCGTCGCGAATTGACGTGAACGGAACGTACCCTTCCGGGCATTGGGGTGTCGAGGGGAACAGCCGTATTGTCTCCTTCGTCCGCGCGTCGGCCCCCGTGCGCCGATGTCCCCCGCACCGCTAGGCCGACGTACGTCGATGTCCCCGCGCCGCTCGGCCGACGTGCGTCGAGTTCTCTGCCGCGTCAGCCGCCCTGTGTCATACGGCCTCCGCATGGCACGTCAGCCGGGTGTCATGGAGGCAGTCCCTGCGCCGCGACTGGCCGTGCGTCGACGCTTCTGTTCCGGTGTCCCAGTCTCCCGGTGTTTCGGTGTCGCGGCGTCCCGCTGTCCCGCTGTCCCGCTGTCCCGCTGTCCCGATCTCGCGGTATTCCGAGTGGTCAGACGAGTCGGACGGGCTTGTCGGTCCGCACGCCGACCGATGCCAGCCAGGAGCGCAGTGGCCCCGCGTCCCCGTCCTCGATCAGGGTGAGGACGGGGCCGCCCAGATCGGCCCGCCGCTCGCCGTCGACCAACAGAGCCGGGCCGTCGAGCCAGTCCAGGCCGGGGGCCGCGCCCGCCGTGTCGACAGCGGCACAACAGACCATCGCCGCGACGTGGTCGGCGAGCAGTTCCGTGCCCGTGCGGGGCGGCAGGAGCGGGAAAATCGGAAGGGGAACGGGCCCCCAGAAGCCCAGCACATCCCCGCCCACGTTGACGGCGCCCGGGGCACCGGGTGAGCTCGGCGCACCGCTGTGCGGGGCCCTGCGCCGCTCCGCCGCCTCCCGGGCCACTGCGGCGCTGATTCCGGCCGCGAGTTCCTCGCCGCTCCCGATCCGGCCCGCCAGATGCTCGACGACGCGGGCCAGTGTGGGCACCTCGGCGTCCGTGGGAAACACGGCGCCGCCGGAGCCGGAACTCGAACCGGAACCGGGGCCCGAGCCAGAGCCCGAGCCCGAGCCGGAACCGGAACCGGAACCGGAGAAGTCGGCGCTGTCGGCGCTGTCGGCGCTGTCGGCGAAGCGCATGGGTGCCGTCCGCATCGAGTCGAGGACGCGATGCAGACGAGCCGCCTCGGTACGCCACTTCCGGTCGACGACTTCCTCCGGGTACTGCTGCCAGTCGACCGGTGACCAGTCGGGTCCGGGCGCCGCCGGGCCACCGTGAAAGAGCCGGGCCGCCAGCAGTGATGTCGCCTCGTCGGCCGCCCCAGGCTCTTCCAGGAGGTCGCAGGCGGGGCGCTCACCGAGCCGTGCGGCGAAGCCGTCGGCGAGCCGGTCGCGCCGTGAAAGCTCGGTGAGGGCGGACACGACACCCGCGTCCAGCCCGGACGGCCAGCGGCCCATCTGCCAGGCCGGCAGTGCGACCCGCGTGAGCAGCCTGTCCCACCCGGCGTATGCGAGGCCGACCTGCTCCTGGGCGACGATCCGGAGGCCGTAGTCCACACCCTGTGCGCGGACGGACGCGGCAGCGGCGACGCCCCGCTCCATCTCCGCGGCGTGGTTCCGGCAACTGCGCAGCAGCAGCCGGGCGATCCAGCCGACGAAGGCGCGGGGCGCCGCGCGCACCCCGGCCAGCGGTCCGGGAAGCGGTGCGGCCGCGTCGGCGACCACGCCGTCGAGACCTCTGACGAAGCGGCGTGCCGCAGCTATGTCGGGGTGCGCGGAGGGCCCGGTGCCGGCGACGACCGGGGCGAGCACCGCCCGCAGCTCCGCCACCCGCATCCACCACAGGAAGGGTGAACCGATGACCAGCACGGGCGAGGCCTGAGCCCGACGGCTTCCCCGAGCCCCGGAACGCGACGCGGGATCCGCTCGGCCCACTCGACCCGCTCGGACCACTCGACCCGCTCGGTCCGCTTGCCCCGCTCGGTCCGCTTGGCCCGCTTCGTCGGCCCCACCAGTCCCACCAGTCCCACCAGTCCCACCGGCCCCGGGAACGGACTGCGTCGAAGGATGCGTACGGTCCTCCAGCCAGCTGTCGCAGTCGGGGGTGAGGGCTATCGCCGAGGGCGCGGGAACCCCGAGCCGGTCGGCGAGGTCCCTGACCAGGCGGTAGAGATCGGGGGCGGCCTCCTCGGCGAGCGGGACGGTCGGACTGACCGCCGGTCTGGTCCGCACAATCGCGACGGCGACGGCGGCGGCAATCAGCAGCACGACGATCGCGCAGGCAGTCACGGTCCAACGCGCAACGTCCCAACCGCTGCCGACGGCATGGCCCTGTGCACCCGCGACGAGCAGCACGACGGCCACCGCTGTCGGCAGGATGGCGACCGCGGTCGCTCTGTTGCGGATGCGCAGCAGAACGAGGGCTTGGGCGCGCGCACTCCGCGCACCCGGCTCCTCACTTGTACCGATACCGGACACGGCCGGATGTCACCCCCTCTGCCCCCGCGGCGGTGTTGTTCACTCCCCCACTGTGGCACCCGTCACTGACATCGCAATGTCAGTGGGCCAAGTGCCGGAATGCTTGCGCCGCACCCTAGTTGGGAGCTCGGCAAGCGTCATCCGGATGGCCCAGTCGCCACTCGATGGAATGGCTTTGGGTAAAGGTGCTGACGCACCACCCCTTTTAGGGCAGTGGTGCGCCGGCGCATGCAGGTGGCGGGGCAGAACCGGGAGCGAGTACGGGTCGGAGCCGCGAAGGAGCCGGATCAAGCCAAGAACGAAACCGCCCGGCCCCGGGCCTCCGCGGCCCTCCGGCTCAGGCTTCCGCGGCCTTCCGAGCGATGTCCGTGCGGAACTGCGAGCCGTCGAGCCTGATCCGGGCTGCCGCCGTATAGGCGCGTTCCCGGGCGGCCGCGAGGTTCTCACCGGTTGCCGTCACGGACAGCACCCGACCGCCCGCGCTGACGACCGTGTCGCCCTCCTTCCGGGTGCCGGCATGCAGGACGTACGCATGCGGGGCATCCTGCGCTGCCACGTCGTCGAGCCCCTCGATCGGGTCGCCGGTCCGCGGCGTGCCCGGGTAGTTGTGCGAGGCGATGACCACGGTGACGGCGGCCTCGTCGCTCCAGTTGAGCGGCGGCAGCTCGTCGAGCGTGCCATTGGCGGAAGCCAGCAGCACCCCGGCCAGCGGAGTCCTCAGGCGGGCCAGGACCACCTGGGTCTCGGGGTCGCCGAATCGGGCGTTGAACTCGATCACCCGGACGCCGCGCGAGGTGATCGCGAGGCCCGCGTACAGCAGGCCGGAGAACGGGGTGCCGCGGCGGCGGAGCTCGTCGACGGTCGGCTGGAGCACCGACTCCAAGACCTCGTCGACCAGCTTGGGGTCGGCCCACGGGAGCGGGGAGTACGCGCCCATGCCGCCGGTGTTCGGTCCCTCGTCGTCGTCCAGTGCGCGCTTGAAGTCCTGCGCGGGCCTCAGGGGCAGCACGGTGGTGCCGTCCGTGATCGCGAACAGGCTGACCTCGGGGCCGTCGAGGAACTCCTCGATGACCACGCGGTCGCAGGCCAGGGCATGGGCACGGGCCGTCTCGACGTCCTCGGTGACGACGACACCCTTTCCGGCCGCGAGACCGTCGTCCTTGACGACGTACGGGGCGCCGAAGGCGTCGAGGGCCTCGTCGATCTCGGCAGGGGTGGTGCAGATGTAGCTGCGGGCGGTCGGGACGCCCGCGCCCGCCATCACGTCCTTGGCGAACGCCTTGGAACCCTCCAGCAGGGCCGCCTCGCCGGAGGGGCCGAAGCAGGGGATGCCCGCGGCGCGCACGGCGTCGGCGACACCGGCGACGAGCGGCGCCTCCGGACCGACGACCACCAGTTCGGCGCCCAGGTCGGTGGCGAGGCGCGCCACGGCGTCGCCGTCGAGGATGTCGACCGGGTGGAGTTCCGCCACCTCCGCGATGCCGGCGTTGCCGGGAGCGCAGTACAGAGCGGTGACGTCGGGATCGAGGGAGAGAGAGCGGCACAGGGCATGTTCGCGGGCGCCGCCGCCGATGACGAGGACCTTCACACCGTGCAGCCTAGCCGCCGGGGCATGGCGGCCTTGACGGACGCCGGTCCGTGGACACCACCCCACGATCGCCATCCCGTGAACACCGTCCCGTGAGCTCCGACCCGTGAGCACCGCCTCATGGACGTCGGTCCGTGGAAGCAGGTCCTGAACACCGCTCCGTGAACGCAGACCCGTTAACACCGGTCGGTGAACACCGCTCCGTGATCGCAGGTCGGTGAACATGCCGGAGTCCGCGGCGCGGGCGGCCGCCCACCCGTCTACTCGTTCGTGAACTCCTCCAGCACCGTGGCACCCAGCTCACGGACGATCAGGTCGTGTCCGGAAAGGGCGGAGTCGACGAGGTCCGGGTCGTCCGCCTCGGGGATGTCGTCCTCGGGCGCGACCGGCTGCGGCGGCTCGGGCGCGGTGGAGCCGGGCTGCGACGCGGCGTAGGAGGGCGGGGCCGACGGGGCTGCGGGCGCCGCGCTCGCCTGCTGGGCCGACGGGGCCGGGGCGGGGGGCCGGGGCTCGTACTGCTGCTGAGGCGCGGACGCGGCGGCCGGGCGCTGCGCCGTGGGCGGTGCGACGGCGGGCCGACCACCGCCGCCCTGTGGCGGCGCACCCGCTCCGCCCGACGGGTCGACGATCGCCTCGATCTTCCACTGCGCGTTGAACCGCTCGGCAAGAGCCTGCTTCAGCACGTCCTCGCTGCCACTGCTCGCGAAGTTGTCGCGCGCGCCCGCGTTCAGGAAGCCGAGTTGCAGCGTGGTGCCGTCGAAGCCCGTGACCTGGGCGTTCTGGCTGAGCAGGATCCAGGTGAAGCGGCGGCGGTTCTTCACCGCCTCCAGGATGTCCGGCCACATGTTCCGCACCTGACCGGCGCCCTGCGCCAGGCCCGCGCCCTGCGCCGCTGCCGGGCCGGGATCGGCGGGCGCCGGTGCCGCGGGAGCGGTCCGGGCCGGTGCGTTCTGCGGCGCGGGCGACTCGCCGGGGGTGGAAGCGGTCGGCCAGCCACCGGGACGGCGGCCGGATTCCGGCGCGGCGGCGGTGGGCCAGGCACCGGGCCGCTGACCGCCCGCGGGAGCCCCACCGGTCGGCGCGGCCGACGGCGGCGCGGCGGCGGGTGCCATCGGCTGCACGGGAGGTACGGACGGTGCGGGAGGTGCAGGCGGTGCGGAAGGTGCCTCGGCGGGCGCGGGTGTCTCCCCACGCGCCGCGGCTCGCGCGGCAGCCGGGCCGCCCCCCGGTTGCACGGCCGGTGCGACCGGGGCGGGGGCGTGCGCCAGGGCCTCCGGCCCCGGCACGTACCCCATGGCGGGGCCGGGCCCGGCGGTCGCGAAGGATGCGCCGCGCTCCAGCCGGTCCAGCCGGGCCTGGAGGGAACGTTCGTCGTCGAAGGCCGCAGGCAGCAGCACCCGGGCGCAGATCAGCTCGACCTGGAGGCGTGGCGATGTCGCCCCACGCATCTCCGTCAGCCCCTCGTTGACCAGGTCGGCGGCGCGGCTCAGTTCGGCAGCGCCGAAGACGGACGCCTGCGCCTGCATCCGCTCGACGACATCGGCGGGCGCGTCGATCAGTCCCTTCTCCCCGGCGTCCGGCACGGCGGCCAGGATCACCAGGTCGCGCAGCCGCTCCAGCAGGTCGGCGACGAACCGGCGCGGATCGTTCCCGCCCTCGACCACCCGGTCCACGACCTCGAACGCCGCGGCCCCGTCACCGGCCGCGAAGGCGTCCACGACGGAGTCGAGCAGAGAGCCGTCCGTGTATCCGAGCAACGCGGTCGCCATGGCATATGTCACACCGTCGTCGGCAGCGCCTGCCAGCAGCTGGTCCATCACCGACATCGAGTCACGCACGGAACCGGCACCGGCCCGCACGACGAGCGGCAGCACGCCGTCCTCGACGGGGATGCCCTCCTTCCCGCAGACCTCCGCGAGATAGTCGCGCAGCGTGCCCGGCGGAACCAGACGGAAGGGGTAGTGGTGCGTGCGCGACCGAATGGTGCCGATGACCTTTTCGGGCTCGGTGGTCGCGAAGATGAACTTGAGGTGCTCCGGCGGCTCCTCGACCACCTTCAGCAGGGCGTTGAACCCCGCCGAGGTGACCATGTGCGCCTCGTCGATGATGTAGATCTTGTAACGACTCGACGCGGGCCCGAAGAACGCCTTCTCCCGCAGGTCACGGGCATCGTCCACACCACCGTGCGATGCGGCGTCGATCTCGATCACGTCGATCGAACCGGGTCCGTTGCGCGCGAGGTCCCGACAGGACTGGCACTCCCCGCACGGCGTGGGCGTCGGCCCCTGCTCGCAGTTCAGGCAGCGGGCGAGGATGCGCGCGCTGGTCGTCTTGCCGCAGCCGCGCGGTCCGCTGAACAGGTACGCGTGATTGACCCGGTTGTTCCGCAGGGCCTGCTGCAGCGGGTCAGTGACATGCTCCTGCCCGATGACCTCGGCGAACGACTCGGGGCGATAGCGGCGGTACAGCGCAAGGGACGACACACATACGAGGTTATCCGGGCGCACCGACAACCGGCCCCGCCCCAGCCGAACCCGAGACCTCGTCGCCCTCCCCTGCCAGGAGACGCCCGCGGAGACCGCGCCCCGCACACACAAGGGCCCCCCACGCACCCGCCAGAGCCAACCTACCCTTGCTGCCTTCCGGCCCTGGGGGAGTTCAGTCAGATAGCGCCACGTGAGGGGCTGACGCCCACCTTAGCCGATCCCCACCCCATCCGGTCCACTCCTCTCCCCTCCTGGATCGCCCGACAGCCCCCGATGCGGATCTTGAACGGAACAGGTTCGCGAGCACTCCCCAACGTCTTGTATTGTTTGCGGCGGAGGATTCGCCTAGTGGCCTAGGGCGCACGCTTGGAAAGCGTGTTGGGGGCAACCCCTCACGAGTTCGAATCTCGTATCCTCCGCCAGTGCCTCACCGGGCACGTTGTCGAAGGGCCCCACCGTTCGCGGTGGGGCCCTTCGACGTGCACGATTGCAGTTTTGGTTGCAGTTCCCGGCTATCGCCCGTTGAGGACGGCCCGGCACACATTGCAGTACATGGCGGCGTTCCGCCCGTAGCGCCGCATCAGCTGGCCGCATCCGGCGCACAGCCCGAGCTCCCACGGGGGGCATCCCAACGCGGCGGACGCGGCGGCGCGTTCGACGGTGGTGATCCGCATCGGGCCGCAGGACCGCTGCACCGGCATCCGGGGAAGTGTGAAGCCGCCGGTCGGCCGGTCGAGATCGCGGGCAGGGCGGCCGTCGCTGACGAACCAGCCCTCCTCCCCCGCTCGGCAGCTGCGGTCGATCTCCTGCTCGGCGAAGGTGATCATGTCGTCCTCCTCTTCGGCCTGGGCCGTGGGGAGGGGGGGTCTTCTCGCCGATGAGCTCATGCCACAGCGCGCGGTCGTCGGCCGAGACCCACATGTGCCGACCGGCGCGGCCGTTCCCTCGGCTGGGCACGTAGACCGGGACGCTCTCCCCCGTAGCGCTCTGCAGGACCAGGTCCTCGATGAAGACCGGCTTCTTCTCCGGAAGGCACAGGGCGGGCACGAACCAATCCGCGTGAATCGCGCCACAGTGGCCGGCCCCCTCGCTGACAAGGCAGTGACGCTCGCTGCTCGGTACGCACTTCCAGACTTCGAGGTGCCGGTACCCACCGCGGATCACCATCTCCTTGCCGTCGGCGATGTCCTTCCACGGCATGTCGTCCACGCGCGCCCATGGCGCCCGGTCGATCGGGGAAGCCGTCCGATCCTTCGCCACCCAGAGCGGGGTGATGCCGTGCTCCACGGCGTTGACCGAGCGCCGGTGAACGCTGCTCGGACTGAGGTGGTGGTACTGGATCTCCCAGCCGATTCGTATGCTGCCGGGTCCGACAACGACGGCGTCCGAGATGCTGCTCCGGTTGCCGATGGAAACCTCGGCCTCGGCCTCCAGACCGTACCGCCCGGCGGTCTCCACGATCCGCTCCTTGGTGGCCTTGTGCTGGGCGCTCTCCGACGGCGTCGCCTTGTGCGTGATCGGCAGGTGCGAGGCGACGAGCGGTCGCCGGCCGCCCACGCGCCCTCGACGAATGAACATCCAGGGCGACTTGCCGCCCGACTCCGAGTGGCACTCGCGCTTGTCGTGGTGCGCGAGGCATTCGAGGAGCTGCGGGTCGCGCTCGGACACGCTGGTGGTGATCTCTTGGAGTAGATCAGGACGGTCTGGGTGACCGAGGTCGGGCAGGGACAGATTGACCTCTATGCCATATCCGGTGTGCCACACCCCATTTGCCATCTCTCAACCGTAGGGACAACAGCTGATGTTCAACAGGGCGCCGCCGAGTCCACCGGGCCACGCAGCCATCGACCAAACCGCTGGCCTGCGGACTCATCCAGGCAAGTGGCGCCGGTTCCGCACCTGCCCGAGCTGGGGAGCTTCTTCGGTCGGGTCCGCTCCGGAAGGCATCGCGCTTGGCAGAAACCCGCCCTGTCGACACCCGAGGTACGCCACTGTCCACACATGGACCAGGAACAGACACGTGGGTAAGCGAGAACGCCGCCGCAAGCGGGAACGGGCCAAGAAGCACCAGGCGCAACGGCGACCAGCTGCTCCGCAGCCGATCATCTGGGAGTTTCCGCCAGATGCTCCCCGCATCCGCGTCGTGATCAAGCGCGATGCTCCCGAAGATGCCCAAAAGATCAGTGCCCTCTACTGGGAGGTCAAGGACGACGGCACCTGGGCCCGGACCGTCAGCAGCATCGGCGTAACCAGCGGCATCGGTGCGGTGGCCACGGCGCACTCTCACGCCGTCCTGCTCAACTGCCCGTGCGCGAACTGCTCCGAACCGATCAACGTCACCAACCGGTCCTGGGCCAACAAAGTGGGCGGCAAGTACCTCGATGCCGAGGCCCCCTCGTACCTCTGCGGGGACTGCTCGGCGATCCAGAGGCGCGAGGAGACCGAGCGGCAACAACGCGCCGCTGAACAGAGGCGCGTCGAGCAGGAGCGTGAGCAGCAGGAGGGCGAACGAATCAAGCGCCTGATTGCCGAGGCGATCAAGGATGAGGAAGGGAAGAGCGAACCAGCCGACCCCCTCACGGTGGAAAATCCTCTGGCCCCAGCCCTCTATGTGGCGTTGGTCAGCTACGCCACGAGCAGTCCTGGCAAGGCACTCCCCAGCCTTACGAGTATCGGTCCTATGGGGTGGACCGGCGATGGCGAGCAGGACCGGGAACTCCTCCTGGCCCTCTACTACGGCCCTCTGCTCGCCATCGCACCGGAGAACCCGTCGCAAGCGTTCGCTCCCTCTCAGGATGGCGACGGCATCGCCTTCATTTCCACAGAGGTCGCCTGGCGGGTCATCGGCGACCTAGCCACCGCGCAGGAACGCGCCAAGGAAATCAAGTACGTCCTCCAGACCCAACCGGGTCCCCAGGGAGCTGCGGCGCGTGATGCCTTCACCGCTCTGATGGACCGGATGGAAATCGCGGACATCGCGGCGTACCTCAACAACCTGCTCGCCAAGAAGTACGGCTGTCCCGAGGTACCCGAAGCGCGGCGCGAGGAGCTCACGGACGTCATCCGAAAGGGCTTCAAGCACGGATACACCCCTGGCCAGATGATCTGCTTCGCATGGCGCGCTGCCGACTCCGCTGCGGCCTGGAAGGAGCGCAATCCTCGTATGGGGCCGCCGGAGGCAGCATCTGCCTCGGTGACGAGCCTCAACGGAAAGATCGACAAGGCGATCGAACTCCACCACTCCATCCCCGAGTACGAGACCCCCCGCTGGCACAAAGCACCCCTCGCGCTCGGCAGCTTCCGGCGGCTGCACGCCGACATCCGCTGGGTGTACAACCGTGAAGTCATCGGCGCGTGTACCCAATGCGACCACCAGGGCCTCAAGGAAACCGTTCGCACAGAGGCCGGGACGAGGGCCTTGTGGCGCTGCACCCATACCGTCGAGATCCCAGCCCAACAACAGGAGCCGGAGCAGATGAGCCCCCAGGACGACGCGCCCGACCCTGCCGACGCCTGATCTCGAAACCCTCTGCCTTCCTGCTGGACGGACAAGGAATATCCGGGCGCAGGCGGAACCGTCCCGCGTGCCCTTCCGTGGTCGATGGGACCAACTCTCCACAGGTCAGAGTGCGACGGCACGACGTTCCTCTCTCCGGAGGGCAAGGGCGCGCCGTGCCGGCCTGGAACTGGAGCTGCACGAGCTGACCACCGCCCAGCAGCTCGCCCGGTTCGCGTCGCACGGCTTGGACGTCGGAGTCGTCCATCACCCCTGCGACGTCTCCGGCCTCGAACTGGGCCCGGTGCTCCGCCGCGAGCTGGGCGTGCTGTTGCCCGGCGCCGCCCCGGCGGCCGGGCTCGACGAGGTGCCGCTCGCCTCGCTCGCCGGGTACGACCTGATCCTCTTCCCCCGCACCGGGGCCCCGGCGCTGTACGACGACCTGCTGACCGCCTGCGCCCGCAACGGCTACACCCCGGGCACCGTCCGGCACGGCCAGGGCGCCGACTTCGTGCGCGGCCTGGTCCTGTCCGCCGGGACCGTCGCCCTCGGGCCGCGCGACACCCGTCCCGCGAACGTGCTCGACCGGCCCCGGGCTCCGGGCCAGGGGTCGTGTGGCGTCCGCTCGTCGGCGCCCCGTTGGCCCTGCGGCACTCCGTCGCCTGGCCCAAGGGCCGCGGTGACGCCGCCGTCGGCGCGTTCGCGGAGGCGGCCACGCACGTGCTGCGCAGCATGGCCGGCGCGACCGCCGACGTGCCCTCGCGGCCGATGCACCTTCGTCCGGCATCGGAGTACTGGCTGTGAGCGACGTCCCCGTCCGCATCCGCTCACGTGGTCCGGGGAGCCCACGTGGTCCGGGGAGCTTGTCCGGTCCGGGGAGTTGAGACGGATCGGGGAGTTGGGACGGATCGGGGAGTTGGGACGGATCGGGGAGTTGGGACGGATCGGGGGTGGGTACGATCGCCGGCCATGGACTGGCTCGAACGCGCTGCGGAGCTGCGGCAGTGGACCCGGAGCGGGGCACGCGCCCCGCACAAGCCCCTGCTGTTCCTCTACGCGCTCGGCCGCTTCCAGCGGGACGCCGAGGGCGAACTGCGGTACTCCGCGGTGGAGGAGGACCTGAAGGGGCTGCTCGCCGAGTACGGCCCGTCCAACCGGACGACGCCCTCCTACCCCTTCCACCATCTGGTCGCCGACGGGGTCTGGGAGGTCCGCACCGATCGGGGGACGGACAGTCCCGGCAGCGGGGTCCGGGAGTTGAGGGAGGCGGGGGCCGCAGGACGGCTGGTGCCGGAACTGCGGTCGGCACTGCGGCGGGACCCCTCGCTGGTCGGCCGGATCGCACGCGTACTGCTGGACAGGAACTTCCCTCCCTCGCTCCATGGTGATCTGTGCGAGGCCGTCGGGCTGGAGCCGGAGTGGGAGCCGCTGCGGGACGACGGTCGGCGATCGGAGGCGCGACGTCATCGGGACCGGCGGATGCGGGAGATGGTGCTGACCGCCTACGAGTACCGGTGTGCCTTCTGCGGCTACGACGGCAGGATCGGTTCGTCACCGGTCGGCCTGGAGGCCGCCCACGTACGGTGGTGGGCGTTCGGCGGTCCGGACGATGTCGACAACGGTCTGTGCCTGTGCTCGCTGCACCACAAGCTCTTCGACAAGGGAGTTCTCGGGATCGCCGACGCGCCCCGGTCGCCGTCCCCGGGCGAGTGCAGCCTCCGCGTCATGGTTTCGCAGCGCTTCGTCGGACACAGTGCCGCTGCCCGCGAGCACGTCATAGCACTCGCGGGCCGCCCGCTCGTCGGCCCGCAACCTGGCCTCCCCACCGTCGCGTCCGCCCACCGTGCCTGGCACACCGATCAGGTCTTCCACGGCGACCCTCGCCCCGGCGCCGCCGCCCGAGGCTGTAACCCACTCGCCGACTCCGCCGTGGAATCATGTACCTGACGTTCCTGACCAGGCACTTCACCAAAGGAAGCCGGGATTCCGCATGTTTGACGCTCTGAAGAACCTCAAGGACAAGGCCGAGGAGATCGCCGAGACTCACGGGGACAAGATCTCCGGTGGACTTGAAAAGGCCGGTGACTTCATCGACGACAAGACCGGCGGCAAGCACGGCGACAAGATCGACACCGCTGTGGACAAGGCGCAGGAATTCGTCGAGAAGCTGGGTGAGAAGGGCGAGCACCACCGCGCGCAGAAGGACTGACGCGAGGCAGGACGCCGACTCTCGCCCGGCAGGCGGTCGCCTGTCGGCCGGCGACCGCCTGCCATCCGGCTCCTGCCGCCTTTCGTCCGGCTTGTCCTGCCGGACGGAAGGCGGCAGGACAAGCCGGACGGCAAGACAGCAGGACGACAGGACAGCAGGACGGCAGGACGGCAGGACGGCAGGCGACCGCGCTGGGTATGCGGGCGAGTCCGAGCCGCTGTCGGCAAGGTACGGGCGACAACGCCGTGGTCCCCGTGGCGCGGTGGCGAGCGGTCAGCCCTGGTGCTTCCAGAACCGGTAGTGGTGGTCGGCGGCGAAGTCCGCGCGCCGCCACGCGTCCGAGGCGAGCGTCTGCACGTACCCGCCGCCGGACCCGAAGGCGGGCCACTCCGTCCGGCCGGTGGCGGCGAAGTCCGCCCAGGCGCCGATCAGGCGGTTCCGGAACGCCGTCTGCTCGTCCTTCACGTCCTGGAACAGCGAGAGGTCGAACAGGTAGGCCAGCTCGGACATGTGCTGGGCGCGCTGAGCGAAGCTGGGTGTCGGATAGCCGTCGAACCACGGAGTGTCACGCTCGGCGAACTCGTACATCCGGGTCGGCACCCACCGGGAGAAGAGCCGTGCGGTGTCCAGGGTCGGGGCCGACCAGCCCGCATCCGTACGGACCGTCGCCAGTGCCTCCCCGGCCGAAGGGAAGCCGACGAGCGGGTAGCGCCTCAGCACGTCGTCGGCCCGGTCGCCGAACTCCGCACGGATCGCGGGCTCGTACTCCTCCGGCCTCATGGGCGATCCACCCGGTGCCAGTTCCTGGCCGAGGACGGCGCCGCGTTCCTCGTCGTGGGTGACACCGACGAGCACCGGCACCCGGTTGAACCGTCCGGTGCGCAACGCCTCCCCGGGGGACAGCGGCAGCAGATCCGTACCGGCCACGGGACGGGGCTCGTTGAACGGGCCGTACGCCTTCAGCAGGCCGGCCACCGGGGTCGCGCGCAGACAGGCCGCGGTGTTCTTCCCGCATCCCACTGCCTCGACGACCCGCTCGGCGTCGGCCGCTGCCTCGGCCCGGGTACGGGAACCGCCCGTGGCGCAGGGTGCGCTCTGCACGATCGCGCGGTCGAAGAGCCCGGCCGACAGCGGTGAGGCGAGGTGACCGCAGACGCTGTAGCCGCCGCCGGACTGCCCCATGATCGTGACGTTGCCCGCGTCACCGCCGAACGCGGCGGCGTTCGCGCGGACCCAGCGCAGGGCCGCCTGCTGGTCACGCAGACCGAGACCGTCGGCGTCCTCGAGGGCGGGGGTGCTCAGGAAGCCCATGACGCCCAGCCGGTAGTTCATGGACACGACGACCGCGCCCGCAGCGGCGAGCCGATCGGGTCCGTACATGTCACCGGTGCCGTACATCAGGCTGCCGCCGTGGATCCAGACGATCACCGGGCGCCCGCCCTCGGGAGCGACGGAGGTCGCGGGCGCCGGGGATACGACGGACGCGGCGGACGCGGCAGGTCCGGTGGTCATGGCAGATGCGGCGGGCATGGCAGATCCGACGGATGCGGCGGACGCGGCAGGCTCGGCAGATGCGGCAGGTCCGGCGGACGCGGCAGGTCTGGTGGTCGTGGCAGACGCGGCGGACGCGGCAGGTGCGGTGACGTTCAGGTAGAGGCAGTCCTCGTTCTCGCTCGGCACCCCGACCGGCAGCCCCTTCGGCTGCGCGCAGGCCGCGCCCGGCACCGTCGCATCACGCACCCCGCTCCAGGCCGCCACCGGCGCGGGCGGTGCCCAGCGCCGTTCACCGACCGGCGGGGCCGCGTACGGGATACCCCGGAAACTGCGCAGGCCGTCGTGGGCGACGCCGCGCACCCTTCCCCCGGTGGTGGCGACGACGGTGTCGCGCGTTCCCCGTCCCTCCGCGGCCGTGGTGCCCGTGACGCCCATGCCGCCCGTGACGCCCATGCCGCCCGCTCGTTCCGACGACACGCCCGCCGGTCCCCTGCCCGCCGTCGCCTCTGCGGGCGCGGCGAGTCCGAGCCCGATCCCGCCCAACGCCATGGCGGCGGTGAGCCACGTGAAAACGCTTCTGGTGTGCCCCGTCTGTCTCATGGCCGGAACGCTAGAGAGATTTGGGCGATCGCGCAAGACATGTGTGTTGAGCGATCGCCTCATGCGTTCGCTCAACACACTGGTACGCTGCCGCGCATGGGAAACCGTGAAGCGCTCCTCGCCGGGGCCAAGTCCTGCCTGCGGGAGAAGGGGTACGACCGGACCGGCGTCCGTGACATCGCCACCGCGGCCGGCGTCAGCATGGCCGCCATCGGCTACCACTACGGCTCCCGGGAAACGCTGCTCAACCAGGCGCTGTTCGAGATCCTCGACGAGTGGGGCGACGCCATGGGCCGGGCACTGGTCCCGGACGCCGACGGCTCCACGAAGCGTCATTTCGAGCAGGTGTGGGACGGCCTCATCAAGGACTTCGCCGCCCACCCCGATCTATGGGTGGCCTCGCTGGAGTTGTTCATGCAGGCCAGGCGACGCCCGGAACTGCGCGAGCCGCTGGCGGACGGCCTGGCCCAGGGGCGTCGCGGGCTCGCCGCGATCGTGGCGGGTGTCGCCGAGGACGAGGTGCCGGACACCTCGGTCCGGACACTCGGCAGCGTTCAACTCGCCCTCATGTCCGGCGTGATGATCCAGCACCTCGGCGACCCGGCCAACGCCCCCACGGCCGCCGAGGTCCTGTGCGGATTGCGGGAGTTGGGACGCCTCGCGGAGTAGGCCGCCCGGCGTCCCGCCTACGGGCCTACGCCCCGTCCTGTCCGGGGGCGGATCGTGCCCCGTACGTCGTTGTCGTCGCCGCTTCCACGACGGGCACATCGCCCTCGGCATGCAGCAAATCCCGGCGGGTCCCGTCCGCGGCGTCCCTGCGGCCCGCCACCGACATGCCCACCAGGCGCCGGATGAACGTATTCCGCACGTCCTCCTCCAGCCCCAACTCGTCCACCAGGGCCGCCACGTGGGCAATGGGTACGGACGGTCGGGTCCAGACCGCGACGGGTCCCGCCCTCATGACGGCCCGCCGGGCCAGGGTGTACTCCGACCGGGGCGGGGTGATCCGCAACTCGACGGGATCCAGCAGTTCCAGCAGGATGTCCGGCCCGGGGCCCGGTGACGAGGCGGAATTCACGAGGTGTTCGGACAGGCGGCGGAACAACTCCCGACTTCCCCGGGCCAGGGTCAGCAATGCCGAACGGGCAGCCGCGGCCTCCACACCTTCCTGCCGTCGCACGAGGTGAAGCAGTCCGACCATCGCCTGCTCGGAATGGGTTGCCGCAATCACCCGTACGCAGACGTCCGTCAGCACGGCGGCCAGTGCGGGCCTCAGGGGAGCCCTCACGATCCAGTCGTACACGCGGCCGCGGACGTACGAACCGTGCCGTTCGTGGCAGAGGCCCGCTTCCAGGGCGGTTGTCGCCTCGGCACGGAACGGCCCGCGTGCCGAGGGCACCGTCCACCGCTCCACGAGCTCGCACAGATCACCGGGGCGCCCGGCGGCCAGGGCTCGCTCCGCGAACCTGACGACCAGTCGCGTCCGGTCCTCGGCGCCGAACTCCGGGAGTTCCACGCACTGCCCCACCCAGTCACGGAAGTCCGGCCGTGCCTCGGGGAAGTTCTCCCAGAAGTGCCGCCTCACCGCGCTGCCGTAGGCGAGCCCGGTGAACCCGACCCTGCCGTCGTCCCCGCGCTCGATGTCCAGTGCCCTCAACCGTTCGCCGAGGCCCGCCCTGCCCAGCGTGGGCGTGTGGTCGCGCGGGTGCTCAAGGACGTCCAGCAGGCGGTCGGCGGCGAACTGCACGGCCTCCGCCGACGCGCCCTCGGCCATGGCGGCGGCGAGCAGCAGGGAGCGTTCCGGAACGCTCCGGTGCTTCCTCAGCTGCTCGGCCACCTCGTCGGACCATGTGGTCGCGGCCGACACGGCGCTCTCCCGCCACTCCGCGAAACCCGCGCCATGGAGGCTGGTGTCCCGGGCCCTCGCGACAAGTGCCGCCAGGCGGGCCAGCTCCCGCATGGGTGCGGTGGCGAAGACACGGGTGAGTTCGTCGGTGTTCAGCTCGCTCGGCTCCCAGGTCACGCCGTGCACCCGCAGGTACCGGCTGAAGACATGGCGGGCCGACGGCCGTTCGAGGGAGACCACCCGTGGGACGAGATCCGCGTCGAGCATCCGCCCGAGGCCGGCCGGGAGCACGACGACCATGCGGGCGCCGCACTCCTCGACCCGCCATCTGCGATGCAGGAGGGCGCGCTGCACGGACGGATAGTCCTCGTCGGAGACGTCGGACAGGTCCAGCAGGTAGCGATCGGCGGGGCGGATGTCGAAAGTGTCGTCCCCGGGGTGCGGGGGCAGTTCCTCGATCCGACCGCCATCGACCATCGCGTCCGTCAGAAGCATGATCGCCGATGCTCGTCGGCCGATCCCGGCGGGGCCGTCCAGCAGGATCACCGCTCCTGCCCTCAGCAATGCGTCGGCGGCTCGACCGTAGTGACGCGGGGGAACAAAGCACCGGCCCAGGTGGCGGCAGTACTCCCGAGAAATCCATAACCGCGTGCTGCTTGTTCCGTCCGCCCGCTCATCCGGGCAGTTCGTCCACGTGATGTATTGATCTCCACTACCTCCGTGGACGGGCCCTCGCGGTGCGGTCACGCATATGTGGCCGTGGGCGCTCACCACTCCGCTCCTGCCGATCGCACGTCCCGGATCGGCCGCTGCCGTTCGGTTTCCTGCCGGTCGGTTTGCCGCCGGTCGGACACGTCGCGCGTGTCCTCGCCGCCCTCGGGGCGACGCGGAGCCACACGCTGTTCGGGCACCTGGTAGAGATGGCCGCTCCCGGTGTGGACGGGGCCCCGGGGCTCGCTGACGAACGTGCCCGAGAAGTCACCGCCGATACGGCCTATCCCACCGCGCTGTCGGCACTCGACCACGTGCGCCGGGCGGCTGACCGGCACCTCACCCGCTCGGTCGGGATCCGGCGCCGCCGAAGTCCCGGTGGAGTGGCCGTTCGCCCCGGTTCCGACAGGAAGTTCGGGCAGCAGCCCGATGAGGTCATGGGTCAACCGGGCGAGGTCGACATCGGCGTTGCGGTGATCGAGGCGACGGTACTGACAATCGGCGAGGACGGCGAGCTGCGGAGGAAGGTCTTCGGCCCTGAGGCGTTCCGTCCGGCCGACGAGAACAGGGATGACGACGGCCCCCGTCTCGAATGCTTCCAAGATCTCCCGGCGCGTCCAATCGTCGGGGTTGTCCAACGCACCACGGCCGTCGGCGGACCGGCTCGCCAGCCACCGGGGTCCTATGACCGCCAGCAGGACCCGGCAGCGGCGCACAGCGGTGAGAAGTTCCTGCGGGTACCGGCTGCCGGGGCCGATGGACTTGCCGGCCCGGAAGACGTTCTCGTCCCCGAAGACGCGGGACAGTTCTCTCTCGACGAGCGTGGCAGTGGCCTCCTCGTCCTGCGTGCGGTAGTTCACGAAGATCAG
Source organism: Streptomyces sp. NPDC056061 (assembly GCF_042266885.1). NCBI lineage: Bacteria > Bacillati > Actinomycetota > Actinomycetes > Kitasatosporales > Streptomycetaceae > Streptomyces > Streptomyces sp. NPDC056061. Next base: position 383,599 of record NZ_JBHJWQ010000003.1, on the reverse strand, counting down.
GGACACGGCGGTATCTCCTTCGATGCGCTCATACGGCGTCGCCGGAGCAGCCGGATCGCGCACGCCCCCACCTCGGCCCCTTCGACGACCGTCCGTACGGGGGCGGCGCCCGGACACTCGTCGGCACGCCGTTCGGGCAAGGTGCGACGCCCCTGAACGGGACGCCCATGCGCTGCACACGTTGGCATGGCCTACCAGGAACGGTCCTGCGCATTCAGGCGTCGGCGCCCGTCGCGGCGCAGCCGTACCCGGGGTGGGTCATTCGGTGGGCCGCCCGCCGCATCCGGCAGCGGGGTCGATGGCGCCCGGATGCACGACCGCGTCGGCCGGAGTTTCCCGGAGGTCGGGGCGGGACCCGGAAGAGGGCGGCGCATGCATCGGCGCAGGCGTCCGCGTCCGTCCGCATCACTCAGGAAACCGGGGCTCCGGGGCCCGGACACAAGACAGTCCCCGGTAGTCCCTCCCTGTTCCGTGGGTTTCAACCGTCGTTGAAAACTCCGGAATCGGGTGGATCCGCCGGGGGCCTGGCCAGAGCCACGAAGTGGGTCACTCGGCTCGACGAACGTCTTCGCCGATGGTGCGACTCGCTCTGGTTTTCTGGTGTATTAGAGATTTTCCTCCGCTTTTGGCACGAGTCAAGGGGTTTCTCCATATTTTTCGGTATCGGGGTATCGGGGTTTCGGGTATCCGGGTGTCCGGGAGGGGCGGGTGTCCGGGAGGGGCGGGTGTCCGGGAGGGGCGGGTGTCCGGGAGGGGCGGGTGTCCGGGAGGGGCGGGTGTCCGGGAGGGGCGGGTCCGTCGGCTCCGGTACGGGCCGCCCCGATGTGTCGTGCCTCCGGTGGGGTGAGGGGGCCTCGCGTGCGATGACTCCATTGGGCCGCGCTCGCTCGCGGAACCGCTGCGGCGCTCACAGGCTGAGGCACGGGGGTACTACTCGGAACGCCGGAAGGACGGCCCTTTGATGAGGCTTGTCGTCGATCTCAATCGGTGCCAGGGGTACGCGCAGTGCGCCTTCCTCGCGCCCGACGTCTTCGCCATGCACGGCGACGAGGCGCTGCTGTACAAGCCGCACGCCGACGAGACGCAGCGGGAGCAGGTGATGCGGGCCGCCGCCGCGTGTCCGGTGCAGGCGATCCTGGTGGAGGACGACCACGGCGACGCGGCCGTCGGTGGACGGGGGGCCGACCGGTGAACGCCGACGGGTCCCTGGAACGGTTCAGGCGCGAGGGGCGCATCGTGATCGTCGGCGCCTCGCTGGCAGGTCTGCGGGCCGCGGAGACTCTTCGCGAGGAGGGTTTCACCGGGTCGCTCACGCTGATCGGGGACGAGCCCCACGAGCCGTACGACCGGCCGCCGCTGTCCAAGCAGGTGCTGCTGGGCCGGGCGGAGGCGGACCGCACCGCGCTGCCCCGGCGTACGGCCATCGACGCCCACTGGCGGCTCGGCGTCGCCGCCACCGGGCTGGACATGGCGACCAGGCGGGTGCGCCTCGCCGACGGGGACGAGGTGGAGTACGACCGGCTGCTGATCGCCACCGGTGTGCATGCCCGGCCCTGGCCGCACGAGGCGGAGGCCCGGCTCGACGGGGTCTTCGTCCTGCGCACCCGTGACGACGCGGCCCGGTTGCAACGGCGGCTGGCGGCGTCGCCCCGGCGGGTGCTCGTCATCGGCGCGGGGTTCACCGGTTCGGAGATCGCCTCGGCCTGCCGCGAGCGCGGATTGGCGGTGACCGTCGCCGAACGCGGTGCGGCGCCGCTGGTGGGCGCGCTCGGCGGAGTCGTCGGCCGAGTGGCCGCGGAACTGCAACGCGAGAACGGTGTCGATCTGCGGTGCGGAATCATGGTCACCGCGCTGGAGGGCGACACGGCGGGGCGCCTGCGGCGTGCCCATCTGTCCGACGGCACCACCGTCGACGCCGATGTCGCGGTGGTCTCGCTCGGCGCGTCCCGGAACACGGGGTGGCTCGCCGGTTCCGGGCTCGGCGCCGGTCCGCGCGGCATCGCCTGCGACGCCGGATGCCGGGCCTTCGACGTCCGGGGCATCGTCACGGACGACGTCTTCGTCGCCGGTGACGTCGCCCGCTCCCCGCATCCGCTCTTCGGGTACCAGTTCCTGTCCCTGGAGCACTGGGGCAACGCCGTCGCACAGGCCGAGACCGCCGCGCACAACATGGTCAGCAGCAGTTCGGAGCGTCGCCCGCACCTGTGGGTGCCGGCGTTCTGGTCCGCCCAGTTCGGCGTCAACATCAAGTCGGTCGGTGTTCCGTCCCTGGGCGAGGAGATCGTCGTCGCCCAGGGCTCACTCCCCGATCACCGCTTCACCTGCGTGTACGGGTATCAGGACCGGGTCATCGCCGCCGTCACCTTCGACCAGACGAAGTGGTTGGAGTTCTACCGGCGGCAGATCGAGTCGGCCGCGCCGTTCCCGCCGCCGTACGCCTCGGTGGATCGTCGTCCGGAGGGTCTGCGCCCGGTCCCGGCCGAGTTCCCGGACCCCTCCCTGCCCAGCCACGGGCCGTCCGTCACGGTGAGTGGCTACGCGCCGACCGACCAGCGGATCACGTTCACCCCGGCCGGGGGCTGACCCCGTCCCGTCCGCCACCCGCGCAGCCGACACCGCGTGCGTCCGACGATCCGTGCGGCCGACACCTCGTACGGCCGACACCGCGTGCGTCCGACGGTCCGTGCGGCCGACACCTCGTGCGCCTCTTCCGTTGTTCGGTGCCCGTTGTTCCCCATCCTTCGCCCCCGCCCCTCGCGCCTCCAAGGACCGCCACCATGACGCCTGACGTACTCCTGCGGCAGATCCTCGACCCCGCCAACCGCGCCGACCCCTACCCGCTGTACGCCGAACTCCGCAAAACGCCGGTCATCCGCGGAGGAGACAGCTTGTTCATCGTCAGCACGTACTGGGAGATCAAGAGCCTGCTGCACGACCCGCGGGTCAGCTCGGACGCCCGCAACCTCTCCCCCGGCGCCGGCGACAGCCTGCTCCGGGACGACGACGACGCGTCGGTACTGCCGCCCTCGTTCCTCCGGCTCGACCCGCCCGAGCACGACCGGCTGCGCCGGATGACGATGCGACCGTTCGGACCGCCGGAGACGCCGCGACGCATCCACGACATGCGCGGTGAGCTGGACGGGATCGTCTCCGGTCTCATCGACGGCTTCGGGGACCGGAAGCGGGTCGATCTCGTCGACGACTTCTCGTACCCCTTTCCCGTCACCGTGATCTGCCGCCTGCTCGGCGTGCCGCGCGAGGACGAGGCGCGCTTCCACACCTGGGCCGACACCATCGCCGCCGGGCTCGACCCGGACCCGGACGACGATCCCGGCGAGCGGCGACGCGTCGTCCAACAGGCCCGGACCGAACTGGGCACGTACCTGTCCGGGCTCATCGACGAACGCGGCAGCGCGCCCGGCGACGACATGCTCTCCGCACTGGTCGCCCAGCACGGCCCCGACGGGCGGATGAGCCGGATGGAACTGCTCAGCACCGCGGCACTGCTGCTGATCGCCGGCCACGAGACCACCGTCAATCTGATCACCAACGGGATGCTCACCCTGCTGCGCAACCCCGATGTGCTGGCACGGCTGCGCGACGACCCCCATTTCGCCGTCCCGGTCGTGGAGGAACTGCTGCGCTTCGAGCCGCCCGTGCAACTGCTGCCGCAGCGCACCACTCTCGCGGACATCGACATCTGCGACACCACCATCACCAAGGGGTCCGCCCTCTGGCTCGTACTGGCCTCCGGCAACCGTGATCCGCAACGGTTCGCCGAGCCGGACCGTTTCGACCCGGACCGCGAGGACAACCAGCACCTCGGCTTCGGCAGCGGCATCCACAACTGCTTCGGCGCGCCCCTCGCCCGTCTGGAGGCCCAGACCGCCCTGGCCGAGCTCGCCCGGCGGCTCGACAACCCGCGTCTGGTGGAGGACCCGCCGCCGTACCGCCGGAACGCCGTGCTCCGCGGGCCCCGGCACCTGCACATCGAGTTCGACGGGGTGAGGGGGTAGCGGGCGGCGAGGCGGGGGAACGGGTGCACGCGCCCCGCGGGCGGGTCGGACGGGGCGCCGTCCGGTCCTGGGCCCGTACCGGAGACCGGTCCTCGGCCCGTACCGGAGACCGGTCCTCGGCCCGTACCGGAGACCGGTCCTCGGCCCGTACCGGAGACCGGTTCTCGGCCCGTGCCGGAGACCGGGCGAGATCGGCGGGCCGTCCGACCATGATGGGCGCATGGCAGCACCTGTGCATGAACTGGACGGACGCGACGCGTACGCGGCACGCGCGGCGCACGACACTACAACTCCCTGCCGCGGCCGGCTGTGTACGGCTATCGGACCGATCCCGACGGACAGGTGCGGTTCGTGCTCGTGCGCGAGGCGCAGAGCGTGCGCGGCGTGGTCGAGGAGAGCGGGCTCTCCCAGGCGGACGCCCTGGTCGCACTGCGTTCGGGCGGCACCGCGGAACGGTCGGAGAACGCGACGGGATGAGCGGGACGGGCAGCATGGCCCGTTCCCTGCGTCGGCCGTCGATCACCGGCCGAAAGGTCAGGACCGTCGGCCGAAGAACTCGACCTCGGCGACGGCCATGCGCCGGTCGGGGCCCGCTCCGTGGGTGCTGGTCGTCGTGAGCCGGGCCCGGACCACCTCCGAACCGCGCAGGTCGAAGGTCTGCTGACCTGGCTGGTCCTTGACCCTGATCTCCTTGCTCGTCTCCCCGCCGTCGGCGGAGGTGAGCAGGACGGTGATGCGGGCCGGGCGGGCCTGAGTGAGGAACTCGTCCATCTTCGTCGACGTACCGGCGAAGACGACAAGCTTCAGCACCCGCACCGGCTGCTCGAAGTCGCACTCCACATACTGCCCCACCCCTGATTCCGGCCCCGCCGCCGCGGGCGCCCAGTAACGGTTGTTGAAACCGTCGAACGCGGCGCCCGCGGGATGGCCGGGCGCCCGGCTGGAGGCCCTGAACCGGGCGGGCGGCACCGCCTCCGGCGTTCCGGTCTCGTCCTTGGCGAGACCGAGCCAGCCGGACAGGTGCGGAAGGGCGAACCAGACTCCGCAGGCGACCACGATCAGCACGATGGGCAGTGCCAGGCGCGGACGGCGCCACAGCCGACGCCGCGGACGGCTCCCCGCGACGGGCGCCTGACGCCGTCGCCCCCGCAGGATCCTGCGCCACCACGGAAGCCGGGCCTCGGGAGGCGGCCCCGGGTCCAGAAGCAGGGCGCAGCGGATGCACAGGGTGCGGTCCGGGGCGTTCTCCGTACGGCAGTTGGGGCAGCGGACGGGCGCTGCGGCCGGTGGTCCGGGCGGTACGGGCGCGGGTGCGGTCGATGCGTCGGGGAATGCCTCGGGGCCGGGCACGGACACGTCCGGCTGGTCACCGGGCCGGCGCGGGGCGGCGGTGGCGGTGGCGGCGGGCGGCCGGGACGGTTCGGCGACCGGCCGGTTCGGTGACTGCGGTCGCGATACCGGTCGCGGCTGCGGCTCCGGCTCCGGCTCCGGCTGCGGCTGCGGCTGCGGCTGCGGCTGCGGCTGCGAGGTGGAAACAGCAGAGGCAGGAGGGGCGGGAGTGGCAGGGGGGACGGGAGTGGCAGGTGGGGCGAGAGGGGCAGGAGGGGCGTATGAGTCACCGCCTACGCCGCCCGATGAACCCGCACCACCCGCCGTTCCTTCACCGGAACCCGCTCCTCCACCGGAACTCGAACCCCCGCCTCCACCCGACCCCGACCCTGCACCCGACCTCGACCCCGCACCTGACCCCGCACCCCCACCCGTACCGCCCGGACCACCACCCGCCACGCCCGTCCCGCGCTCCTCCTCCCATTCCAGGAACGCCTGGCACGACGTGCAGAACGGCGTTCCCGGCGCGTTGTTCTGCCCGCACACCTCGCAGATCACGACACCTCCAGGTCGAAGCCCACATGCGCCGGTATCTCCGAACGGATCAGCTCCTCCAGCCGTACCCGGTCGATCCGGTACGGCTGCGCCGCCCGGACCCGCACCGTCACCCACGGCCGCGGCCCGCCCGGGAACTGCGTGTGCGGGGTCGACGACCACGCCGTGCCCCCGCTCTCGACGATGTCCGGTTCGATCCCGGTCTCCAGGAACACCGCCTCCGCGAGGCCGCGCCGGGTACCGCGTCGGCTGTGCCGTTCCACCGCGCCGCGCACCGCCGCGCGCCGTTGCCCGACCGGATGGTTCTCGTGCGGTTCGACGGCCACCCACTGGGCCAGCCACGCGAGGAAGTCGTCGGGGGCGCTGCGGGGGTCGAGGTGGGCGGGCAGGTTGTCGATGGCGAGCAGGACCGGGGCGAGCACGTCGTCGAGCGCCCCCAGGAACCGTTGCAGGAAGTCCTGCTCCAGGTAGACGGCGGGAAGCTGCTCGATCAGCGGATGCGGGGTCGGCAGGCCGGACACGGCGGTGCGCACGATGCTCAGCCCTCCCGTACCCGGAGCTGGTGCTCGTAGCTGAACACCAGGGCATGCCGGTCCAGCGTGATCCTGGTGGTGGGTTCGCCTCGCCGGCCGGTCACGGGGTCGGCGGGGAAGAGGCGTACGTCCTCCACCAGGTCCACCCCGGCCACCTGTTGGAGCACGGCGAACGCCTCGCCCGACTGGATCGGCCGCCCGAACGGCCAGCCCTCGCCGCCGGGCCCGCCGCTGAGCGGGTTGAAGTAGCGGTAGAGGGCCTCCAGCGCCTCCTCGCGCACCCGCTCCGGCACGGAACCCCGGCGGGCCTGGACCCTGGCGACCACGGTGACCCCCTGGTAGTAGGGCGGCTCGACCACCAACCGGGCGCCGATCGGACGGCGTTCGTCGAGATGGCCCGCGATCAGGGCGAGGGTGTGCTGCGGCGGGATCAGCTCGTCGAACTGGATGCGACCCTGCTCGTCGCTGCGCCCGGCCGGCACGACGAGCAGCCGCACCCCGCCCGCCTCGACGTCCGAGTCGCCACCGGCCGGGATGCACTGCACCCGGGAGGCGTCGGGGGCGACCTCCCGGGCCAGCAGCTCGTAGTCGTGCGGCACGACGGCCCGGTGCAGGGTCCGCAGCGTCATGGGGCCGCGCACCCGGGCGCTGTCCACCGTCTCGCCGTCGACCCCGCCGAGTGCGGGTCGCCGGTTCTCCACCCGGGCCACGTACGGGATGGCACTGCGCAGCACCCGGAGCGTGGAGCGGGCGACGTTGCCGCGCAGGCCGCCGCCGGTGCGGTACGCGCGCACGCGCACGGTGGCGCCCTTCGGCGGCACCGCCCCGTAGTAACGGATCGACCCGTCCCGCTCCCGCACCGCGGGGCCGAATTCGACCCGCCCCGAGTTGGGGTCGAGCGTGATGTGCCGGTCGTCGGGGCCGGAGTGCGCGAAGTCGTCGACGCGGGTCCACTCCGTCGCGTGCGGTCCCCGTCCCGGATCGGCCACCTCGACGACGAACTCGCCGGGCACGACCGGCGGACGGCTCACCGTGAAGACCTGCCCGGGGACTCCCTCGGCCGGCCCGAGCACCTCGTCGGTCACGGTCTCGGCGTGCACGGCGCCGACGGTGGCGCCGATGGTGAACGCCCTGATCCCCCGCACCACCGGGGGCGCCATGTAGGTGGGCTGCCCCGGTTCGGCCTCCACCAGACGGCAGCGCAGCCAGCCCCCGGTCCGGCGCACGACGACGGCCGGGGCGTGCCCCTCCGGAAGGTGCAGGATCAGCTCCCCCGACCTGTTGAAGCCGCCGGTGTCGTCCTTCTCGACCTCGCAGACCGCCCAGGCGCCGCCGTCCCACGCCTCCCAGAGCAGTGGCGGGCGCGACGGGTCCACTCCGACGCCCTCCACCGCGCAGTCCAGCCGCAGCGCGACGACCCCCGACGGAACGGCCGCGGACAGCCCGAGATAGAGGGCGTCGCCGGGCGCGGGTGTGGTGTCGAAGCAGGGAACGGCCCTGCCGAGGGCCAGCTCCTCGGTCCGCTCGACGGCGTCCCCGGACGCCGCCCAGGTCGCGAGGTACGCGAACTCGCACGGCACGACGGACAGTTCACGCACCGTCGTGAACACGACGGCTTCCTCGGTCTCCGTGCGGACGGTGGCCACCTCCGTGCCCGCCCGCACCCGGACCGGTTCGGGCCGGGGCGCGGCGAGCCGGAAGGTCACATCGGTGCGGGCGGCGGTGGGCGGGTGCAGCCGGACCCCGATCAGGTCGAGGAAGGTCAGGTAGCTCTTCTCCGGCACCCGGTTCACCCGGTAGACGAGCTGGTCGACCATGGTCGCGAATGCCTCGATGAGGGTCACGCCGGGGTCCGACACGTTGTGGTCGGTCCACTCGGGGCAGCGCTGCTGGACGAGCCGTTTCGCCTCGTCGACCAGGCCCTGGAAGCGCCGGTCGTCCAGATGCGGGCTGGGCAGCGTCACGCTCGGTCCACCTCCTCGTGCTCCGGGATCACATAGAACGGGAAGACCAGGTTCCGGGGGTCGTTGGCGCCGCGGACGGTGTAGCCGATGTCGATGTACAGGACGCCCTCGTCGGCCTCGTCGAAGCGGACGACGACCTCCGTCACCTCGATCCGGGGCTCCCACCGGTCCAGCGCGAGGCGTACCTCGTAGGCGAGTTGCCCGGCCGTACCCGCGTCCGCCGGGGCGAACACGTAGTCGTTGATCCCGCAGCCGAACTCCGGCCGCATCGGCCGCTCGCCCGGCGAGGTCGCCAGGATCAGCCGGATCGACTCCTCCAACTCGTGCTCGCCGCGTACCAGGGCGATGGAACCCGTGGCGTCGGTGCGTGGCGGGAACGCCCAGCCCGCGCCGATGAACTCCTGCCCCATGGGCGCTCAGCCTCCGATCAGCACCGTCGGGCAACCGGACACCACGGTGGCGCCGCAGGCGGCCTTGTCCCCGATCCGGGCGGCGGGCCGCCCGCCGATCAGCACCGAGGTGCTGCCGGGCGGCACGATCACGGACGGCGGATGCACCGCGGGCGGCGGGAACGCGCATGTGTGCTGGGTGCCGACGGTGGCGGCCGGTCGCCCGCCGATGAGCACCGTCGGAACGCCGGGCGGACCGATCGTGCCCGGATGTGCGGTGGGGTCGCCGACCCGCGCTGCAGGCATGGAGATCATTGGCATCGCTTGCCCGTTCCTCTCGTCCCGTGCCCCGTTCGGGCGCTCTTTCCGTTGTTCTGTGCCCGGATCCGCTCCCGTGCCCGGATCTGTTGCCGCAACCGTGTGCGGGGTTCGTCAATTGATCTTCACCAGGGGCGCGTTGATGGCGAGGGAGCTGCCGCCCCTGATGTCGGTGCGCTGTGTTCCGTCGACGGCGACCTGCGCGCCCCTGACGTTCACCGTGCCACCGGTGGAGAGCGCCACCTCTCCGGTGCCCCCGTCCACCCGGACCCCGCCCCGGGATGTCAACGTCACGCTGTCACCGCTGAGTTCGAGTGTGCCCTGCCCGCCGTCGAGTGCGACACCGTGCGACGCCCTGATCGAGACCTGTTGCTTGGCCTCGATGGTCACGCTGCCGTCGCTGTTGATCACGATGGCGGTGCCCCTGCGATCGAGGTCGATCTTCAACTTGCCGTCGCCGGTGAGGAGTCGTACGCCCTGCGGCCCGTCCGCACCGTCGAGGATCTCCAGCTGGTTCCCGCTCTTGGAGGCGATCGACCGGCGGTTGACGGCTCCGCTGGTCGGGTCCACCAACGGGGTCCCCTGCGCGGAACCGGAGGAAGGGGCCGGACCGGAGACGGAGTTCGTGGCGGAGGCCCCGCCCTCGGAAGCGGCCGGGGCGCCGGCCATGGCGGCGGCCACGGCACCTGCCGTACCGCCGCCCCCGTCACTGCCACCACTGCCACCGCTGCCACGGGGATCGCCGCCCCCGCCGCTGCCCTGTGACGGCCGGTCCTTCCCGTTGTACAGACCGGCGAGGACGTACGGGCGGTCCAGATGCCCGTGCTCGAACCCGACCAGGACCTCGTCCCCGACCTCGGGGATGAACGCCTCGCCACCACTCGTCCCGCCCGACTGCGCCGTGCGCGCCCAGTCGCTGGCGTACTCGTCCGACAGCCAGGGGAACCGCACCTTGACCCGGCCGGAGCCCTTCGGGTCATGAGTGTCCGTCACCGTGCCGCTGACCAGCCCCGCACACCGCGACCCGCCGCCGTTCCCCGTCCCCGGTCCGCCGGATCCCCCGCCGCCACCGGTCAGCCCGAACAGCGAGCGTTCCTGCTGTCCGGAGACCGTGAGCCAGGTCTCGTACCCGCGCACCGGGTCGAACACGTGCCGCGACGAGGTGACCGTGTACCGCCCCTCGAACGGCGCCCCCACCGCGTTGAGCGCCACCGCGCTGCCCGCCCGCACCTCCGGGTTCCCCCGGATCACCGCCTCCAGCTCCGCGAACGATCCGGCGATCCGTTCCGCCAGCGCCTTCGCCGCCCGGTCCACCTGCGCCTGCTCCCCGTACGCCGCGTCCGTGACCACGAAGCGCGCCTCGCCGAACGGTGCGGTCACATCGGCCGCGCTCACCCCGAGCTCCAGTGTCGACGACCGGCCCGCGGGCGCCCGTCCGACCAACGGCGCCTTGGCCTTGACGTCCCAGCCTCGCACCTCGACCTCGGACACCTGCTCGGCGCAGGACACCCCGGCGCGACAGCGCAACAGGTTGCTGCCCATCTCCAGGACCAGCGGGTCGCGGTCGGCGCGGGCCGATCCGTCGGGCGCACCGCTCGCCTCGGCGGGGCGGGTGATGTGCAGTTGCCCGTCGAGCACATACGCCTGGGCACCCGCCTCCTCCGCGAGATCACGGATGAACTCCCAGTCGGTGACATTGGGTTGGGCGATGTGTTCGAGTACGGGTCCGGCCACGTCCACGTTCCCCGGCTTCAGCCCGGCCCGCTGGGCCACCCGGGCGCAGACATCGGCGAGTGTCATGTTCTGGTAGCTGGCCACCCGCCGCCCCCGGAACAGCCGGTGCGACTCGTCGAGCCCGCGCACGACGGTGAAGGTGCCGGTCTCGTCGAGCTCCACCTCCAGGGCGGTGACCACCCCCTTCAGCAGCGGCTTCGGGGCGGAGTCGCCGCCCGCGCGGGCCAGCAGCCGGGCCTCGCTGCCGATCCGCAGCCCGGCCTGTTCCAGCAGCACCCGGTCCGGGTCCCGGAAGCGCAGCAGGAACAGGTCGGGCAGCGTCCGGCTGTCGTCGACGTACCCGTCGACCAGCGTGTTCACGAACGTGGCCGGCAGCGGGCGGCCGCCGAACTCCACCACCAGTGCCGTCGCGACGCCCGACCGGGCCATCAGGACCGCCCTCCGCCCCGGCCGCCCTCTTCGAGCCGCTTCAGCTCGTCCGGCGCGGGCAGCAGCAGATGACGTCCGGGGGCCAGCCGCAGCGGATCGTCGATCCCGTTCGCCTCCGCGATCACCCGCCAGGCGGCCGGGTCGCCGTACTCGCGCTGGGCCAGCGACGGCAGCGAGTCCCCGGCGTCCAGCCGGTGGACCCGTCGGGCCGCCAGGGCGCCCGAGGTCGGGTTCTGCCCCGGGGTGTCGCCGCTGATCTCCTCCATCGTCACCTGGCAGACGGCCCGGATCGGCACGCCCGAGGTGGTGAACAGGGTGTATTTCGCCTGTACTTGGCTGACGTAGCCGGGGAACCCGGTGAGCCCGCCCCAGTGGAACACCACCCAGGGCGGCGACGAGCGCTGCTGTTGGCGGGTCTCGTTCGTCGGCACACAGCAGGCGAAGAGCTGCTCCACCGAGGTCACCACGCGGGTGTCGTGGGTGTCGCCCGCGTCGAAGAACATCTCGACGGTGAGCTTGCTGGGCTGCGAACCCTGGTACTCGGGAGGGCCGGAACTCTTGGCGCCCTTGGCCGGACTCCGCTTCCAGGACGCGGCCTTGGTGAGGCTCAGCTCCTTGGGGTTGAACTGGAAGTCGATCCGGCCGCAGGGGCCGCCCGGGGTGAGGCCACCGCCGGTCGGCGGCGTCCGCAGTTCCAGATAGGCGTGCTCCAGCTTGGGCCGGGCCGAACCTCCCCGGCCCGCCTTCGCACCGGCCGACGCCCCGGCCGTGCCGGCGGCACTGAACGCGATGGGACCCGCACCGCTCACGACCGTCAGCCCTCCATCACATAGCCGTGGTGGGCGATCTCGATCGTCTCCATCGCCACCTTGGGCGATTCGGGGGTGAACGAGGGGCCCGTCCAGCGGACCGGAACGACCTCCAGCAGCCCCCACTGGGCCACCTTCTGCCCGTCCCCGGTCCGGGCCTCGATGTGCGCGGTCTTGCGGCTGAACCCGGTCGTCATGGTGGCGAACCAACGGGCGACCTTCTCGGTCTCCCTGGTCAGCGGCCGGGAGAGCTTCACGTTGGAGTACTTCAGACGGGTCGGCAACTGCCACAGGTGGCCGTTGTTCCCGCCCTCCTCCCGTGTTTCGAGCACCACTTCGCAGCCCAGCCCGTCACAGGTGTTGAACGACCCGAGTTCGATGTCGTCGATCGTGACGACGAAGCAGACGCTGACGGCGGGATCGTCGTTCCGGTCGGTGGCCATGGCGCGTACCTCTCCATTCCCTGTGGTGTCGCTGCTGTGCTGTCGCTGCCGTGCTGCCCGACTGCTCGGCCGGCCGACTGCCTGCGGCCGTGTGCCGCCCGATGCCCTCCATCAGTGGCGGGTGTTGATGAGGAAGCCCGCCCGCTCGCGTTCCAGCCGGAGGTCCGCCTTGAAGAGCCTGCTGAGCGGCGGGTACAGGGCGCGGACCAGCTCGTCGGTGACGACGGGCGGCGCCCCGCCGGGTGCCTGGACGTGGGCTTCCGGGGTTCCGGGAGCATCGGGCGCGGACCCGGGCTCCGGTTCGGGAACGGGATCGGGTTCGGGGGGCGGGTCCGGAGGAGGCGGTTCCTCGCTCTCCGTCTCGCGCTGGACGACCGGCACGGAGTAGGCGGGCCGAGGCGTGCCGAACACGACACTGCCGTCCGCCATCCGCTGGGCCACTCCCGCGGCGACGGCGGCCGAACCCGCCGTGGTGAAGTCCCCGACGGGCACGGCGGACGCGGGGGACGCCGGGGGCGCGGAGAGGGCGCCGGACGCCGACAGCGACCGCGGCACCGGCGGTCCTTGGGCCGCCAGGCGTTGCAGAGCGGGCGTCGGCGGCCGATGGCCGCCCGGCCCGTACCCCGCGCCGATCCCGACGCCGGTTCCGATCCCCGTGCCGATGCCGGTTCCGATGCCCGTTCCGGCACCGTGCGCCGCGCCGGGCCCCGGGGCGTTGCCCGACGCCGTGGTGTCACGTTGCAGAGGCACGACCGCCCGGCCCGCCGCCCCATCGGGGGGCCATCGCACCGGAACGGCATCGGCGGTGGTGACGGCGGCGGTGTCTGCGAGGCTGCCGCCCGATCCCACGGGTGCGAACCCGCCCGCCCCTCCCGAACGCTGTACGGCGACCGCGGCGCGGCCCCCGTCCGAGCCCCCGTGTCCGGACCGGAGCGACAGCGGCCGGTCGGCCAGCAGCCCGGCGAGCGGTCCGGTGGCCGCGGGCGGCGACAGGGGTGTCGGCATCCCTGCCCCGGACGAGCGCTGCACCTCCGGGCCCGCAGCAGGGACGGGGTCGGGCCCCGGCGGTGCGGGGAACAGGGGATCGTCACCGAGCAGGGGGGCCGTGGACGCGTCCGGCCCGGACGTCGGCAACGGGGGCGAGGCCGACTCCCGGCCCACTGCCGACTCGAACGCGTCGGGCGCGTCGGGCGCCGTGGGGGAACCGGCAGCGGGCCGGGCGTCCACACCCTCCGCGCTCCGGGAAACCGGGAGGTCCCCCGCATCCGCCGCCGGGTCCGGTGCCGTGGCGGCGGCGCGGCGCTGCGCGGTGGGCGGCAGGCCCGGCAGCGGCGCGCCGAGACCGGGCGCACGTCGGGGGCGGGCCGCGCCCGGGGACGGCACCTCACGCTGAACGGGCGGCGGAGGGGTCACGGGCCGCGGCCCGGACGGCTCCGGCACCGCCACCCCCAGGAGCTGTTCGCCCACCAGGTGCCGTACCGGCAAACCGGCCACGGCCGAGTCCCCGGCCGATGTCATCTCCGGCGCCTGCCCGCCCGCCGACCGCTGCACCCCGACGAGCCCGGAAGCGGAGAAGGCGTCGGCCCCGGACGAGGCGGAACCGTCGGTCCCGGACGTAGCAGGGCTGCCGAACCCGGACGCCGACCCGGCTCCCCTGCGCATCGGAAACTCCACAGCGCACCCCGGCACCGACCCGGACACCGGCTCCGGCACCGCCCCCGCCGTCCGCTCCCCGGTCCGCTGCACCGAGGCGCCGCCGCCCGCGTCCGCCGGGGCCGGGTCGGTGATCCCGCGCAGGAGCCCCGTGGGGGCGTCCGGGCTGACCAGATGACCGAGCGGCGTGCCGAGCGAGACGTCGCGCCGGGTGGTGAGAGCTTCCTGGAACCCGGAGGGGTTCACGACGAGGTCCTGGCCCCCCAGCGTCCGCTGAAGGGGCGGGAGTTCGCTCAGATCAAGGCGCTCATGCGCAGCACCGCCCGGTACGGAGGATTCCGCGGGCGGCTCCGCCCGCCCCGTGCCGGGGACCGCCGCCGAAGCGGCAGGATCCGCCGACGCCGCCGGGTCCGCCGGGTCCGCCGGGTCCGCCGCGGAGCCTTCCGCGCCCGTCCGCGCCCCCTTCTCCGTGCGCCCGTCGCCACGCAGCCAGGACATCAGGCCCATGAACTCTCCCGCCCCTCCCCGCGTTTCTCGCTACTGCCCGTTCAGGCGAGCGACCTGTGCGACGAACCTCAGACGTTCCGGATGTTCCAGATCCAGCAGCTCGTCGAGCGGCCAGTGGAAGTGGTAGGCGAGGTACGCGACCTCCTCGTAGAGCAGGTCGGCCGCGTACGTCACGATTCCCCCAGGCGGCCACCGGCGAGATTCACCGCGAACTCCTCCTGGCACGACGGGCAGGTGACGGCGGCGCGAGTGTGGCCCTCGGCATTGATCCGCCGGTAGAAGTCCTGGAGAAAAGCCAGGTCGGAGGCGAAGAGGTCCTCGATGACGCCGGGATGGATGTCGTCGATCGTGCCGATCCGGGTGACGACCCGTGCGATGAGCACGACCGAAAGGTACGCGGAGTTCTCGCGCACCCGGTCGTCCCGCAGCGGCACGAGTTCGTCGCGTGCGGTCGCCAGCCGCATGGTCCCGGTGCGGTGCACGGTGCCCGCCTCGTCGACGTATCCGCGCGGCAGCTCGAAGGTGAACTCGGTGCGCAGCGTGTCCCGTTGGGCGGACTTCCCGCCGCGCCCCGGCGATGCGCCTCCGTCCGGTCGCGCCGTCCGCTCCGGCCGTTCCGCTCCTTCCGCGACCGCGGTCTGCGCGGCTGCCGCGGCGGATGCCGGTGTCGGTGTCGGTGTCGATGTCGATGTCGAACGCCGCATCAGTCGACTTCCATGCTCTCGTACGTGATCGCGAGCTTCTCCGTCAGCACCGAGGTGTCACCGGCCTTGAGCGTGCCGATTTCCAGGGACTTCGGCCAGGCGTTGATGAGCTTGTAGCGCTTGATGGCGACGCCCTCGTGGTCGTACACGATGACCGCTCCGTTGCGCCGGGCCGTGGGCATCCGGCCGAACCGCGAGTCCTTGATCCACCGTTCGAAGCTGTTGTCCTCGGTGAGCCCCCGGGTCACGGTCACCTCACCGGCCTTCGGCCGGCCGGGGAGCTTCTTGATGGCATAGCGGCCGTCGGCGGTGTTCTGCTTCAGCTCGATGACGTCCTGCTCCATCTTCAGACCACTGACCTCGGTGATCTGCTTGATGACGACGCTGTCGAATTCGAGGCCGAAGGACGCACCGACGGTGCTGTCGAGATCGGGAAGTGGCACAGCAGGCTCCTTTACCGCTCATACCGCTCTTACCGCTTGGTGGACCTCAGGTCTTGTCGGCGGACCTCGGGACGGCCGCGTTGCCGTGATCCGACAGCCGCGCTGCCGTGACCCGACGTCCGCGCTGCCGCGGCCCGGCCCCGGTGGGGCGCTACTCGTCGACGCCGCCGCTGCCCTCGCTCAGCTGGGAGAGGCGGAAGACGACGAACTCGGCCGGCCTGACCGGTGCCACCCCGATCTCGCAGACGACCTGGCCCGCGTCGATGCTCTCGGGCGGATTCGTCTCCCGGTCGCACTTGACGTAGAACGCCTCCTCCGGTGTGAGCCCGAACAGCGCCCCCTTGCGCCACTCGTTGACCAGGAACGCCGAGACCGTGCGCCGGATGCGCGCCCACAGGGCGTCGTCGTTCGGTTCGAAGACGACCCATTGCGTACCGGCGAGGATCGACTCCTCCAAGTAGTTGAAGAGGCGCCGGACGTTCAGGTAGCGCCAGGCAGGGTCCGAGGCCAGGGTTCGGGCTCCCCAGATCCGGATGCCGCGGCCCGGGAAGGACCGGATGCAGTTCAGGCCGATCGGGTTGAGCAGGTCGTGCTCGCCCTTGGTCAACTGGGTCTGGAGGGCGACAGCACCCCGGACCACCTCGTTGGCCGGCGCCTTGTGCACACCGCGCGAATCGTCGTTGCGGGCCCAGACGCCGGCGATGTGACCGCTCGGCGGGACGAGTTGCGCCCGCCCGGAGACGGGGTCGGCGACCCGGATCCAGGGGTAGTAGAGCGTGGCGTACTTGGAGTCGAAGTTGGCACGGCCGGTGCGCCAGGTGCGGATCTGCTGCGGACTCAGCCCCGGCGGCGGATCGAGGATGGCGACGCGGTCGCCCATCAGCTCGCAGTGTCCGAGCAGCCCCTGCTGCACGGACACGACCGCCTCCAGGTCGAGCAGCCCGCGTTCGTACGCGCTCATCAGATCGGGCACCGCGACGGTGGTGACCTCCTCCACCGCTTCGAGCCCGCCCAGACCGGTCCGGCTGTCGGCGTCGCCGACGTACACCTCGGGGCTCAACGCGCCCGCTCCGGATGGCGCCGGTGCGGCGGGGGCCAGGGTCACGGTCTGCGGTTCGGGCCTGACGGGGGCGGCACCGCGCCCCGACTCCTGTATCTCGATGAGTTCGGAGGTGGCGTTGACCCGGGTGGCGACGTTCTCCTTGCTGCGTTTGGTCGTGACGCCCGGGTACGTCTCGACGACCTCGCCGTCCCGCTTCACGAGCAACCGGAACACATCGGACGGCGGATCGTCCCCCTCCGCCTCGGCCACCTCGACGGTGATCTCGCCGACCGCCCCGGGACGGGGCTTCACCGCGTACGGCCCGAGCGACGTCTTTGACCCCGGCGGCAACTGCCCGGCCGCGCCGTCGCTGCCGTCCTCCGCCGGGGGCTCGGTGCCGTCGCCGATGCGCACCACGTAGCAGACGCCACCGCCGTTGGCGAAGAACCCGTAGACGGCCGAGGCGAGGTACGTGCCGTCGACGAAGTCACCGAACACGGCGGTGAACTGGCTCCAGTTCGTGATCAGTGTCGGCTCGTCGAACGGGCCCTTCTGCGCGAAGCCGACGAAGGCGGCGACCGAGGTGCCCACCCCTTCGATCGGCCGGGAACCGGACTCGACCTCTTCGACGTAGACGCCCGGGGACAGGTACGACGGCATAAAAGTCTCTCCTTGGCCGGGGAACGCCCGCAATTCTCGCGACGACCGCGATCACCGGGAACGGACGCTCGGCCGCCCACCCGTGCAGCGACCACTGCCCGATCAGGCAACGCGCCGACGCCGTGCATGCCGGCGCGCACTGCCCGCGGACGCGGTGCGCGTGCCCTGCGTACGCCGCGGGCGGCGCAGACCCTGGGACGGCAAGAGGGCTCATGCTCGATCGGGAGGGCGGATGAAGGCGGTTCCGGAGAAGGCCCCCCCTTCCACGTCCGGTCGCAGGGGCACACCCCCATCAGGAGAACGTGACACTCGCGCCCCAACTGTCACGTTCCCCATCGCCCCCGCCCCACCGCCCATCCGGCGATCGCCCCGCCCTCGCCCCCCCGCAGCCTGCGACACCTGCAACGGGCGGCGGGGAACGCGGCAGTTTCCCGCCTGGTGGCCCGGCGCTACACCGCCCCGGTGAAACCCTCCCCCGCCCAGGCGCCCGGCTTCCACAGGGTCGAGGCCGATGTCGCGGCAAAGAAGACCCGCCTGTCCGCCCATGCCCCCTCCACCACCGAGTCCGCATCCGCGCAGGACGCGGCCGTCGCACCCCCGAACGACAAGGAAGCACCCGGCGACAGGAAAGTGAAAGTGCAGGAATTCATCATCTGATCAAGCTTTTTCACTCTGCAAGGAGACGGGATGATTCGGCGCCTCACGGCACAGCAGGCCACGGAGACAGCTCGAAAGCTGGACAGCCATGCATGTCACTGGACCATGCGGGAAATCGCACCCATGCTCGAAGCGGTGAACCTTCACCCGTTGGACTCGCTGGAAGCGCCTTCCATCCCGATCGAAGTCCCGGAGCTGCCGAGGCAATCCGGGTTCCGGGCCGCGCGTGTCAGGCGCCGGTCACCCGCACCGGCAAAGTCTTCACCCCGTTGATGAAGTTCGACACCAGACGGTGCGGCGGAGCCGCGAGTCGGAGTCGGCCCGGCGGCAGAGCACGGCAGGTCTCCTCGTACAGGGCCCGGAGTTGCAGGCGGGCGAAGTGGGCGCCCAGGCAGACGTGGGGGCCGTCGCCGAAGGAGACGTGGGGGTTCGGGGAACGGGCGAGATCCAGGGTGAAGGGGTCGGGGAAGACGCGTTCGTCGTGGTTGGCGGAGGCGTGGAAGACGACCACCTTGTCACCGGCGCGGATGCGCGTGCCGGCCAGCTCCGTGTCCCGGGTCGCGGTGCGGCGAAAGGTCAGGACCGGTGGGTGGCGGCGGAGCAGTTCGTCGATGGCCGTGTCGGGCCGTACCTCTCCGTCGCACAGTCGGCGGTAGGCGTCGGGGTGCTCGGCCAGCAGGCGCAGGCCGCCGGGGGCCGCGCTGCGTACGGTGTCGTTGCCCGCCACCACCAGCAGGAAGAAGAACATCTCCAGTTCGGGGTCGGTCAGTTCGGGATCGGTGGCGAGGGCCGTCATCACGTCGTCGGCGGGATACCGGCGCTTGTGGGCGGCCAGGGCGTGGGCGTAGTCGAACATGTCGCGCAGGGCGGACGGGGAGCGGGGGTTGAGCGGCTTGCCGTCCGGGCCGAGCGTCGGCGTTCCGGACTCGTCAGGGTCCTGGTAGCCGATGACGCGTCGGGTCCAGTGGAGAAGCAGCGCGCGGTCGGTGTCCGGCACACCCAGCAGGTCCGTGAGATTGAGCAATGCGTAGTCGTCGGTGACCCGGGCGACGAGGTCGCAGGTGCCGTCGTCGGCCCGCGCCCCGGTGACCGCGCGGGCGAGCAGTTCGCGGGCGCGTTCGCGTACCACCGTTTCGAAACGGTCCACGCGCTTCGGAGTGAAGGCGCGGCTGACGAGAGTGCGCAGGCGCCGGTGGTGCGGCGGGTCCTGGTTGAGCATCATGCGGCGGATGAACGGCAGGTCGGCGGGGTCCGGGTCGCGGATCTGGGTGGCGCCCAGATATGAGGAGTACGCCGAGGAGTCCTTCAGGACCCGGATCACGTCCTGGTGCCGGGTGACCGCCCAGAAGCCGGGGCCCGCCGGCCAGCCGAGCACCTCCGGCTCCTCCTGCCACGCCACGGGGTGGTGGTCGCGCAGGTGGCGGTAGCGGTCGTGGGGGATGCCCTGCCCGTACTGTCTGGGGTCGAAGACATCCGGTACGGGAGTTCCGGCAGTGGCGGAATCGGTCATGCCGCCGCGCCCTCGCCGTCGTCGCCGCCCTCGCCGTCGTCGCCGCCCTCGCCGTCGTCGCCGTTCTCGCCGTCCCCCGCGTTTCCGCCGTCCCCCGTGCCCTCGTCGCCTACCGCGTCCGCCCGCAGGAAGTCCTCCATCACGCGGATCAGGTCGAGCGGAGTCTCGTCCATCGCGTAGTGGCCGCACGACGGCAGTTCCACCAGTTCGGCCCGGGGGAACCAGCGCATCCAGGTGGCCCGTTGCACGTCGGCGGAGAGCGCCGGGTCCAGCGCGCCCACAACGGCGAGGGCGGGCACGGGCGAGCCCTCGACCTGATCGTGGAAGTCCTCGCCCGCCCAGGAGTCCAGCCAGGCCCGGAACGCCCCGACGTCGCTGCACGCCACCGATCGGCGCACCATGCGGTCCAGCCAGCCCGCCGGGCGGCGGCCTCCGGTGGTGGTGTCGAGAATGATCCTGCGGTTCTGCGGGGTGCGGGCCGCCCCGGCGAAGAGCTCCCACTGCTCGGGCGGGAGGGAGAGGCCGGAGGCCGGGACCGGCGAGATGCCGACGACTCTGCGCACCCGCTGCGGCACGGCGGCCAGCGTCCGTTGGACGACGGAACCGCCCATCGAGTGGCCGACCAGCGAGAACCGCTCCCAGCCGAGCCGATCGGCCAGCGCGATCACGTCCTCGGCCCCCTCGGCCGTGGTGTACGCGCCGCCCGCGTCCCTGGCCTCGCCGTAACCCCGCAGGTCCACCATCGCGTACTGGAACGAGGCGAGGTCCAGATCCGGCAGCACCGGGGCGTACGCGGAGCGGTCGGCGAGCCAGCCGTGCACCGCGATCACCTTGTGCGGTCCTTCACCGTGAACTTCGTGGGGCAGAACGAGCTTTGTGGTCACACCGGCTCCCGTCACCGCGCGGAGAGAGCCGGACGGTCCGCCCGCCGGCCCCGCCCACAGTCGCGCCAACTCCGGCCCGGCGCAAGGGCACACACCGGAGGGACGGGCCCCCGCACCTCACCCCAGCAGCTCCAGATACGGCCCGAACTCCGAGGCGAGCGTCAACCTCCCCAGCTTCTGGTACTCGCGCTGGATCGCGTGGATCAGGGTCGGCATCGTCACCGGGTCGCCCGTGTCGGCGGCCAGGTAGGCGGCCGTCACCGCGATCGAGCGGATGTTGCCGCCGGCCAGTTCGAAGTTCTCCGCGCAGAACGCGAGGTCCAGGCCGGCCCCCCGGGGAAGGGCCGGGCCTAGGCAGCGCTCCCAGAGGATGAGGCGCTGTTCGGGGTCCGGGACCGGGAAGTCGATGACCAGGTCCAGGCGGCGGGTGAAGGCGTCGTCGAGGTTGGCCCGGAGGTTGGTGGCGAGGATGGCCAGGCCGTCGAAGGACTCCATGCGCTGGAGCAGGTACGCGCTCTCGACGTTCGCGTAGCGGTCGTGGGCGTCCTTCACGTCGGAGCGCTTGCCGAAGATCGCGTCGGCCTCGTCGAAGAGGAGGACACCGTTCACGCCTGCGGCCTCGGTGAAGATCCGCTCCAGGTTCTTCTCCGTCTCGCCCACGTACTTGTCGATGACCGTGGCCAGGTCGACGGTGTAGAGGTCCAGGCCCAGATCCGCGGCGATCACCTCGGCGGACATGGTCTTGCCGGTGCCCGAGTCTCCTGCGAACAGGGCCGATACGCCCCGGCCCCGGCCGCCGCCGGGGCGCATGCCCCACTCCCCCAGGACCTGGTCGCGGTGGCGGGCGCGGGCGGTCAGTTCGCGGAGCTGGGAGCGGGTGCCCGGCGGGAGGACCAGGTCGTTCCAGGCGACGGAGGGCTCGATGCGGCGGGCCAGGCGGTCCAGGCCCGCCGCGTTCTGGGCGCGGGCGCCCCGGCGGACATGGTCGGCGGTGAGGGTGCCGCCGTCCAGGTGGGTGGTCTGGGCGGCCCCCCGTGCGGCGCGGGTGATCTGCTCCGGGGTGAGGAGGAACGGCGAGAGCAGCCGGTCCACGTCCACGGTGCCGGGGACGGGGTCGGCGTACGCGTCGGTCCAGAGGGTGGCCCGGGTCGAGGGTTCCACTCGGGGGGCGTGCAGGAGCAGGGGCGGGGCGACGGACCAGGCCGCATCCCAGGGGGCCCGGCCCACCAGGGTCGTGGGGACCGGGGTACGGGTCAGCAGCCGCAGCAGCTCCGGATGGTCGCGGCAGACCGCGTCGAGCGGTGCGCAGACCAGTCCGGCACCGGTCAGCCGGGCCTCGCGAACCAGGGAACGGACGGCCTCGGCGGGGGCTGGGTCCTCGGCCAGCCGTGCCAGGTCCAGCCCCAGGACACGGTGCCCGGCCCGGGTCAGCGCGGAGGCCGCGAGAGCGGTACCCGCACCGCCCTGGTCCTCACGGAGGTAGACCAGTGAGACACCGTGGGACAGGGCCCCGGCCAGCGGGGCGGGGTCGCCGACGCCCGGCACGGCGTGCCAGGGGGCGAGGAGGTCCGCCAGGCGCGGATCGGAGGTGTCGTCGCCGAGAAGGTGGGCGGTCACCCGGTCCGGAACGCGGAGCGCACGGCTCAGGAACGGGCGGTCGAGGTCCTCCACCAGCAGCAGACGGCCCTCGCGGAGCGGGGCACGGGCGGACAGCCTGCCGCGGGCCGCCCGGTCGGCGGGGGACAGCCCGCACAGTCCCAGGGCCATCCCGATGGAGGGACGACGGCGGGTGACGTCGTCGTTCAGGTAGCCGTAGAACGCCTCGAAGCGGTCGTCGAGATCGGGCACGAGCGCGATGAGGAGAATCTCGACATCGAGCTCGGTGAGCCCGAACTCCGCAGCCAGGGACCCGAGTCGGGAGGGCTCGACCGACGTCCCGTCACCCTGCGGGACGTCGTGCGGAGTGTCGTACGGAGCGGCACACGGGGCGTCGTGCGCAACGCCGTTCGGGACGCTGCACGGAACGGGGGACGGGTAGGCCCGCGCCTCCTTCGCATCCAGCAGGCGCGCGATGTTCTCGTCCGTGAGGTACAGGCCCCGAAAGGCGTCGTCCGGATCGGGGTCGGTGAGCCGTCGGGCCTCGACCGCCGCCCGGACGCGCTGTTCCACCACCACCGCGCGGGCGAGGAGATGGCGCAGGTTCGCGTCATCCGCGGTGGTCATCGGGCACCGCCCTCCCCACGGTCCTGTCGGCCGTCATCCACGGGGTCGCCGCGGCCGCCCGTCCCGGTTCCGGCTGCCCGGTCCGTGGCCGGGGGCCTGCGGTTCTCCGTGATCCTCAGGGACAGACCGCGGCGCCGCTCACCGCCCGGGTCCCGTCGGCCGTCCTGCCGTCCGGGCCTGCCCGGACGGCCCCCGTACACCGGAAGGGCGCCGCGTCCCGGCATCGTCTCCATGACCGGTTCGGCCTTCTCGGGCACGTCCCCGAAGCGGGCCTGCACCCCTTCGTCACCCACCGGAGGGCCGACCACGTAACTCGGCGAGGCCGTCACCGGCACGCTCACCACCAGGTCCAGCGAGGGCTTCAACTCGCCCCCCAGCGCACTCCACACATCGGCGAACGAACGGTCCTCCGGCGGCGGCAGCGCGATCGACATCGGCACCGGGGCCCCGATATCGGCCAGAGTGCCGGTCAGTCGCTCCGGGGGCAGCGCCTCGTGGCACAGCAGGCAGCCGAGCAGCGAGGCGAGCAGCCGGTGTTCGTCCTCCGGGCGCTTCGTCCAGGCCGTGATCAGGTACGAGAGTTTGAAGAAGCGGGGCGGACGACGGCGCGCGATGATCGTTCCGCGCTCGTCGTAATCGTTGTGCAGCCCCCGTTCGCGCCTGCGCATGTCCTCACGGATGTCGTAGAGGTACAGGTTGACCATGGGCGCGTTGGCCTTCGCCGCCCACTCCCGGGTCGGCGCGTCGAAGACCACCGCGATCTGGCCGCCTTCGAGCACCTCCGCCCTGATGAGGGACCGCAGTACGTCGTCGACCTCGTGGATCATCCGATCACTCCCGTACGGCTGTCGGCTCCCCTGCGTGCAACTCGCCCACCCGCGCCTTCGCTGTGCGTCCCTTCGCTGTGCGTCCCTTCGCTGCACGTCCCTTCGCTGTGCAGTCCTCTCATGCGCGGCCCATCCGGCGCGCTTCTTCCCTGCGCGGCCCTCTCATGCGCGGACCTCCCCAAGCGGGCCTCCCCCGCCTGTCCCGCTCATGCGCGGCCTGCGAAGTCCGGCGGTTGGAGATTCCGCTGGACCACCAGGACCGGTTTCTCCAGCCGGTCGAGGTCACGGGAATCCACGCGCAGCTTGCGCGGGCCCAGCTTGTCCTTGCGCAGAACCGGGATCTGGACCTCGAAGGTGCCGTCACGGCCCACGATGACGCCGGACATCTGGGCGTTGATCCCGATGTTCCACGTGAAACGTACGGTCTGCCCCGGCGGGTAGTCCTTGCCCCGGGCCAGCACCACCTGCCCCGGCTTGGCGACCTGCGGAGTGACGGTCAGCGAGGGCTTCAGCACCCGCAGCCGGTCGGTGTCCTGGTTGTTGACCTGCCGGCGATCGGGCAGGGTGCCGCGCACGGTGGCCCGTACATCGCCGGTGATCGCCGCGTCGTATGTCGCTGTCTGTGTCACCTCGATGCGGCCGCCTGCCGGGATGGTGCATGGTTCAGCGGCGGTGCAACGGGTCAGCGCGGGAAGGCTGCGGTCCTTCGCCTTGGCCGGCTTCGGCCAGGACGTCCCGACGACGACCCCTGTCGCAGCATCAGGACCGGCGTTGGTGAGGGTGAAACGGGCACGGGCCGGGCGACCGGTGTACGTACGGTCCGGGCTGACGTCGGCCTTGACCGCCACATCCGCCGAGGGTGGCACGGGGGCCTCCAGGACCTCCACCCGGGCTGTGTCCGTCCCCGTATTGCCCGCCGAGTCGGTGGCCGAGCAGGTCACCGTGGTGGTCCCGACCGGAAAGAGCGAACCGGAGGGCGGGGTGCAGGTCACCGGGAGTGTGCCGTCGGTGGCGTCCCGCGCGGTGGCCGTGTACGTGACGCGCGCGCCCTGCTTGTCCTTCGCCCGGACGGTCAGGTCGTCGACGGTGACGACCGGGGCGTCGATGTCGTTCACGTCGATGGTGATCTGCTCCCGGAAATCCGGATCGGCCGCCGCCGCCGGTCCGATCGTGTCCGTCCCGGGCACCTGGGTGCCCATGAGGAACTGGACGGTGCAGCTCAGCCGGGTGCCCTGGGGCGCGTCGGCGGAGACATCGATGTTCTCCGCGAAGTGCGCGGTGTCGCCGCTCGTCAGCTGCCGTGTGGGCGGGTCGAGGCTGACGGACAGATGTGGGTCGCAGTCGTCGAGGCGGTACCCGACGCTGGTCGGGAGGTTGTGGAAGCCCTCGATGATCGCGTCCGCCACCTCCCTGCCGTCGATGCCTTCCAGCAGTCGGCCCCGGGTGGCGTCGACGATGCGCGTCGCCTGACCGGGCGTCGTGGGGGGATCCTCGACGTAATCGGGATTGTCGGGGTTGTGGGCATCGCCGTTGCCGTTCATCCCGTCGCCGATCTTGCTCTCCACGTCGACGCCGATCACCCGGACGTTCTTGTCCTGGAGGGCAAAGATCGTGTCGTCGATGGAGTGGCCGTTGCTCGGCGAGTGGCTGGACGCGTCGCTGACCACCACGACGACGGGACTTGCTCCTTCGCGGAACACCGTCTTTCCGTCCGCGCCGTCGGCGATCTGCCACAGTCCGTTGATCCAGTCCTCTGACGGCCCGCGGCTCTTGCCTCCCAGCGCGGTGCCGAGACCGTCGACGCCTTCCTTGATCTTCGTGTCGTCGGTCGTGAGCTCGGTCAGGACGTCGAAGCCTGCGTTCACGTCACCTTCCTGGTCGCCGAACGTGGCGACGGCGAACCGGGAGTCCGGCTGTTCGTTCCGGATGGCAGCGGTGATCTGCGGCAGGTTCCTCCGCACGCTGGCAATCGGTACCGCCATGCTCGCCGTCCCGTCCACCAGCAGGACCACCTCCGGTTTCGGCGGGATGACCGGCGTCAGCACCTGCTTGGCCACACCTGTCGAGCCTCCCGGATCCACCGAGTCGGTGAACTCGGCCGGGGTGACCCAGGGTTCGGGCTCTCCCACCGTCGGCACCCCGGAACCGGCCGCCGAGCCGGGCGCGATGCCGGTGGCCACGAGGACCAGAGCCAGCGCGGGCACGCGCAGCACCGCAAGCGTTCCGCGCCGGGCCGAGGCCCTGGACCACGGCGCGAAGGCCCCGGACCGCAGGGCCGAAGACCCGGGTCGCGGGCCCGAAGACCCGGGTCGCGGGGTCGGGCCGGTCCGCAGCAGCGGCCACGACCACGACCACGGCCACGACCGCAGCACCCTCGGCAGCGGTTGGAACCAGCGCACGGAAGTCCTCCCCCAGCCGATCGACATCCCGACGCCACGGTCGCGCACGGGGAACCGGCCCGCAGCGGTGCGGAAGTCACACTCCCGGGAATCCCCCACTGCCCTTTCGGGCAGGCCCCGCACTGCCCGGGTTCCACCCGGCCGGACGACCGAGGTAGCGGCCGGTCCGAAATCGACCGGTCCGTCATCGAAATCGAGAGGGCCGGACCGTGATCGAAATCGAGAAATCCCGACGCGATCGGAAACAACGAGGGAAAACGGTGATCGAGATGAGTGATCGAGATGAGCGATCGAAAGGTCCGGCAAGATCAGCAGAACCGGGGAACGGGAACCGGAAGCTCAGAGGATCGGGAGACCGGAGAAACCGCAGGACCCGCGGACCCGCGGACCCGCGGACCCGCGGACCGGCGGACCGGCGGACCGGCGGACCGGCGGACCGAGAACCGGCGGACCGGGGCCGGAAGCCGGTCGGGCAGACTCGAATGGCATCCGAATTGGATCAGATCAAGCCCTGTCGCATGGCGTACGCGACGGCGTGCGACCGATTCCGCAATTGCAGCCGAGTCATCACGGAATGCAGCACGTTCTTGATCGTGCGTTCGGAATAGGACAGCTTCGTCGCGATGTCCGCGGTGTCGTACCCCTCCGCGACCAGCCGCAGCACATCTACCTCCCGGGCCGCGAGCCCGGTGAAGTGCAGTCCCCGGGGTCCGAGCACCTGTCCCTGGAGGCGCCCGACCTCTTCGA
Source organism: Streptomyces sp. NPDC056061 (assembly GCF_042266885.1). Taxonomy (NCBI): domain Bacteria; kingdom Bacillati; phylum Actinomycetota; class Actinomycetes; order Kitasatosporales; family Streptomycetaceae; genus Streptomyces; species Streptomyces sp. NPDC056061. The sequence goes on along the minus strand of NZ_JBHJWQ010000003.1, from coordinate 356,824 downwards.
GAAGCCGTCCGAGCAGGTCGGAGGGGAGATGACCTTCGCCCCGCGCCACCGTCCCTATGACCTGCACGAGGTGCTCCGGAGTCGACTCGGAACGCCTGATCACTCCGGCGACACCGCATTCCGCGGCGCTCACCAGCTTCTGCTCGTCGATGTCCGTGGTGACGAGGACCGTCCGGGCCGTGCTGGTGCGCTGGATGTGACGCAGCATCGTCAACACCTGTTCGTCGACCGCGTCCACGACGACGACCACGATCTGCGGTGAGGCGTCTCCCTCCGCCCACTCCGTCACGCTGACTTCCGGTCGGGCCCGCAACTGACTGGAGACGCCGGCCTGTGAGATCGGATCCTGGGCCCGTAACGCGACAATGGTTCGCTCCATGGCAATGCTCCCCCTGGGCAACAGCCGATGGCTTCACGGCGAACACAACCATCACGGCTGTTTTCGTGGACCTCGTTCGTCTTGAGGCGGTCAAACGATTCCCACGTATACCTACAGGGAAACAAAAAAGCCGATCCGGGCACGGAATCTGCCCAGAAGTATTCCTCCGTGGTCGCTGCCCGCTTTCGGAGACCGACCCTACGGTGCGCCCTATGAGTCTCACGGCAAGCCTCGACGATTCGTCCGTCACTGCCGCACCGGGCGAGGAGACGGCCCTCCCTCTGCGGATCCTCAACTCCGGCAGCACCGTGGAGGAGTACCGCTTCGAGGTGATCGGCGCGTGTGCGGCCTGGTCGACCGTGGAACCGGAAACCTTGTCCCTGTATCCGGGCGACTCGCAGACGGTCTCGTTCGTGCTCCGGCCTCCCCGCGACTCCACCGTACCTGCGGGCGAAACACCCTTCGGGATTCGAGTGGTGCCCACCGGCGAACGGGGCGACACGGTGGTGCCGGAAGGACGGGTGACCGTCCCGCCGTTCACCGAGACGACCGCCGAGCTGGTGCCACGCAGTTCGCAGGGTGCCTGGCGCGGCGGGCACCAGATCGCCATCGACAACCGCGGCAACGCCCCGACCACGGTACGGCTGGAGGGCCGGTCGGGTACGGATCGTGCCCGGGTTTCCTTCGCTGCGGACGCACTGCGGATCGCGCCCGGCAGGGCCGAGTTCGGGAAGATCCGGATCCGGCCCGCGAAGCGCGTGTGGCGCGGGACCTCGCTCACCCACCCCTTCCAGGTGGTCGTCGCCACGGATGCGGCGGAGGGGCGGGCCCCGGACGCCCCGCTGGTCCTGGACGGCTCGTACCAGCAGGAGCCGATCCTGCCGCGCTGGCTGCCCCGGGCACTGATCACCGCCGCCGTGCTGCTGATCGCGCTGGTCGGGCTCTGGTACGCGTTGTTACGACCGGCGGTGAAGTCGGCCGCCAGGGAGGCGATCACGCCGGACGCGGTCCGGTCCGCCGCCGCGGCCGACAAGAGCAGGGCCCCGGACCAGGGCTCCGCGGCCGGAACCGGATCGAACGGAGGCGACTCCTCCGGCGGCGCGAACGGAGGGGCGTCGCAACCGAGTCCGTCACCCAGCGCCGGGACTTCCGCCGGAACTTCCGCCGGGGCGTCCCAGGGCACGGGGGCCGCGGCCCCGACCAGCGCGCAGGTACAGGTCAGGGACTCGGTGGGCGGCGGCTCCACCACATCGGCGGCCCTTCAGGTGCCCGGCGGACACACCTTCCAGCTCACGGACATCGTGGTCCAGAACCCGCAGGGCGACGCGGGAACGCTCGTGGTCTCCTCCGGCCCGGACACCCCCGTACTGCGGCTCGCGCTGGAGAACTTCCGGGACTCCGACTACCACTTCGTCACGCCGATCCTGGTACCCGCGGGCGGCAAGGTCACGATGACCGTCGACTGCCGGAAGGTCGGCAAGCCTGTGAACGCCCCGACGCCCTCGCGCTGCGCGGAATCGCTGTTCCTCGGCGGCACGATGCGTACCGACACGACGAACTGACGCCCTCGGCCGACCCGCGCGAAGCCGACCCCCGGGACCACGCCGACACGGCCGGACCGTCCCCGAAGACGGCCGGTCCGAGCCGGTCCGAGCCGGTCTTGAAGACGGCCAGGCCGGTCTTGAAGACAGCCGGGGCGGTCAAGATGGTCAAGGAGCCTGGGCAGCCGAGCAACCGGGGCGGCCCGGCGTCCTCGGGCCGGGCCTTCGCGGGCGAAGTCTCCCGACCCGGGCGGCTGTCTTCTCCTCAGGCGGGCGGAGACTCCTCTTCCTCCTCCTCGGAGGAGCCTTCCTCGGCCCGCTGGACGAATGATCCCTGCACGTCCGCGGGTTCCTCGTCCTCGTCCTCCGTCGAGGCGCGCTGAACGGCGGGGGCCCCGGCAGAGGCTGTAGTCGTGCCCGCAGCCGAAACCGACTCCGGTGCCGGGACCGACTCCGGTGCCGAAACCGCGTCCGGTGCCCAAGCCGCGTCCGGTGCCGGAGCCGGATCCGACAGGACCCGGTCGGCATTGGCGACGGCCTCCCGCTCGAACCGGTCGGACGGATCACTCACCCGGATGCCTCCCGGCGCCTGCGCACCGTCCACCGGGCCGCTGCGCTGCTGAATGACGTGCGTGAGTTCATGGGCCAGTGTGGTCCGGCCCTGCGGCGACGACGGTTCGTACGCGTCACGCTGGAACACGACGTTGTTGCCGACGGTGTACGCATGGGCCCCGACGCTCTTCGCCGACTCGTGCGCGGCGGAGTCGGTGTGCACACGTACGTCGGAGAAGTCCGCACCCATCCGGCGCTCCATGTCCGTACGGGTGTCGGTGTCCAACGGCTGCCCGCCACCGGACGAGACCACGTCGTGCACGGGGGACCGGTCTTCCCCCTCCTGCCGCTGGACCATCGCGCCCACCGCACTGTTGCCGACCGTCCGTTGGAGCACGCCCATGCCGCCGACCCCGACCGCGTCGGCCCGCCCGGTGGCCGCCGCGCGGAACACACGTGAGGTGTCCACGGCCTCCGCTCCCCCGGACGCCCTCGGCGCGGGCGCGCCCTCGTAATCCTGCTCCGTCCCGTGCTCCTCCCGCTCGGGAACGTGCCCGTGGTCCCGCCCGTGGTCGTGCTCCTGGTCCCACTCCTGTGCGTGCATCGTCATCTCCCCTGCGCCGCGCCCGGGTCGAAGGCTCGTCATGATGGCCCCACCACTCCACCTTCACGACGCGTCACGCCCCCGTCCAGCCCGTGCCCCGCCGGTCCGGGGCACCCGGCGCTGCCCCTTCGGGCACCCCTTGGCGGCTCGTACCGGAAGGAGCGCTCGTCCACCCCCGCGGCGCGACCTCGGCTCCGGCCCGGCCCTCCCCTTCTCCTCGTACGGCTCTCGCAGGCCCATCGGGTCGCCGTGCGTCCCGACCTGTTCCGCGGCGCCCATCAGGTGGATCGATCCGCTCACGGCGAGTCCCGCTGCTGCACGGATCGAGGTTGTCTCCTCGTACGGATCGGCGTCGAACGGCCGCATCGGCGGCCGGTGGAGTGGCCGGGCCACCCGGCCGTCGGGATGATCGACGACATGACCAAGAGCAAGAAGGACGGAGTCGTCACCCTGCGGATCGCCCAGGAGCCGGAGGCCGACGGGCTTCTCGCGCGCAGCCCGCTCGCCGCCCTGGTCGGCATGCTGCTGGACCAGCAGGTACCGATGGAATGGGCGTTCACCGGTCCGTACACCCTTGCCAGGCGGATGGGCGGCGACGATCTGGACGCCCACGAGATCGCCGCCTACGACCCGGAAGCCTTCGTCGAACTCTTCACCGCCAAGCCTGCCCTGCACCGGTATCCGGGCTCCATGGCCAAGCGGGTCCAGCAGTTGTGCCAGTACCTGGTGGCCGAGTACGACGGGGACGCGAGCGCGCTGTGGCGTGACGCCGCCACCGGTACCGAACTGCTGAAACGGCTGAATGCCCTGCCTGGCTTCGGCACCCAGAAGGCGCAGATCTTCCTGGCCCTGCTGGGCAAACAGTTCGGGGTCCGGCCGACGAACTGGCGGGAGGCGGCAGGACCGTACGGCGAGGAGGGCTCGCACCGGTCGGTCGCGGACATCACGGGGCCGGAGTCGCTCGCCGAGGTCCGCGCGTTCAAGCAGCAGGCCAAACAGGCTGCGCGAGCGGCGAAACGCGCGGCCGGAGCGTAGCGAAGCACGGCACGCCACCGAACAGCCGCCCGCCCCACACCGGCCCTGAACGAAGCTTCGGCTCGGCACGCTCGGCCCACTCGGCCCACTCAGCACGCTCCGCCCACTCGGCCCACTCGGCACGCTCCGCCCACTTCACCCACTTCACCCACTTCACCCACTTCACCCACTTCACCCACTCGGCCCACTCGGCCCACTCAGCACGCTCCGCCCACTCGGCCCACTCGGCCCACTCCGCGGCCGGCCCGGAACGTTCTCCCCGCGCCGCTCCTCCACCCGGCGTCAAGTCCGTGCACGTACCGCCACCCGTACTTGAGCCCGCATCCGCGTCCGTACCGTCTCCGGCGCCCGAACCCGCTCCCCGCCCACGCTGTCGCTGTCACTCATCACAGCCCCAATTCCGGAATGCCCGTATTTGTGGCGCACTGGAGAGCATCGCAGTCCGGCGCCATGGCTGCGCCCGGGCGCTCTTGCCCGGTAGGCTTTCCGTGTGATCTTCAAGCGCATCGGAAATGGGCGGCCATATCCCGACCACGGCCGGGAAAGCACCCGGCAGTGGGCGGACGTCGCGCCGCGCCCGGTCCGCCTCGATCAGTTGGTGACCACCAAGGGCAACCTGGACCTCGAAACCCTCCTCGCCGAGGATTCGACGTTCTACGGCGACCTGTTCGCGCATGTCGTGAAGTGGCAGGGCGACCTCTATCTGGAGGACGGCCTGCACCGCGCGGTGCGCGCGGCACTTCAGCAGCGCCAGGTGCTGCACGCCCGGGTGCTCGAACTCGGCTGAGCGGCGGGGCGGTACCTCGTACGGATTCCGCGAGCGCCGAACGCACCCACGGACCCCGATCCGTGGCAGCGTCGACTCTCGCGGCTGTGGCACCCCGTAGACCCCCATAGACCCCATAAGCGCCCGTGGGTGCTTTCGGGTTCGTTCAGGTTCGTTTGGGTGCATTCGCACTCGGACGGGTGCGGTCCATTGATCATTTAGTAGGCATCATCACTGGGCCGCACTACGCTGCGCCCATGAGCATGCTCACACCCCCCGGCATCGGCGGAAAGTACCGCATCACGGGCGACAAGTACCCGCGCATGCGCAGGCCCCGGCATCGCGGCAAACTGATCCTCGTTGCCGCCGCCTCCGTGGTCGCCCTCGGGCTGGCCGGCTGGGGCACGCTGCAACTCATCGATGTCTTCTCGGGCGGCGACAAGAAGGCCAGCGCCGCCGACCACAAGACGGACTGCCCGACCGCGAAGCCGTCCGCGCCCGCGAAGGCGCTGCCGAAGCCCGCGAAGATCACCGTCAACGTCTACAACGCGACACCGCGTGGTGGCCTCGCCAAGCAGGCCGCCGACGAGCTCAAGAAGCGCGGCTTCGTCATCGGCAAGGTGGGGAACGCCACGGCCGAGTACGACAAGAAGGTCCCCGGCCCCGGTGTCCTGCTGGGCGCCCCGTCGGCCACGAACGGCTCGTTCCCCGTTCTCGGTACGCAGTTGGCGGGGGCCGTTCCGAAGACCGACACCCGCAGGACGGCGGACGTCGATCTGATTCTCGGCACGAAGTTCACGACGTTCAACACGCCCCAGTCGGCCGCCGCGGCGCTCGCCGCCCTGACCGAACCGGCCCCCGCGCCGTCCTGCTGACCGGCCGCCGTTGCACCCGGCAGCCGCGTCACGCCTCCTCGGTCACGGCGGTGTTGCTGTATCGGCCGTGCCGCGCCCCGTCGCGGACCGCCCTGCCCGAGGTCGCCCGCGGCCCCGTACGACCGTGGGACCGATACGCCACACGGCCGACTGAGTCACACGGCCGGGACAACCGGCACAGCCGAGACGGCCGTACGGCCGACACGCCCCGTGCGCCCGATATGCCCCGCAGGACTCGATACGGCCGTGCAACTCTGTACGGCCGTGCGACTCTGTACGTCCGTACGGCTCTGTACGTCCGTACGGCTCAGTCGGCCGTGCCGTACATCCGGTCGCCCGCGTCACCGAGCCCCGGGACGATGTAACCGCTCTCGTTGAGCCGTTCGTCGACCGAGGCCGTGACCACCGTCACCGGCGTACCGGCCAGCTCGCGCTCCATCACCTCGACACCCTCCGGCGCCGCGAGCAGCACGACCGCCGTGACGTCGTCGGCCCCGCGCCGGATCAGTTCCTGGATGGCCGCGACCAGGGTCCCGCCGGTGGCCAGCATCGGGTCGAGGACATACACCTGGCGGCCCGAGAGGTCCTCCGGCATGCGCGTCGCGTACGTGGACGCCTGGAGCGTCTCCTCGTTGCGGATCATGCCCAGGAAGCCCACCTCGGCGGTGGGCAGCAGCCGCACCATGCCGTCGAGCATGCCGAGGCCGGCCCGCAGGATCGGCACGACCAGCGGCCGGGGGTGCGACAGCTTCACCCCGGTCGTCGACGTGACCGGGGTCTCGATGTCGACCTGCTCGGTCCGCACGTCCCGGGTGGCCTCGTAGGCGAGCAGGGTGACCAGCTCGTCGGCGAGCCGCCGGAAGGTCGGGGAGTCGGTGCGCCTGTCGCGCAGGGTGGTGAGCTTGTGCGCGACCAGTGGGTGGTCGACGACGTGGATCCGCATGGGCTCAACAGTAACCGGGCCCGCAGCACGCGTGCGCTGGCATCAACCACACGTTCGGGGGGAAGGTGGTGGCATACGGACCCAGCCTTGGGGTGGTGAACGGATGCCCGACGCGGAACAGCGCACGTGGAGCTGGCGAAAGCCGGACCGGCCGGATGCACCGAACACACCGGCGGCACCACCCCCACCGCACCCCGGGGCCGCACCCGGCCCAAAGGACCCGCAGGCACCGGAAGCCCCCGAAGCCCCGGAAGCGGAGCGAGCCGACGAGGAGACCGAGGCGGCGCGGCGCAGACGGCGCGCCCAGTTCCTTCGGGAGCTCCACGAGGCGAAGGCCCTGCGCGACCGGGTCCAGCCACGCCGGGCGCGGGCGGCCCGGATGCGTCAGGCCATGCGCATGCGAACCTTCCGCTGGTAGGTCGTACGGAGGCCCCGCGTCCCCCTGGTGGCCCCGTCCAGGAGAACTGATGGCCGACGCAACGGCGGAACTGCTCTCGCGAAGCCCTCGTTTCTGCCACGATTCCGATGGGCGGGACGCAGGGCAGCCGGGCCACCGACTGCCCTCCCGCCGGACCGACACCCCTATGACCAGTGGGAGAGTCACGGTGTACTTCGCCGCACTGCTCGCGCGCACCGAAGACGGGTGGGAAGCGAGCGATACGGAACTCGACGATGTGGAAACCCTGTCCGACCTGACGGATCTGGCCCGTGCCGCTTCGGCGGACGAGGACACGGTGCTCGTCTACATCGAGCAGGAGGACGTCTGGTTCGGCGTCGTCCGGGTGGATGGTGAGGACGACCCCCGAATCTTCGTCTCGGACGCCACCGCCGCCGCCCGATCCTCGTACGGGGAGATCCTGCTCACCGACGAACTGCTCGGCCGCGAACCCGGGGCCGACGACACCATTGCCGCCCTCGAAGAGCTCGTCGGCCTCGACGGTACGGAGGACGGCGAACCGGACACCACCCCCGACAACGACCACGACACCGACACCGACACCGACACCAATGACGATGACGACGAGTTCGACGCCGATGCCGTACCGGCGGGACCGCTCGGCGACACCGCCGTCCTGGCCGACCTCGGACTCCCCGAGGCGGAGCTGTTGATGCTGCGCGCGGACGCGCTGGCGGAGATCGCGGAAGCGCTGGGCGCGGCCGAGGTCCTGGAGGCCGTCCGTTAGGGTCCGCGGGTGACCGAACCACCCCGCCCGCCGGAACCGCACGACCCCGTACGAGACCCGTGGCGGGCGCACATGCGCCACGCCCTTACCGAGGCCGACCTGGCGGCGGCGGCCGGCGACGTGCCGGTCGGCGCCGTCGTCCTCGGCCCCGACGGCACGCCGCTGGCCGTCGGCCACAACGAACGCGAGGCGACGGGCGACCCGACCGCCCACGCCGAAATCCTCGCCCTCCGCCGCGCGGCCGCCGCGCTCGGCGAGTGGCGACTGACCGGCTGCACCCTGGTGGTCACCCTGGAGCCGTGCACGATGTGCGCGGGTGCGTTGGTGCAGTCCCGCGTGGACCGGGTGGTCTACGGGGCGCGCGACGAGAAGGCGGGCGCCGCCGGCTCCCTCTGGGACGTCGTCCGCGACCGTCGGCTCAACCATCGCCCGGAGGTCATCCAGGGGGTCCTGGAGCCGGAGTGCGCGAGCCGCCTGACGTCCTTCTTCCGTGGCCCCTGAGCACGGATCGGGAACGGATTTCTTTCCACGGCCCGGGATGGTCTAAGCTCTCTCTCGGTAGCGTGTCCGAGCGGCCGAAGGAGCTCGCCTCGAAAGCGAGTGTGGGGAAACTCACCGAGGGTTCAAATCCCTCCGCTACCGCCATCGACGCCCTCCCGACCTGTGGAAACACAGATCGGGAGGGCGTTCGCGTTGCACCAGACAGCACCACCAGGCAGGCGGCGCCCCCTGACCACACATACGCTGACACCGCACCACCAAGATGGAGCGATATGTCCGAATCTCAAGAAGTAAGTAAAAACCGTCTCCGCCGCACATAAACCAGCAGGTCAGAAACTGTGGTCCCCGCGCGTGCGGGGGTGGTCCCTCGACCGGCGACAGCAGGGCGTGCACCTGGCGGTGGTCCCCGCGCGTGCGGGGGTGGTCCCTCGGCGCGCTGGGGGTCGCATGCGGGCATGGTGTGGTCCCCGCGCGTGCGGGGGTGGTCCCTCGATGATCCTCGGGGCGCTCAGTGTCGGCGAGTGGTCCCCGCGCGTGCGGGGGTGGTCCTTGGACCCGGGACTCCACCGTGATCCCGCCCGTGTAGTCCCCGCGCGCGGGGTTTCCCCCGGGGGGCCGGGTGCTGGCAGCAGTCGGTTGCCGGGAACGGTGTCGGAATGCGGGGATGGGGGGTGTCAGTGCGGGGTGCCAGGATCGCGGCATGGTGATGTGTGACTACTTCTCGGCTGCTGGTGACGACGTGGCCCTCGGCGTAATCGATGAGGTCGGCGGCCCGGATCCGTCGGCCTTCGACGTGGTGTCGCTGAAGGGAATCGATCCGGTCGTCGTGGCGGCCCACCTCGAAGCCGTCCTGACCGGCTGCACGTACGACGAGGCGTCCGGGCGTCCTCGCTCGGGGCAGTTGCTCTCGTCCCCGGAGGCGGAGGGCGCGTTCGTGGTCGCTGTGTCCGACAGTCTGCAGGAGGCCCTGGCCTCGGCCACGCCCGGACGTCTCGCCGAGGCCGCCGGGCCGTGGTCCGGGACCGAGGAGCTCCAGGCGTCCGGGGTCGATTCCGAGGCGGCTGCCGAAGTGCTGGTCCTGCTGTCGGGGCTGGCCGGTCGCGCGAGGTCGGCCGGTCACCGCATGTACTGCTGGTGGGCCCTGTGAGGTGATCCGGAGAAGCAGGTCGGGGGAAGCGGCATCGGGGGGACAAGCCGCTTCCCCCGATGAGAACGGGCTCCTCAGGTCCTCGCCGCGGTCAGGGGGAAGCTCGCGGCGTGGACCCCACAGTGAGGGCCTGTTCCTCGCCCCTCGGATTCCTGCCTGGTCCGCGGGGCTTTGCACCGTCCATCCTGCGCACCGGAAGCAGCCCTGTGGGCCGACGAAGGACCTCGATCACGGGGACCTTGGTCCTTAAAGCCCGTGTGGGGCGACGCCTCGCCCACGCAGGACAGCGAGAGAGGCTGTAGGCGAAGATCAGGCAGATACGACCAAGCGTGCGGATAGAATCGCCCGACTGCACAGGGGAACGAAGGGGAGGCAGGGGCTGATGGTGCAAGCGAAGAAGATAGCTCTCTACGTGATAGTCGTCTTCGTGCTGTACACGATCATCACGTCCCCGGCCCGGGCGGCGGATCTCGTCCAGATAGGGTTCGAGGGCGTTTCGAGTGCCGCACAGGGCGTCGGCGACTTCATGTCCGCGCTCGTGAAGTAGGAGTACCCCCATGATCCGCCATCTGGTCCTGTTCAAGCTGAACGACGGCGTCGAGCGGGACGACCCGCGGGTCGTTGCCGCGGCGAAGGCGTTCCAGGAGCTGGCGGGAAAGGTTCCCGAGCTGGAGTTCTGGGAGTGCGCCTGGAACATCACCGACCGGCCGATCGCGTACGACTTCGCCATCAACTCCGCCGTCGCCGACGAGGACGCGCTGAAGCGGTACATCGAGCATCCGGCCCATCAGGCCGCCGCCGGACAGTGGCGGGAGTTCGCCACCTGGGTGATCGCCGACTATCCGTTCTGATTCGCCGGGTCCGTCCACTCCCTTCGACCCCTACAGCCTCCTTGGGCTCCTCACCTTTCGGTGTGGGGCCCTTTCGGCGTTTAAACCAAGTTGAACCCAACACGACGTTATACGGTGCTTGCACACAGTGGGGATGTCTTGTGATGCTATGACCGCTTTTGACGGATGAGTTGACCGAAGTTGACCGCAAAGGGGTGGCCCCACCGTGCCGGCCAGTACAGCGCCTCAAGTGCCTCCCCAAACCGCCCAGGCGACTCAGACCACCACCCGGACCCCCCGGACCGCTCAGGCCACCCGATCCGTTTCGGCGGATCGGGACTCCGGGAGCCCGGAGGGCTCCGGGGGCTGCGACGACACGGCGACGCCCGCCAGGAGCAGGGGCACGGACACTCGGGCGCTCACCCAGGTGCTTTTCGGACAACTCAAGAACCTGGAGCCCGGCACCCCGGAGCACAGCCGGGTGCGGGCGGCGCTGATCGAGGCGAACCTTCCCCTGGTGCGGTACGCCGCGGCACGGTTCCGCAGTCGCAACGAGCCGATGGAGGACGTCGTCCAGGTCGGCACGATCGGCCTGATCAACGCGATCGACCGCTTCGACCCCGAGCGCGGGGTGCAGTTCCCGACCTTCGCGATGCCGACCGTCGTCGGCGAGATCAAGCGGTACTTCCGGGACAACGTGCGCACCGTCCACGTCCCTCGACGGCTGCACGAACTCTGGGTGCAGGTCACCGGGGCGACCGAGGACCTGACGACCGCCCATGGCAGATCACCGACCACCGCCGAGATCGCCGAGCGACTGAGGATCTCCGAGGACGAGGTGCTGGCCTGCATCGAGGCGGGCCGCTCGTATCACGCGACATCGCTGGAGGCCGCCCAGGAGGGCGACGGAATGCCCGGCCTGCTGGACCGGCTCGGATACGAGGACCCGGCCCTCGCCGGGGTCGAGCACCGCGACCTGGTCCGCCACCTCCTCGTACAGTTGCCCGAGCGCGAGCAGCGCATCCTGCTGCTGCGCTACTACAACAACCTGACGCAGTCACAGATCAGCGCGGAGCTGGGTGTCTCCCAGATGCATGTGTCAAGACTTCTGGCCCGCAGCTTCGCTCGACTCCGATCCGCAAACAGGATCGATGCATAACCGGATCGGGTAGAACACGCGAAGTCGCGTTCGCACGGCCCGAATTGCCCGGCACCCCCTGTTAACTGCGCAGACGTCACAAAGACTTGTCGACATGTCACTACAGCGTGTTGCCGACATGTGACATTCTGCGGAAACCGCGTTTGCCGTGGCCCCGCCTCCGGTATTCAGGTGGAGGCTGCGTTCCTCCGATGGTCGCGGCTCGACGCGACCGTCCGCGACCTCAAGGGGGTGGCATGTCCGAAGAACAGGGCAGCTCGAAGGTGCTCACGCTCACGAAGGGCGCACCCGCGCCCGACGCACCCGTCGGCTCGTCGGAGGCCATCGACACCCGCACTCTGTCCCGCTCCCTGTTCCTGCGGCTCGCCGCACTGGGGCCGGCCGCCGGTCCCGACGGAACGGACAGCCCGGAGCGAACCTATGTGCGGGACACGCTCATCGAGCTCAACCTTCCGCTGGTGCGGTACGCCGCCGCGCGGTTCCGCAGTCGCAACGAGCCGATGGAGGACATCGTCCAGGTCGGCACGATCGGCCTGATCAAGGCGATCGACCGGTTCGACTGCGAGCGCGGGGTGGAGTTCCCGACCTTCGCCATGCCGACCGTCGTCGGCGAGATCAAGCGCTTCTTCCGCGACACCTCGTGGTCGGTGCGCGTCCCGCGCCGCCTCCAGGAGCTGCGGCTCGCGCTGACCAAGACCAGCGACGAGCTCGCCCAGCGGCTCGACCGTTCGCCGACCGTGGCGGAGCTGGCCAAGGAGCTCGGCGTCTCCGAGGAGGACGTGGTCGACGGGCTTGCCGTCGGCAACGCGTACACCGCCTCCTCGCTGGACTCGCCCTCACCCGAGGACGACGGCGGCGAGGGGTCCCTCGCCGACCGGCTGGGGTACGAGGATTCGGCGCTGGAGGGCGTCGAGTACCGCGAGTCGCTCAAGCCGCTGCTGGCCAAGCTCCCGCCGCGCGAACGGCAGATCATCATGCTGCGGTTCTTCGCCAACATGACCCAGTCGCAGATCGGCGAGGAGGTCGGCATCTCCCAGATGCACGTCTCGCGCCTGCTGACCCGCACGCTCGCCCAGCTCAGGGAAGGGCTCATCGCCGACTGACGCCTACCGACCGGCACGCATCGCCGGACCGCGGCACAAGGGTTCCGATTTGACGAACCGTCAGACACACTGGCGCGATGCGACGTCAGATACTCCACTCGACCGGCCGCCGGGGCACTTTGATCGCCGCCTCGGCGGCCGTCCTGTGCCTGGGCGGCGCACTGGCCGCCTGCGGCGGCGGGGCGGCGGACGGCGGATACGTGGCGGTGGGTGCGGCCGGGGCCGGGCCGGAGAGGACGCCCTCCGGGGCGGTGGCGCCGTCGGGGAAGGTGACCTTGCTGCCGCTGGACGGGAAGACCGGGGGCGACGGGCGCGGCAGACCGTCGCCCGGCGCTTCCGGCGCTTCCGGCATGTCCGATGTTTCCGGCGCATCGGATGTGCCTGCCGGAGGGCGCGGGGCCGGTGCGGGCGGTCCGGCGAGCGGCCGGAATGCGGGCGAGGTGGGCAACTCGGGTGGAACGGGCGACTCGGGCGGGGCGGGGGACGGTTCCTCCGGCTCGGCCGACCCCGGCGCCGGCCCCGGCGGCACGAGTGGCGGGGGTTCCGGTGGGGATTCCGGCGGCACGAGCGGCGGGGGTTCCGGTGGCGGCGCCGGAGGGGACCCCACGGGCCCGGTGGATCCCGGCCCGTCGACACCCGCCGGTCCGGCCGTGGTCGTGATCGGCGCCGTCGAGCGGGCCGCCGCCGACGAGCGCCGGTGCCAGAAGGTGGGCGTGGAATTCCGCAATACCGGGGGCTCGGCGGCGCAGGAGGGGACCGTCACCTTCGCCGTGCACGTCATCGGCGGGCTGGGGATCGACTGGGCGACGGTCGAGACGTCCGCGCCGCTGCCGACGCCGATCGACGCGGGAGCGGCACGGACGAAGACGTACACCGTCTGCGTGGACGCCTGGCGGGTGCCCCTGGGAATGCATGTCGAGACCCGGGACATCACCGCCGTGGTGAAGCAGTCCCAGCTGAAGCAGCCCTGAACAGTCCTACTGAAGCAGCCCTTCTGAAGCAGCCCTTCTGAAGCAGTCGTGCCGAGACTGGTCTGCCGGACAACCCTGCTGGAGCGGTCCTGCGGAGGCGGCCCTGCTGGAGCGGCCGCGCCGATGTGGTGGAGCGGGGGACGGGTCGGCGCCGGAGGCGCGATGAGACCGGCGTGCGGAAGGGCGCGCGGGAACGTGCGCGTAGGTCAGCCGAGCGCGAGCCAGGCGACCGCCCCGAGGACGACGAGCACCGCGACGACGGTGATGATCACTCCGGTCTTCGGTCCGGACGGGGCGGCAGCCTGCTGTCGGCGCTGCGGTTCGCCCTCGTCGACGAAGGCGCGGAACATCTGGGTGCTGCCGGCCGGGTCGTGGTTGCCCTCGGGGCCCTGGGGGGCGTGGGGGTTGTGTGCCATGTGCCAGGACCCTAGCGAACTCGGCGTTATGGCCCAACCCCCGGGTCGGGGAAGCGACCTGACGCCGGGCCTCCGTCTCGCGACCGGGCACGGGAGGCCCGTGGAACACACCTCGCAACCCGGTCCGGAACGGACGGTCGGCACCACTCGGCTGTGGCAGGAGACACACCTGTTCCGACGCTCACCCCACACGCTGGGGCTTTGACCGGAGCCGTACACAGCCTTTTGCGTTCCTTTACTTCTGCAAGCCTATTTTCGTTTGCCTGCAGCAACCAACGGCTTCTATGGTTGCCCTAAGCAACAAGATGTACTGTGAGATGTCTGGGGGTCCCGTGGCCGCACGGAGTCAGTACGAAGAACTGGCCCTGCAGCTCAGCGCGGTGGGAGCCGTCAAACGAGGTCTCGCCCGCATCCTTCCCGCCGACTGCCCTGCCGGATCCGCTGCCGTACTGGCCCTTCTCGGACAGCACGGCGAGATGCGAATCAGCAGGCTGGCCGAGCTACTGGACGTCGATATGTCCGTTACCAGCCGCCATGTCGCCCATGTGGCGGAGCACGGCTGGCTGGAACGGTCCTCGGACCCGGCGGACAAGCGGTCCCGCATCCTGCGGCTGACCCCCGCCGGGGACGACGTGCTCAGCGATCTGAACCGCCGGGTCACCGAGATGTTCGCCCACAACCTGGCCGACTGGTCCGACGCCGACGTCGGCCGGCTCAACGTGCTCCTGGCCCGGCTGCGCGACAGTTTCTCCTGCCGCGGCCCTGGTGGATGCGCCCCCGGAAGGCACAGCGGCGAATGCCGTTCGCGGCCCTCCGGCGGCGACACCGGCTCGCACTCCCGTACACCCGTGTAACAGAAGCAAAGACAAGGAACTCTATGGCTACGACCACACCGACCGGTGTGCGGGGCGGCCACGCCAAGCACGGGGGATCACCCGATTCCTCGTCCGGCGCGCCGATGACTCACCGGCAGATCATGGAAGCACTGGCCGGGCTCATGCTCGGCATGTTTGTCGCGATCCTGTCGTCGACGGTCGTCTCCAACGCCCTTCCGCAGATCATCTCCGACCTCGGCGGCGGCCAGAGCGCCTACACCTGGGTCGTCACGGCCTCGCTGCTGGCGATGACGGCCACCACCCCCCTGTGGGGCAAGCTCGCGGACCTGTTCAGCAAGAAGCTGCTGGTCCAGATAGCCCTCGTCATCTACGTCGCGGCCTCGGTCGTGGCCGGACTCTCGACCAGCAGCGGCATGCTCATCGCCTGCCGTGTCGTCCAGGGCATAGGCGTCGGCGGTCTCTCCGCCCTCGCGCAGATCGTGATGGCGGCGATGATCGCCCCCCGCGAGCGCGGTCGCTACAGCGGATACATCGGTGCGGTGTTCGCCGTCGCCACCGTCGGTGGTCCGCTGCTCGGCGGTGTCATCACCGACACCAGCTGGATGGGCTGGCGCTGGTGCTTCTACGTCGGTGTGCCGTTCGCCGTCATCGCGCTGATCGTGCTCCAGAAGACGCTGAAGCTCCCGGTCGTGAAGCGTGAGGTCAAGGTCGACTGGTGGGGCGCGTTCTTCATCAGCGCCGCCGTGTCGCTGCTGCTCATCTGGGTGACCTTCGCGGGCGACAAGTACGACTGGCTGTCCTGGCAGACCGCGGTCATGGTCATCGGCTCCGCCGCGCTCGCCGCGATCTTCGTCTTCGTCGAGTCCAGGGCCAGCGAGCCGATCATCCCGCTCCGCCTCTTCCGCAACCGCACCATCACGCTGGCCTCCCTGGCCTCGCTGTTCGTCGGTATCGCGATGTTCGCGGGCACCGTCTTCTTCAGCCAGTACTTCCAGCTGGCGCGCGGCAAGTCGCCGACGATGTCCGGCGTCATGACGATCCCGATGATCGCCGGCCTGTTCATCTCGTCGACGGTCTCCGGCCAGATCATCACGAAGACCGGCCGCTGGAAGGCCTGGCTGGTCAGCGGTGGCTTCCTGGTCACCGCCGGGCTCGGACTGCTCGGCACCATCCGGTACGACACGGCCTACTGGCACATCGCCGTCTACATGGCCGTGATGGGTCTCGGCATCGGCATGATGATGCAGAACCTGGTCCTCGCCACGCAGAACCAGGTCGCCCCGTCCGACCTCGGTTCGGCAAGCTCCGTCGTCACCTTCTTCCGTTCCCTCGGTGGTGCGATCGGCGTCTCGGCGCTGGGCGCCGTCATGGCGAACCGCGTCACCCACTACGTCAAGGACGGCCTCGCCGCTCTCGGCCCCGAGGGCGCGGCCATGGGCCACGGCGGCACCGGCGGCGGGGGCATCCCCGACCTGGACGCGCTGCCCGCGCCGTTCCGCACGGTCGTGGAGAGCGCCTACGGGCACGGCGTCGGTGACGTCTTCCTGTACGCCGCACCGGCCGCGCTGGTCGCCTTCCTGATCACGATCTTCATCAAGGAGGTCGCGCTGAAGTCGAGCGCCGCGAACGCCACACCGGTCACGGACGAAACCCTCGCCGCGGACGGAACCCCTGCCGCGGGCGGAACCCCTGCTGTGGAGCAGGCCGACGTCCCGGTGGCCGTCGCCGCGACCGCGGCCTCCCCGGCCGAGGTCCAGGACGCTCCGGCGGCATCGGTGGCCCCGGTCACCACCGTCGAGGGCACTCCTGTCCACGGCGTGGTGCGCGGCGCCGAGGGCGCGCCCGTCGCCCGGGCCGCCGTCACGCTGATCTCGCTGGCCGGCCGGCAGCTGGGGCGCTCCGTCGCCCAGGCCGACGGCGGCTACGCGCTCGACGCGCCGGGCCCCGGCAGTTACGTGCTGATCGCGTCCGCCGACGGCTTCCAGCCGCAGGCGTCGACCGTGGTCGTCGGCGGGGAGCCGCTGTCGTACGACATCCTGCTCTCCGGCACGAGCGGCCTGGCCGGTGTCGTACGGACCGCCGAGACGGCCGCGCCGGTCGAGGACGCCATGGTGATCGTGACCGATGTGCGCGGCGAGGTCCTGGCGACCGGCACGTCCGGGGCAACCGGCGAGTTCGCCTTCGGCGAGCTGGTCCCCGGTCCGGTGACCGTCGCGGTGAACGCCGCAGGGTACCGTCCGCTGGCGCTGCCGGTGGAGATCGGCACCCAGGGCGTCACCCGGATCGAGGCCGCCCTCCAGTCCGGCGCCCTGGTGCAGGGCGTCGTGCGGGCGGGTTCCGACCGGCGTCCGCTGGCGGACGCCCGGGTCACCCTGGTCGACGCGGCGGGCAACGTGGTCGCCACGTCGACGACCGGGGAGGACGGGGCGTACGCCTTCGCCGACCTGGACGCGGGCGAGTACTCGGTCATCGCGACCGGCTATCCGCCGGTGGCGGGCGCGCTGACCGTGGCGGGCCGAGGCATCGACGGCCACGACATCGAGCTCGCCCACCCCGGCGAGTAGGAGCGGGTCCGGCAGGGGGGGGCGGCGTCGAACCGCCACGCCCCCTGCCGGACACTCTCACCACAGACCCCTGGCGGGTCGGCGTTTCGAGCGGAGACGCTGTACCCGCCGGTGGAAATGGGCCCCGGTGGCGGGGTCGGCAGGCAGGGGACGGCCTGCCGACCCCGCCCCGGGGCCCGACTCATGAAGTCACCGGGCCGTCGAGCGGACCGTCGGACGCGTCGTCGGGCAAGGCACCGGGCGATTCGTCGGACGAGTCGTCGGACACGTCGACGGGCGGCTCGTCGGGCAAGTCACCGAGCGAGGCGTCGAGCAAGTCATCGAGCAAGGAGAAAGAACGGGATGGGACTTCGCGCACAGGTACGGACGCGGGACGGCTGGGCGGTCCAGCACGCGGTCGTGACGGTCACCGACATGACCGGCACGCAGGTACTGCGGGCCACCGCCGACGAGGACGGGTCGGTACGGACCGACACCCCGCTGGCGGCCGGCGCGTACACGGTGATCGTCACCGCGGTCGGTTACGCGCCTGCCGCCTCCACCGCGCTCGTCACGGCGAGCGGACGGGTCGAGGCCGGCACGGTGGTGCTGGCCCGCCAGGGCGGTGTGCAACTGCCGCCGCCGGGTGCCTGGTCGCTGGACCCTGCGCACTCCACGGTCGCCGCGGTCGCGCAGCACCTGGGGATCTCCAGCGTGCGGGGCCGGTTCACCGAGTTCAGCGGCCGGATCGAGATCGCGGAGGAGGTCCATCGGTCCCGGGTCGACGCGGTGATCGCCGCTGCCACCATCGACACCGGCAACGGCATGCGTGACAAGCACCTGCGCTCCCCCGACTTCCTGGACTCGGACCGCTTCCCGGAGATCACCTACCGCTCCAACGGGCTCACCCCGGTCGGCCCGGACCGCTGGACCGTCCACGGCATGCTGGCGATGCACGGCGTCGAGCGCCCGGTCGATCTGGACCTGAGCTACCTGGGCACGGGACCGGACCCGTGGGGCGGGGTGCGCGCCGCGTTCAGCGCGACGGCGGAGCTGCGCCGCGAGGACTTCGCGATGAACTACAACCAGGTGGTGCAGGCCGGTATCTCGGCGATCGGCACGACCCTGCGGGTGGAGCTCGACATCCAGGCCGTACGGGGTGAGACGTTGCCGTCGTAGTCCGCGGACGCGGCACCCCGCACCGCTGCGGACACGGCGGTGGAATCCGGCCAGTCGCCGGACCTCGTTCGTCTCGGCACCGGGTGATCCTGCCGACCACCCGGTCCGACGGCGGCTCGGAAGCGGGGAGCCGGAGGTCGGGAGTCGGGGGGCGGAGGTCGGGAGTCGGGGGTCGGGGGTCGGGGGTCGGGGGGCGGAGGTCGGGAGTCGGGAGTCGGGGGTCGGGAGTCGGGGGTCGGGGGGCGGAGGTCGGGAGTCGGGAGTCGGGAGTCGGGGGTCGGGGGTCGGGGGTCGGCGAGGGGCTGCCGGAGGAGACCGGTGGGGATGCACGGGGTCGCGGCCGTCCCGTGCCCCGGTCGCCCCGCCGAACACGCCGAACACGCCGATCCCTCAGAGCACCCGCAACGCCCTCATGCCTTCAGGGCCTCCAGCTTCTCCGGACACGCCGTTCCTACCGGCCCCGGTCGTGGTCCCGATCGCGGTCGTGGTCCCGATCGCGGTCCTGGTCCCGATCGCGGTCCTGGTCGTGGTCCTGGTCCCTGCCGCGCATCGCCTCGATACCGGCGATCATCACGTCCAGGGCGTAGGTGAAGTCCCGGTCGCGCATCTCCTCAAGCGTGTCGCCGCCGCGTGCGTCCATCAGCTCCTCCGCGCGCTCGATCATCCGGCCGTACTGCGGCTGCGCCCGGACCGCCCCCGTGGCCTGCCGGTAGTACTCCTCCTGGCTCATTCCCGCGTCGGCGCAGCGCTGTGCGAAGTGACCCTCGATGGTGCCGAAGCCGTACACGAACTGGAAGACCGCGGCGAGCGCCCCGGCCTGCCGGTCCTTGGGCAGGCCCGTCGCCCGGATCACGTCCTGGATGGCGTACGACACCAGCATCGCGTGCGGGCCGATGTTGAGGAAATGTCCCGCGAGCGGCGACACCCAGACGTGCCGTACGAGCAGTTCCCGGTACGCGGTGGCCAGTTCGCGCAGACGGTCGTGCCAGTGCGCGCCCTCGCGCGGGGAGCGGACCTCGCTGTAGACGGAGTCGAGGGCGAGCTCCAGCAGGTCGTCCTTGGAGTCCACGTACCAGTAGAGGGACATCGCCGTGACGCCGAGCTCGGCGGCGAGACGGCGCATGGAGAACTTGCCGAGGCCCTCGGCGTCCAGTAGCCGTACCGAGGTCGCAATGATCCGCTCCCGGTCGAGGCCGGTGTGCTGATCCTGTTTGCGCGTGCGCGACGGTGCCCGCTGGTCCAGCCACACACTGGTCCTGGCGGGGTTCTTCACACGGTCGGCCGCGGACACCATGGCGCACTCTCCTCGCTTCGCCGGCGGGGCCGACCGGTCCGTCCGTACCCGCGCGCTGCCCGTGTGCGGCCCATGCGCGCCTCCGCGCACCTCCGCGCAGGAAGCGGATTCGTTCGGTCCGAGCGCCCCGCCACGATGCTATGCCGCTGTCGCGGCCCCGGCCGCGTCAGCCCCGGAGGTTTCCGTCCGCTCCGCGCGGCGCAGGAGCGCCGCGGCCAGCAGGCCACCCGCGAGTACGGCCACCGCCCCGACCAGTTGGCTGGTCTCCAGCCCCGAGGCGAACGCGTCGGTGATCCGGGTCCGCTCGTCGGCGTCGGTGGCCGAGGCGAGTGCGGCGGGCAGTGAGGCGGCGCCCACGGCCGCGGGCACGAGCGCCGAGAAGCGCGAGCCCAGCACCGCGCCGAGTACGGCGACCCCGAGGCCGTTGCCGAATTCGGCGAGCGTGCCGTTCACCCCGGCGCCCACTCCCGCCTTCTCCGGCGGAATCGCGCTCATGATGGCGTTGGCCATGGCGGGTCCGGCGAGCGCGATGCCCGCGCCCATCACGACGAGGCCGATCAGCATGCCTCCATAGCCGTCGCCACCGAGCAGCGCGATCGCGGCGAGCCCTGCGGCCAGCAGACTCATCCCGGACGCGATGGTCACGGGCGTGCCCAGCTTGGGCACCAGCCGGGCGCCGAGTCCGGCGAGATTGAGGACGACGACGCTGAGGGCCAGGGGCGCGGTGCGCAGACCGGCCTCCAGCGGCCCGTAGCCGAGGACGAACTGGAGCTGCTGGGTGAGCAGGAAGAGCGAGCCGCCCATCCCGAAGGCCACGAGGATCGCACCGGCGACCGCCCCGATGAACTTCTGGTTCCGGAAGAAGTGCATGTCCAGCATGGGGTTCGGAATGCGCAGCTCCCACAGCACGAATCCGGAGAGCACGGCGACCCCCACGCCGACGGTGAGCAAGACCCGGCCCGATGTCCAGCCGTGCTCCGGGCCGGAGATGATCGCGTAGACGACCGAGGCCATGCCGATCGTGGAGAGCAGCGCGCCGAGCAGGTCGGGGCGGTCGCCGGTGGCGCTCCTGGACTCCGGGACGAGCCGGGCCACGGCGACCAGGCCGATGAGCGCGACGGGGATGTTGATCAGGAAGATCGCGCCCCACCAGAAGTGGTCGAGCATCACCCCGCCGACCAGTGGTCCGACGGCGAAACCGAGCGAGCTGACGATCGACCAGATGCCGATCGCCTTGACCCGTTCGGTGTCGTCGAAGATCTGCACGACGACGGCGAGGGTCGTCGTCATCAGCAGCGCACCGCCGACGCCCATGCCCGCCCGGGCGGCGATCAGCTGCCCCGACGACTGCGACAGCCCCGCTGCCAGGGAGCCGACACCGAACAGGGCGAGCCCCGCGATCAGCATCTTCTTGCGCCCGTAGCGGTCGGCGGAGCTGCCGGCCGTGAGCAGCAGGCCCGACTGGACGAGTGAATAGGCGTTGATCATCCACTGCACATCGGCGGTGGAGGCGTCCAGCTCCCGGGTGAGGGAGGGGATCGCGACGTTGAGAACGGTGTTGTCGAGCAGCACCGTGAGCTGGGCAAGACAGATGACGCCGAGGATCAGCCAACGCTGCGGATGGCTCGGCGGCGAGGGGTGGTTCTGCTCGGCGGCGGTCGCCGTCATGCGGACTCCAGATTCCTTATACGCCGTACAGGGAGAAAACTTGTACACCGTATAGCTCTCCCGTACGGCGTACAACCGATTTCCGTGCGGTACCGTGCCGGCCGTCGGCCCAAAAGGTGATCCGGACGCGGATGCGGACGCGGACGCGACCTGGCGTGGGCGCGGGTGCGACGTGACGCGGGTTCGGGTGCG
This sequence comes from Streptomyces sp. NPDC056061, assembly GCF_042266885.1. NCBI lineage: Bacteria > Bacillati > Actinomycetota > Actinomycetes > Kitasatosporales > Streptomycetaceae > Streptomyces > Streptomyces sp. NPDC056061. Next base: position 335,106 of record NZ_JBHJWQ010000003.1, on the reverse strand, counting down.
GGTGCGGGTGCGACGCGGGTTCGGGGTCGCGGTGCTGTCCACGTATCGGGTATCGGGTATCGGGTATCGGGTCCTGAGCGCCGAGAACCACGACATCACCCGACTCCCCATGCAGGACCCGAACCCGGTGCCGACGCCCGCGCCCGGCTTCGGCGAAGTGGTTCTGCGGGTACGGGGACTGCCCGTGCACGTGTATGTGACGCACCTCGACTACCGGGCCGACCCGTCCGTGCGGATCGCCCAAGTGGCCGACACCCGTCGGATCATGGGCGAGGACGAGGCGGAAACGTCCGGGGGCCGGAAGGCGCGGCAGATCCTGCTCGGCGGCTTCAACGCGGCACCGGACGCGCCGGAACCCGCCCCGCTGTGGCACGAGCTGAGCGACGTCGAGCCCGGCGGTCCGACGTACCCGGCACAGGACCCGGTGCGGCGGATCGACTGCGTGGCGGTGTCGAAGGGTTCGGTCCGGGTGCGCGACGTGGCGGTGGCCGAGACATCCGCCTCGGACCACCGCCCGGTCGTCGCCGATCTGCCGCTGCGGCGCCGAGTTCCCGGGCCCCCGGCGGCTCCCGGGCCCCCGGCGGCTTCCGGGAGGTCCAGGACTTCCGGCGGCTTCCGCGCGCCGCCCGCCGCGTCTTCCGGCCGGGGGCACACGCAGCCGTGAGCCGTCAGCCACCCGCACTGCCGCCGGCCATCTGTTCGGCGGGGTCGTCTGCGCGGACTTCGGCGATCTGCACGGACTTCAACCGTCTGCACGGACTTCGATCGTCTGCGCAGCGGCCGGTCGTCTGCGCGGCCGCCGAGCGCCCTGTGGTGGTCGGGCGTCCCGCAACTGCCGGTGTCAGGCGGCTCCGTCGCGCTTCGGCTCGGTCAGGTCGTAGAAGGTGACGTCGCCCGCGGTGACCTTCTCGAAGTTCTGCTCCACCCAGGAGGAGATCTGCGCGGAAGTCCCGTTGCCGCCACCTCCGCCCCTGCCGCCCATATCACCCATACCACCCATGTCACCGATACCGCCCATGCCGCCCATGCCACTCGCGATGAAGTAGTGGATCGCACCGTCCTCGACGTACTCCTTGAACCGGGCGAGCGTCGGGAAGGGGTCGCTGCCGTTGAACCCGCCGATCGCCATCACCGGTTCGCCGGTGGCGAGTTGGTAGCTCGCCGCGTTCTGCGCGCCGATGGCGGCTGCGGCCCAGGTGTAGTCCTCGGCGTCTTCCTTGAGGAGCTTCTCGGCCTCGGTGCCGACGGACGCCCCGTTCAACAGCCCGCCCATGCCGCCGGGACCGCCCGTCGGACGACTGCCGTATCCGGTGCCGGGCATGGAACCGGTGCCGGTACCGGGAGGGGTGCCGGTACCGGGAGGGGTGCCGGTACCGGGAGGGGTGCCGGGAGGCATGGGCATGCCGCCCTGCTGGCCCCCGTTCCCTTGCCCGCCGTGCTGCTGGTTGCCGCCCCACCGGCCATCACCGGCCGGGAGCTGTCCCATGCCTCCGCCCGGTCGGCCGCCCTGTCCCGGAGGCCGCATTCCGCCGCCCCCGCCGTCGCCACCACCCGGGCCGCCGCGGCCACCGCGCCCGCCACCGGGACCGCCCTGGAAACCGGCGCCGGACGGGCCTGCCGTGACGATCGATCCCTGATGTCCGGTGTTCAACGTGCTGACGGTGTACGTCATCGGCCCGGCCAGTGACGCCGCGAGGCTCAGCCCCACTGCGGCGAGCGCCGGTCGGCGCCCGGGACGCGCGGCGAGCAGCAGGCCGCCCGCTCCGGCCACTCCACCGACCAGCACGGCCCAGCGCAGCCACGGCAGATGGTCCGGGGTGCGCCCCAGCAGGACGTACGACCAGAGCACGGTCACCACGACGGCACCGGCGAGCGCCCCACGCGCCCACCACCTGGCCCGCTCCTCCCACAGGACAGTGACTCCCATGCCGACGAGCGCCGCGACGTACGGAGCCAGCGCCACCGTGTAGTACTGGTGGAAGATGCCGGCCATGAAGCTGAAGACGGCGGCCGTCATCAGCATCGAGCCGCCCCAGGCCAGGAACGCCGCACGGGCCGTGTCGGTCCGCGGCGCCCGCCAGGTCAGCCAGATGCCCGCGACGAGCAGGATCAGCGCGGCGGGCAGCAGCCAGGAGATCTGGCCGCCCACCTCGGCGTTGAACATCCGGCCGAGCCCCGTCTCGCCCCAGTGGCCGCCTCCCGGGCCGCCACCGCCCGGGGCGCCGCCTCCTCCGACACTGCCGGTCTCGTCGCCGTTGATCCGGCCGAGACCGTTGTAGCCGAAGGTGAGTTCCAGGAAGGAATTGTTCTGTGATCCGCCGATGTACGGGCGTGAGGATGCGGGCCACAATTCGACGACCGCCACCCACCAGCCGCCGGTGACGACCATCGCGAGTGCCGCCAGGCCGAGTTGGCCGAACCTCCTGCGCAGGCGCACCGGCGCGAACACCGCGTACAGCACGGCCAGTGGCGGAAGGATCAGGAACGCCTGAAGGGTCTTCGCCAGGAAGGCCGCCCCGACCGCGGTCCCCGCCCACACCAGCCACGCGGTCCGGCCGTTCTCCATGGCGCGCAGCACGCAGTGCACGGTGATGGCCATCAGCAGTGCCAGCAGGGCGTCCGGGTTGTTGAAGCGGAACATCAGCGCGGCGACGGGCGTGAGCGCGAGGACCGCCATGGAGATCAATCCGGCTGCGGCGTTGAAGCGGCGGCGCACGGTCCCGTACAGGACCCCGGCCGTGGCCACCCCCATCAGCACCTGCGGAGCCAGGATCGCCCACGAGCCGAGGCCGAAGATCCGCACCGACAGCGCCATCGGCCACAGGGCGGCGGGCGGCTTGTCCACCGTGATGGCGTTGGCCGCGTCCAGCGAACCGAAGAAGAACGCCTTCCAGCTCTGGCTGCCCGCCTGGACGGCCGCGGAGTAGAAGGAGTTGACGTATCCGGACGCGCTGAGGTTCCACAGGTACGCGAGTGCGATGACCAGCAGCATGGCGAGGAACGCGGGCCGTGCCCAGCGCGGGTCCTCGGGCCTGCCCCGCCACACGCGGTACGCCATGGACCGGGCCGTGCGGGCGGAGCCGGGCCCCGGAACGGGCACGGCACCTGGCACGGGCACGGGCACGGAGCCGGGCCCGAGTCCGGGGCCAGGGACGGGGAGGGGGCCCGACCCGAGTCCGAGTCCGGAGCCGGTGGCAGCTGCGGGAGGCTCGGGAGACGCGGCCGTGTCGGACCGGCTCGCGTGATGTCGGGCGTGGTCCTGGTGATCGGACTGCTGCGAGCTCATCGGGCGTCCCCCGGTTCACGATCGGTGCGGCCGGTCAGACGGGTCGAGCCCATGCAGCCGCTCGAACCCGTGCGTCCGCTCGAACCTGTGCGCCCGCTCGAACCCGTGCGTCCGCTCGGGCCGGTTTCGTCGGCCCGGCGACCCGCGGAGTGCCCCCGCGCGGCCCGCTCCGGGAAGACCCAGGCCCGGAAGAGCAGAAAACGCAGCACCGTCGCCGCGAGATTGGCCGCGATCAGCACGGCCAGCTCCGTACCGTGCGAGGGCGATCCGGACGCCGCACCCAGTGCGGCCAGCGAGCCACTGGTCAGGGCGAGACCGATGGCGAAGACGACAAGTCCCTGAGCCTGGTGTCGCATCGCCCCGCCCCGGCCCCGCACCCCGAACGTCAGCCTCCGGTTGGCCGCCGTATTGGCGACGGCCGACACCAGCAGCGCACCGACGTTCGCGATCTGCGGACCGATGCCGAGCCGGAACAGGGAGTACAGGGTGAGGTAGAAGAGCGTGGAGAGCACGCCGACGACGCAGAACCCGACGAGCTGCCCGGCCAGACCACCCGGCACCCCACTCAGCTCCCGGTCACGCGGGTCGTCCCCGAACGGCCTCGCCAGCCGGTCCAGGGGCAGTGCGCCGACCGCCAGCGCCCGTCCCACCCGCCACACGCCTTTCAGGTCCTCGGTCGCGGTCCGCACGATGTGGACGGTCGAGTCGGGATCGTCGACCCAGTCGACCGGCACCTCGTGGATACGCAGCCCGGCCCGCTCGGCGAGCACCAGCATCTCCGTGTCGAAGAACCACCCCGTGTCCTCCACCATCGGCAGCAGCCGCTGCGCGACCTCCCGCCGGATGGCCTTGAACCCGCACTGGGCATCGCTGAACCGGGCGGCCAACGAGGAGCGCAGGATGAGGTTGTAGGCGCGCGAGATGAACTCCCGCTTCGACCCGCGCACCACCCGCGAGCCGCCGGCCAGCCGGGAGCCGATCGCGAGGTCCGAGTGCCCCGAGATCAGTGGGGCGACCAGCGGCAACAGCGCGTTGAGGTCGGTGGAGAGGTCGACGTCCATGTACGCCAGGACGGGGGCATCCGACTCCGACCACACGGTGTGCAGCGCCCGTCCCCGTCCCTTCTGCTCCAGCCGGTGGGACCGGACCCGCGGCAGTTGCGCCGCGAGCCGGGCCGCCACCTGCGGTGTCCGGTCGGTGCTCGCGTTGTCCGCGATGGTGATCCGGAAGGCGTACGGGAAGGTGCGCGCCAGATGGTCGTGCAGGCGCAGTACCGATGCTTCGAGGTCCTTCTCCTCGTTGTGGACGGGCACCACCACGTCGAGAACGGGCACGCCCGCCGCGCCCCCCGCTCCGGCGGACGTGGCCGACGCAGCAGGCGGGGACGACGCAACGGAAGGGGCCGACGCGACGGGCGGGGCCAGGAGATGGTCCCGGGCCGGCAGGGTGCCGGGAGGAATGTCGGTTCGCATGCTGCCGACACTCGCCAACTCCGCTGTCACGCCGATGTGCTGGACCTGTCCACCGGCTGTGAGTCCTGCGGGACGGAGGGAGCGACGAGATCGTCGGAGCCCCGCAGGGTTGAAGGACGCTCGGAATCGTGAAAGGCCGACCGGTCGGAAGGAGCAGTCGCTCCCGTGGGCAGATGGACGGCGAACACCGTCCGTCCCGGAACCGACATCACCTCCACCCGGCCGCCGTGCGCGGCGACGACCGCCTGCACGATGGCGAGCCCGAGCCCGGTCGACCCGGCGGTACGGGAGCGGGACGCGTCACCCCGCACGAACCGCTCGAAGACATGCGGCAGCAATCGGGGCGGAATCCCGGGCCCGTCGTCCTGGACCTCCAGCGTCACCGCGGTACCACCGGACATCGAGCCACTCGGCGCCGAACCACTGAACGCCAAACCGCTCGGCGCCGAACCACTGAACACCGAACCGCTCGACGCCGAACCACCGCTACGGGTACCGGGATCCACAGCGCCCACGGCGCCCACGCCGTCCCCGGCCTCCTCGGCCGACGTACGGTGCGCGCCCGCGCCGCAGCCCCCGACGCGCACGCGCACGGTGACCGTGGTGCCCGGCGGGGTGTGCGTACGGGCGTTCGCCAACAGGTTGACCAGTACCTGATGGAGCCGAGTGGGGTCCCCGTGCACGATCGCGGGCTCGTCCGGCAGTTCCAGCCGCCAGTGGTGCTCCCGCCGTCCGGCGGCGCGTGCATCGCTCACCGCGTCGACGACGACCGGTGAGAGATCGGTGGGCTCATGGCTCAGCGGACGTCCGGCGTCCAGGCGGGCAAGGAGCAACAGGTCCTCCACCATCCCCGTCATCCGCTCCGCCTCGGACTCGATCCGCCGCAGGGCATGCCGGGTATCGGGGCCGGTCTCCTCCCCGCCGCGCCGGGTGAGTTCGGCGTAGCCACGGATCGAAGCCAGCGGGGTACGCAACTCGTGACTGGCGTCGGCGACGAACTGCCGTACCCGGGTCTCGCTCTCCTGCCGCGCCTCCAGGGCCGAACCGACATGGCCCAGCAGCCTGTTGAGCGCCGCGCCCACCTGCCCGATCTCGGTGCGCGGATCGGCCTCCGCCTCCGGGACCCGTTCCAGCAGGGCCACCTCGCCGCTGTGCAGCGGGAGTTCGGAGACCCGGGACGCCGTCGTAACGACCCGGCGCAGCGGACGCAGCGCGACGCCCACCATGGTGGTGCCGGCGATGCCCGCAGCGATCAGCCCGGCGCCGGTGACACACACCTCGACGACGATCAGGGTGGTGAGGGCGTTGTCGACCTCTGCGGCGGGGAGACCGACCAGGATCGTCGTCCCGCGCGGGCCCGCGACGGCTTCCACCCGGCCGACGCCGAGCCCCGGCAGGTCGACGTTCCGTGCCTCGTCCCCCTCGCGGATGTCCGCGTCCGTCAGCGCGTTCGTCTGGGCACCGGTCATCGGCTGCCCGTCTCCCTCGGCCACCGGGTCCGGCTCGGCGGTGCTCCCCACGACCACTCTCGACGCGGTGACCGAACCGTCCGAGACCACGGCGCCGAAGGCTCCGACCGGCAGCCCTCGCGCGTCGACGAAGGCCAGCGGATCGCCACCGTGCGGGAGACCGCCCGGCGGCATCGGCAGGCCACCGGGCGGTTTCGCGGCCCGCACGGCGACGGCGTGCAGTTGGTCGTCGAGCTTGCCGTACATGTAGCTGCGGTACGCGATGGTGGTGACCGAGCCGATGACCGCGGCGACCACGGCGATCAGCGCCACAGCCGAGACCACGAGCCGGGTCCGCAGCGTCCACGGCCCGCGCCACCACCGCCGCCGCCCCGCACTCGCACCGGCACCGGCGGTCTCACGGCCCCGGCCCCAATCCCGGTCCCCACCCCGGTCCCCACCCCGACCCCGGCCCCGGCCCCGGCCCCGGTCTCGGTCTCGACCCCGGCCACCCGTACCGCCACTACTCACCGGGCTTGATGAGATACCCCGCCCCGCGCCGGGTGTGGATCATCGGAGACCGGCCCGCATCGATCTTCTTGCGCAGATAGGAGATGTACAGCTCGACGACGTTCGCCTGCCCCCCGAAGTCGTAGTTCCACACCCGGTCGAGGATCTGCGCCTTGCTCAGCACGCGACGCGGATTGCGCATCAGGAACCGCAGCAGTTCGAACTCGGTGGCCGTGAGGTGGATGGACGTGCCGCCCCGGCTCACCTCGTGGCTGTCCTCGTCCAGGACCAGGTCACCGACGACGAGCGACGACTCGCCGCGGCCGACCGCCGCACCGGACCGCCGGATCAGTCCGCGCAGCCGGGCCACGACCTCCTCCAGGCTGAACGGCTTGGTGACGTAGTCGTCGCCGCCCGCGGTCAGCCCGGCGATCCGGTCCTCCACGGCGTCGCGGGCGGTGAGGAACAGTACGGGAACCTCGGACAGCTCCCGCCGCAGCCTGCCGAGCACGGCGAACCCGTCCGTGTCCGGCAGCATCACGTCGAGGATCACCACGTCCGGCCGGAAGTCGCGCGCCATCCGCGCCGCCGCAGCACCGTCCCCGGCGCTGCGCACCTCCCACCCCTCGTAGCGCAGGGCCATGGAGAGCAACTCGGTGAGCGATGCCTCATCGTCCACCACCAGCACACGGACGGGGGTGCGGTCCGTCCTCGACAGTTCGGTACGCCCCTGGGGCAAGGTCGTCGTCGTCATGCCTCAACCCTGTGAGGCCCCTCTGAGAGGGTTCTTTCCCGAATCTGTGAATTCCCTGAGAAACTCGCCCTCCGCGTCCCGTTCTCCCCAGCCTCAGTCCACGCCGAACAGCTTCGCCGCGTTTCCGTGGCAGACCGCCCGCAGCCAGTCGTCACCGAGCTCCAGCCGTTCCAGCGCGTGCAGTTGGTGCGCATACGGGTACGGAATGTTCGGAAAGTCCGTCCCGAGCAGGATCCGGTCCCCGAGGGCGGCGAGCCGCCCGCGTTCGGCGGCCGGGAACGGGCTCGTCTCCTGCACGAAGTCCGTGAACGCCATCGTCGTGTCGAACCGCACCTCCGGGTAGGTCTCGGCCAGCGTCAGGAACTCCGCGTACTCCGGCATCCCCATGTGTGCCACCACCAGCCGCAACCGCGGATGCCGGGCCAGCAGCCGGGCGATCGGTTCGGGCCCCGTGTGCTTTCCGGGCGCCGGCCCCGATCCGCAGTGCGTGACCACCGGAACACCCGCCTCCGCGAGCAGCCCCCACACCGGTTCCAGCAATGGGTCGTTGGGGTCGTACGCGCCGACCTGGACGTGTGCCTTGAAGACCCGCGCGCCCGACTCCACGGCCTCGCGCACGTACCGCTCCACACCCTCCTCCGGGAAGAACGTCGCGGTGTGCAGGCAGTCCGGGACCCGGCGCGCGAACCCGGCCGCCCAGTCGTTCAGCCAGGCGGCCATCCCCGCCTTGTGCGGGTAGAGCATCGAGGTGAACCGCCGCACGCCGAACGAGCGGAGCAGGGCGAGCCGTTCCTCCTCGTCGTGCCGGTACTCGATCGGCCATTCCATGCCCGTGAGCGGTCCTGCGGAGTCGAAGTAGGCCCAGACCTTGCGGAGCACCCGCTCCGGCATGAAATGCGTGTGCACGTCGACGATCCCCGGCAGCCCCAGCCGCTCCCGGAACCGCACGACGGCGTCGGCATCACCACTCATCACGACCTCCTGATCGCATACCCGCTCCTGATCGCATGCCCGGCGTCACCCGTCCCGGCATCACCCGTCCCGCCGGTCCCTGTCGACCCGACGATCTCAGAACAAGCCGTCCTGCACACCACCGCCCCCGATGCCGGTCACCGGCACTCCCACCGCGGCCTGCGGATCGGCCCCCTCCAGCACCCACCCCACCAGCAACCGGGTATCCACCACCACGACCTCCTTCTCCCCTCCCTCCTCTCCCTCCTCCCCGCCGCGCCCCGTCTCCAGATGCAGATCGGGACCGGCCGCCGCCACCAGCCGTCCCGCGACCACGCCCCCGTCCACCAGCTCGGTCACCGCGCACGTCACCGTGACGTCACCGGCCAGCCCGAACAGCCCGGCGTGATCGACGGCTTCGAACGGCAACCGCTGCAACGACTCCGGCCACCCGGCCCCCTCCAACGCCGCGGCTCGCCCGTACAGCTCCGCCACCTCCGCCCGCCGCTCCTCGACGCCCGGCAGCGCCGCACGCACCGCCCGCTTCGCCACGTACGGGATGCGGTCCGGCACGCCGAGCGCCGACCGCAGCAGTTCCTCGGTACGCCGCGCCGCCATCAGCGGCCCCCGGCCCAGCCAGCTGAACACCACGGCCCCCTGCTCCCGCAGCCGTGCCGCCCCCCGCTCCTCGGCGGTGATGCCGACCTTCACCATGCCCGGCCCGAACCAGGCGAGATACACGCGGTACGTCCGGGGATCGTCGGCGATCGTGTCGGCGGCCACCGAGTGCGCCCGGTCCAGCCGCGCGCACTCAGGGCATCGCGCCCCCGTACTCCTCCCGGCCACCACGGCCCCCACCGGACACACGTGCCCGCGCGCACCGGTGCACCGCCGCGGCCCCACGGCCCGGAATCCGAGTTCCGTCCCGTACGCGAGCGCACTCGCCCGCTCCGCCCCGTTCCGCCACCAGCCGAGCGAGGGCCCGTCGTCCTCCGTCGGCCACCGCAGCCCCGTGCACTGCCAGCCCATGGTGAGCTCCGGTCGTTCCGCGGACGATGAGAGATCCCGCGATGCTACCGGGCGACCGGACGAAGAGACCGGACGCGGGAAACCGGGCATGAGAGACGGGGCACGGAAGACCGAACACGGAAGATCGAACACGGAAGACCGAACACGCAAGACAAGGTGTGAAGGACCGGGCGAAGAGGACGGGCCGACAACAGTCCGACCGGGGCGGCCCCCACCAACCTCACGCCTCCCGCAGCCCCACCGACCCGCAGGCCCCACCAACCTCACGCCTCCCACCGGCCCGCAGAACCTGCCGGCCCCGCAGAACCTGCCGATCCTTCGGGCCCCGCGTCCGCCGCCGCCCCGGACTCCGCCGATCCCGCCGCTCCGGGCTCCGCCGATCCCACGGCTCCGGCGGCGGCCGTTCCCGCCCGTTCGCGTTGCCGCTTGAGCAGCAGGACCGCGAGGGCCGCGGTGGCGAGGGCCACCGCCCCCGCAACCGCACCCACCTCGCCGAGCGCCCGTGTGTACGCTGCCCGGCCCGGTTCCGAGAGCCCGACGAACAGACCACCGCACACCGCGACGCCCAGGGCCAGCCCCACCTGCCGGGCGGTGTTCGCCACTGCGGACGCCACTCCGGCCCGTGCCGGGTCGGCGTCCCGCATCGCGGCCGACGGCAGCACCGGGGAGACCATGCCCGCGCCCACCCCGGTCAGCACCAACGACGGCACCAACGCCACCGGCCCGTACGAGAGACCGAGCAGCAGGAAGCTCAGACAGCCGACGGCACAGAGGGCGGTACCGACGGCGAGCGGCAGCCACAACGGAGCACGCTGGAGCGCGGCCCCCCGCAGCGCCGAGACGACGAAGAAGACGGCCGGCTGTACGGAGAGCAGCAGGGCCGTGCCCACGGCGTCGAGCCCGGCGGCGTCCTGGAACCAGGACGACAGCACGGTCAGCGGCCCGAACGCGGCGAAGTAGTAGCCGAACGCCACCGCGACCACCGCGAGGAACCGAGGATGGCGGAAGAGTGCCAGGTCGACGAGCGGATCGGGCACACGGCGCTCGCACACCACGAAGGCGACCCCACCCGCGCACGCGACCAGCACCGCCGTCAACGGCTCCGGCCCCGCACCGTGTTCACCGAAGAGCAGCGCGGCGACCACCAGGGCCGTGAGGCCGGTGGCGAGCAGGGCGGCTCCGACGAGATCCACGCGGCGCCCGTCGCGCTCCGGGTCACGGGGCAGGAAGCGCACGGCCAGCACCACGCCGAGCACGCCCGGCGGGACGGCCAGCAGAAAGATCGACCGCCACCCCAGCGCTTCGGCCAGCAGCCCGCCCGACACGTTGCCGACCGCCGCCGCGAGCCCGGCCACCGCACCCCAGACCGCGAAGGCCCGATGCTGCTCCCGGCCGCTGTAGGAGGCCCGGATGAGCGGCAGCGTGGTCGCGAACATCGCCGCCCCGCCGACGCCCTGGGCGCCCCGGAACGCGATCAGCGCCCCGACGTCCGGCGCGAGTCCACAGGCGAGCGAGGAGAGCGTGAAGAGGACGAACCCGGCGACGAAGACCCGGCGCCGCCCCAGCACGTCACCGACCGCACCGGCGACGACGAGCAGCGCGGCAAGCGCGAGGGTGTACAGGTCGACGACCCATTGCAGGGCGGCGAAATCGGTGTGCAGCCCGTCGGCGACGGCGGGGATGGCCACCGTCACGATCGTGGCGTAGGCGAGCAGCAGAAAGGTGGCGAGACAGGAGACGACAAGGGGCAGCCGATGACGTGGATTCACGGGCACTCCTCGGACGAAAGGTCCTCGCAGTAGCTGTCCAGGTCCCGGCCCACGGTGTAGTTCACGGCGGGCAGCACCTCCACGCCCCGGGTGTTCCAGAACGGGACCTCACCGATCTTGTCGGCCTTCAGCGCGAACGACATGGTCAGCACGAGATCCGGCCGGCGTTCGAGGATCGCCTCCTTGGAAGGCAGTTGATCGGAGATCTTCGGCAGCTTCTTGATCCGGTCCGCATAGGCCGAGTACGAGTTGTCGAGATAGCCGACGCCCACGATCCGGTCCTCCAGCCCGAACTCGATCACCAGCTCGGCGAGCGCCTGCCCGATGACCACCACCCGCCCCGGACTCTTCTCGACGGTCTGCGTGAGCTTCTTGCCCTCGTCGTCGACGACATCGAGGGTGACCGGGTAGTGGCCGGACGGCGCCGCCGCGCCGGTGCGCGCGGGGGCGGGTTCCGCCGGGGCCGAGCAACCACAGAGCAACAGAGCCGCACCGACGGCGAGCGCGGTGCAGACGCGTATCGGGGAGACGTTCACGATGTCCTTTCGAGCCGGGCGTGGCGACGGCCACGGGCCCATGCTGAAAGGGACAAGAGCAAAAAACGTACGGAGCGCGGTCCCCCGAAATGTGGAGCGAACGCGCACCGCGCCCATTACACCCACCGCACCTACCCGTGCCTATCGGTGCCCACGTGCCTATCGGTGCCCACGTGCCTACCGGTGCCCACTGGTGCCGGCCGCGCCCACGGCCGCCGCGGGGCCTGGATCGATCCACGGCACGGGCAACCACACACGCACCTCTGCCACGAGGCATCCGCGCCCGCGCACGCCCTGCACGGCGTCCGGGCACCGCGCGCCCCTATGCAGCGTCCACGCCCCGCGCGGCCACGTCGGACGCGCCCAGGCCCCGCGCGCCCACCCCGCTCCGCCCCGCCCCGCTCCGTCCCACCCGGTACTGCCGCGGGGTCCGCCCGAACCGCTTCTTGAAGGCGTAGCAGAAGTTGCTGGGGCTGGAGTAGCCGACCCGCAGCGCGATCGCGGCCACGCTGAGGTCGGTCTCCATCAGCAGCAACGAGGCCCGGCGCAGGCACTCGTTGCGGTGATGGCTGAAGATCGTGTCCCCGTAGAGCTGCTTGAACCCGTGACTGAGCCGCTTGGGGTTCATCCGCAGGGCACGGGCCAGGGTCTCGCCGGTGTGCTGCTCGTGCAGGTTCTCCATCAACATCGCCGGGACCGTCCGGATGCGCTCGATCTCGTACTCCGCGAGCGGCAGTTGGGCCGGTTCACACGGAACGTCGTCGCGGGACACGATCCGAGCGAGGATCTCCATGACCTTCGCTTCGAAGTAGAGCGCCCGGAAACGGACGGGCAGCGTGCACACGAACAGGTCCCCGAAGGCGGCGGCGAGTTCGGGCGGGGCCTGACGGCCGAGATAGTGCGCGTCCCGTACGGCGGTCGGCATCCCCTCGACGCTCTCCTGCCAGGCCCCGGCCCCGACACTCCCGAAGAACGCCGCCGTCGCCGACCGCTCAGCGGCGACCGACACCCCCCGGTAGTGTTGCCCGGCCGGTCGCGTCAGCCGCCCGGCCGAGGCCCGCGAATGCGAGATGGACAACTGCCCCGCCCCGAAGACCGAGGCCCCCGTGCCCGCCTCTTCGAGCAGCATCAGGCCGTCGACGCAGTACTCCAACTCGAAGTACTCACCGCAGAGGTCGAAGTCGAGGACCAGCTCGTCGTGGAACGTCACGTCGTACAGGGTCAATGTGACCCCTTCGAGCAACTCGTACACCGTGATGTGCCCGTCCCCCACCTCGGGCCGCACCTCGTGCGCCACCGCCCCGCCCCCGAGCTCCCGCCGCACGGCGATGGCCGCGTAGAACTCGCGGTACTGCGGCTCCAGATCCGCGAACCCCCGCGCGGAAGCAACCGAAAACCGGCCCGCCATGCCTCACCCCCGGTCCACGAGGAAACGATCACCCTGCACAAGTAAGGGTACCCTTACTCGTGAGTGGCGCTACTGGCAGAGCCCTCCCGAATCGCCTCCGAACGACCCCGGACACCCCCGGACACCCCCGGACACCCCCGAGCGCCTCCGAGCGCCTCCGAAAAGCGGTCCGTCCGCGCGCTCGACCGCCCGGCGTGCTCGTGGCGCAGACACGATCACCGCTGCAACAGCGGCAGTGGGCGAAGACGCGCTCCGGGTGGGCGCGCAGTGCCCGCCGACTCCGCGGCCGGCCGCGGCGACACCCCGAGCCAGGTATCCGATCACTCTGCGAGCCAGTGCTGCGGGAGGTAGGTACGGATACTCAGGGCCGGTCCGAGTGATCGCGCGGACATCACGCTGAGCACCCGGCCAGTAACGTCTGCGTCACACACGCTCAACGAGAACAGCAAACACATCGCCAGGATCGTTGCCGGACATTCGGGCTCGATCACTACAGAGGCTCCACGGTGAAATACGCCCCAATTCGCATTGTCGCCCCCGTGCTCGTCATAGCATTCATGACAGGCTGCGGAGGAAGCGACGAAAATTCCCGTACCCCCCGAGGGAGTTCTGGCGTGAATATGCAAGAGGCGGCAGGTAAAGCCGACGCCCTGATCGGGACGACGCTCTCCTCCGTGAGTCCCCCGCTGGAATGGACACACGACGAGTTCGACAGCGGGATGTGCAAGGAAACTCCGGAACTGGGCGACGTCACCCGACGCGCAGCGGTCATGACCGAGGTTTCCGAAGAGCGCCGGGGGGCGCTGCTCGGCTACATCGAGCGGGCGTGGAAGAAGTCGGGTTACACCATCACCAAGGTCAACCCGGACAAGGACTTCCCCGCCATCTACGCCGACGCCGGTGACGGCGTACTGAAGATGATTTTGACCGTGGGCCACAAGGGCCAGTTCTTCCTGGACGTGCAAACGGCCTGCGTGGAAAAGTCGAAGGTGGCACCCCCGGCCACAGCGGCCAAGGGCACTGACTACTACGGGAAGAAAATCCCTGTCCCCCAGGTGAAGTCCATATTCTGGTCGTCCCGGGAACCGGCTCCTGCGCAATAGGACAGAAAGAACCCTTCGTGCTCCCGACCGGGCGCCGCTCCTCTCCGGATGCGGCGCTTCGGGCGAATCAGCCGACCAGGAACGGGCGGCGCGTGTACGGGGAACCCTTCGAGCGGCCCATGTCCTCGGCAGGGCATGGGCCACCGCCACGCTTGCCCGACACCGGGCGGCGCGGACGGTCGACCCACCAAGGCAAGGTCCTCGTCCACAGGCCCGCCTCGCGCGCCCGTGCGCGTCAGCACCTCCGCGCGGCGGTCCCCGGCAATCCGCACTCGACCGCACCGAGGCCGCACCGAGGGGTGATGGCAGCGGGTCGGGCGGCAACGACGGCACAACGGGTGTCCTCGTAACCGCCCGACCGGTCCGACGACCCACGCGGAAGTGGTGCCGTCAGCCTCTGCCGTCATGACATAGGCCGGATTCGAACCTGCAACCTTCTGAATCCGTAGCATCGGGCAGGCCGTTGGGCGGGGACTCCGCCTTCCCTCCGACTCATCGCTGATGGGCGCGATCAACAGCCTCTGTGTGCCGTCGTTGCCGTCAGCGCTGAGCGGTGGCGCCGGCCGACGCCGACTCGCAGCGTGCGCTCACGCTTCGGCTTCCCAAGCCGAAAGCTCCCCACGCCGTCGTCGCTGGCACGGGGCAACGCAACGGCCACCACGCTCCGATCAGCAACCGGCCTGCGGCTCCACGCCTCGCTATTCCTGTCAGGAGGTGAGGATCGAGATGCCGTCTCCGAGCAGTTTCAGCCCGAGGACGAGGAACAGGACCGCCATCACGGCGACATTGTGCTGAGCTGCCCAGTCCTTCCAGTTGCCGAGCGTGGTCCTGGCTCGCTCTCCCCCGAGCAGGAAAACCACCAGCGGGGCCAGCAGGCCGAGGGTGGCGATCACGACGAAGATCGCCAGAGATGCGATCTGCTGCCCTACCGGCAGGCCGGCCGAGCCGATCGCGGCCCCCGCGGCGATGGTCAGCGGGGCGTTCTTGGCGTTGAGCGCGGCCAGAGCCAGTCCGAGTGCGAAGATCTTGACCGGTGTGAGGCGGTCGATCGCGCTCATCCACTTCGGCAGCTGGGCCTGCGAGGGATCCTTCGGGCGTCGGTGCCACTGCCGGGCGCCGAAGAGGACGAGGAACAGGCCCAGGGCGAGCTTGAGTGCTCCCACCCAGGTGGCCGGATTCTTGTGCGCGGAGGCGCCTGCGGGGGAAGCGATCGCCAGCATCACCGCGCCCAGTGCCGAGAGTCCCACGATCCAGCCGATGGTGAAGAGGACTCCGTTCAGACGTCCCCGGGGCGTGGCGAGTATGAGGATGACGGCGATGATCGGGAGCGGGCTGACCGCGACGCCGGCCGCGAAACCCAGTACGTCGCCGAGAACAGCGCTCATGATTGCCTCCGGGTGGCGATCCGGTGGAGCGGGCTTGGCGGAAGCGGGTGATCCGGCCGTCGGTGCGGCGCAACGGGTTGCTCTGTGATCGGCTGCGCGTTGTCTTCACGGCTGTGGGGAAGTGGCTTCCCGAATAATGGCGACGACGGCGTACCCGGCACGTCCCACCTTTTCCATCTTCCTGTGCCTGGCCGAATCTGTCCTCGGGAGCATCTCGGGACGCGAGGGCCCGGGACCGGTCTGCCGTGCCTGGAGACCGCCTCTCCTTCTCACCACTGTGGCGGAGACGCGGCACGGAACCTAAGCGTCCCTGGTGGGGCGCATGAAGTGGTCAGGATGGACACGCTGGTGTCGGAGCTTCCCGGGAACCCGTCCCAGGTGAACGCATCGGCCAGAGCTGAAGGTGCGAGGCTGCACATCCACAGTGAGGATTGACGTGTGAGGGCGATGGCACCTCATGTCCGGGTGCTTGGCGACCCTCGCACCGATCCGTGGCAGGAGAGTTTCACGATGACTGCGAGGACAGGCGCAACCCAATCGGCTCACCTCGAACGCCCGGGCAGGTCGGATGGGGTCTGCAACGAGTTCACCGTCTTCACCAAGATCAAGCCGGGCCATGCGGATGCGCTGCGCAAGGATCTCGCCATGCTGTCCGACGCGGCGGACGACGAGCAGGTCCATGCGGCGTTGCGCCAGATCGGCACCCTGCACGACGCACGGCACGTGATCTTCGACAACGACACCCGGTTCATGTTCGCCAGCGTTTTCGACGGCTCCTGGGACAACTACATCGACGACTTCGCCCAGACGGTGGTCGGGGCCCGCTTCGACAAGGTTTTCTCGCACAGCGAAGGGTTCCCCGGCGTCAAGGATCCAGAGGTGAAGAACTGGTTCGTCGCCCACCAGGAGCCCGCGGGGGTCTTCGTCAGCGCCTATCCCGACCTGACCGTTCAGCAGATCTACAAGGACCACCGCGTGGACGACGCGTTCCAGGAGGTGCTGGACACCCCCCAGTTCCGGGCGGCACTGGAGAACCCGGCCAACGCGGAGTTGGTGGCCACGCCGGCCTTCCAGAAGCTGTTGGAGGAAGCCTCCGCCTAGAACCCGAACGCAACGAACCCTCAGGGCCGACTCCACCAGCGCAGGACCGCGTCGGCTGGTGGGAGTCGGTCATTGCGGGGCTGCTCTGGCAGAGATCGACATGGAGGAACAAACGATCATGAACGCGGCGGACAGCAGCAGTGCGGCCGATGTGCGCGTCGAGATTGACGACGTCCAGAGCGGGGCCCTGCGTCCACGGCCCGTCCCCTACCAGGGCAAGTACGTATTTCTGCGCGTCGATGACCGCCATGCCGGGCGCGCGCTGCTGCGGCGGCTGCTCCCATTGACCTCAGCTGGGCTGCCTGACGCGGACCGCAGCCAAGATGCCTGGGTGGCGGTGGCCTTCACCTATCAGGGACTGAGGGCCCTGGGCGTGCCGCAGGAGTCGCTGGCCAGCTTTCCGCAGGCGTTCCGTGAGGGCATGGCCGCCCGGGCGGAGCTGATCGGCGACGTGGGTGAGAGTGCGCCGGCCAACTGGGAGGCACCGTTCGGAACGGGCGATGTCCACATCGCGTTGAGCGCCCTCTCTTCCGATGCGGCGCAGATGGACAGGGAGCTGGAGCGGGCCCGTGCCGCTTACGAGGACATGTCCGGTGTCCAGGTGATCTGGCAGCAGGTGGTGCACCAGCTCCCGACCGGGCGCACCACCTTCGGTTTCCGTGACGGCATCAGCCATCCGAACATCGAGGGCGTCGGGCTGCCCGGCTCCAACCCGCAGGAAGTCCCCATCAAGGCCGGTGAGTTCATCCTCGGCTACCCCGACGAAACCGGCAGTCTGCCGCCCATGCCCAGTCCTGATGTGCTGGGGCGCAACGGGACCTACGCGGCAGTTCGCAAGATTCACACCAACGTGGCCGCCTGGCGCCGGTACCTGCGCGCGAACAGCTCCAGCGCCGAGGAGGAGGCGCTCCTGGCGGCGAAGATGGTCGGACGTTGGCCCAGCGGAGCACCTCTGACGCTGACGCCGGAGCACGACGATCCGGAGCTGGCGGCCGATCCGCACCGCGTCAACAACTTCCTCTACCGGGAGCACGACGACCGGGGATACCGGTGTCCCGCAGGTGCGCACATCCGGCGTGCCAACCCCCGCGATTCCACCATCATCGGCGACGCACGTATGCACCGCCTCATCCGCCGCGGCACCACCTACGGGCCGCCGCTGCCCGAGGGCGTGCTGGAGGACGACGGCGCCGACCGCGGCCTGGTCGGCGTCTTCCTCGGAGCCCACCTGGAACGACAGTTCGAGTTCATCAAGGCCGAATGGGTCAACGACGGCAACTTCATCGGCTACCCCGGTGAAAAGGACCCGGTAGCCGGACATCACGGCGGAACCGGCAGCATCACCATTCCGGAGAAGCCGGTCAGGCGTCGCCTGCAGAACCTGCCCAGCTTCGTGGTCACCCGTGGTGGTGAGTACTGCTTCGTACCAGGGCTGCGCGCTTTGCGCTGGCTCGCCGAACTGGAGGGCTGACAGCAATTCCAAGACCCTGAAGTGCGATCACGGTCTCCGAGAAGGAGAGGTCGAAGTCATGACAGCACAGTTCGTCCGCTACACACCGGACATCGAAGACGACGATCCACACTTCGACAAGAACCTGCAGACGGTGATCGGGAAGACCGAGAACTACATCGCCGAGTCGGTCAAGGCAGGCGGCACCGGACAGGCCCTCCGTGACGCCCACGCCAAGGGCTACGGGCTGGTCCGAGGGGAAGTGGAGATCCTGGACGGGCTTCCCCCCGAGTACGCCCAGGGCATCTACGCGACCCCGGGAACCCACGACGCGCTCATCCGCTTCTCCAACGGCTCGCCCCACGCCGGAGCCGACGCACGCCTGGGCGCCGCCACCGGACTGGCCCTGAAGATGTTCGACATCCCCGGCCCGACCCTGCTGGAAGACGAACCGGACACGGGCACCTTCGACTACGCCAACATCAACGGACCGATCTTCTTCTGCAACACAGTTGAGCACTACCTGTTCATCCAGGAACTGTTCCTGAACGCGCCGGCCTACTTCTCCCAGGGCCGACCCGGCACACATCGCTTCTACACCGAGTTCGTGACCGGAAAGGGAACCCTGGACCAGGACAACTGGGCGTGGGACGAGTTCCTGGCCTTCCTGCGCCTGGCAAAGACTCCTGCGGCAAACGTGCTGCTGTCGAGCTACTGGACGATGGGCGCGGTCCGGCACGGGGACTACATCGCCAAGGTGCGCATCACCCCCGACCCGTCCTCCGCCGCCGCGGTGGTCCGGCGCACCATCGACCCGGCCTCGGCAGCGGAGGTCTTCCGCCCGGCCCTGCAAGCCGAGTTGCAAGAGCGGCCCTACGCCTTCGACATCCAGGTCCAGCTCTGCACCGACCTGGAACGGATGCCGGTGGAGGACACCACCGTGGAGTGGCCCGAGCAGCTCTCGCCGTCCTTCACTGTGGCCAAGCTGCGCCTGCCGCAGCAGGACATCTCCGGCCCGGAAAACCTGGAGAAGATGGACGCACTGTCCTTCACACCCTGGCGGGTCACCGCCGAGCACGCGCCCCTGGGCAACATCATGCGGGCCCGCAAAGAGGTCTACCGGCACTCCTCCCTCCTGCGCCACAAGCTCAACCAGCAGCCACGCACAGAACCGTGCAGCGCCGACGAAGCGCTTGGCTCGGCCCACTGATGTGACGGTAAGCGCCCACCTTGGTCACCATCCCCCCGAGACCCCACCAACACAGTTGGAAAGCGTGTTGTGAGGGAGCTCGGCCATCCTCCGGCTGACCGGTGATGGTCGTGATCAACGGCCGCTGTGTGCCGTCGATGCGATCAGGGTTGCCGTCACCGAAACCTGAAGAGGTCAGCCGAGATAGGGCCGATCACGGTGCTCCAGGAAGTGACGGATCCGGAGCCGCTGCGTGTGGTGCATCGGCAGTTGATCGATCTCCTCCGGCTGGACGAACCGCAGCTCCGTGGATTCGTCCGAGATCGCGAGTCGGCCGCCGACCACGCGGGCGGTGAAGCAGACGTTGAACTGTCTGCGCACCTCACCGTCCGAGTAGGCAATGATGTGGCGAGGGTCGGTATACGTGCCCACGAGCCCGGTGATCTCTACATCCAGACCCGTTTCCTCCTTCACCTCGCGGACGGCCGCTCCCGGGAGTGAGTCGGTCATCTCCATGCCGCCGCCAGGTAGCGCCCAAAGATCGTTATCCTCGCGGCGCTGAAGGAGCACGCGCCCTTCGGCGTCGGTAACCACGGCGGACGCGGCGACCACCAAGCTGTTCGGCTCAGGTGCCGCCGGGTCGTCGTAGTACTCAGTCCGTGCCATCTCGTCCTCACCACGAAGTACGGCACGCCGATCGAGCCGGGGAACCTGACTCGGATGTTCGCCCTGCGGGCCCGTCGTGCCGGTCTCCGAGTGATTCCGCTCCGGAACACCAGGCACACGTGCAGCTCGCTCCTGGTGGCCCTCAAGATCCACCCGAAGGTGGCACAGCGCATCCTTCGCCATTCGCAGATCGCCATGACGACGGAGGTCTATGCCGAGGCGAGCGAGGAAGAGGTACGTACCGCGATCGGCAGGCTGTCCGACGCCATGGACGGCGCCACCGGCTGACGACGGCTGCCGGAGCGGTTGTGTACTTCGCTGCTGTACATCCCGACAACGCAAGAGGCCCGGACTTTCGTCCGAGCCTCTCACCTGTGTGCACTCGGCAGGATTCGAACCTGCAACCTTCTGATCCGTAGTCAGATGCTCTATCCGTTAAGCTACGAGTGCTTGTGCTTCCCGGTTTTTTCTTCCCGGTCGGCGTTGCGGGAACAACATTACATGACCTGCGGCGTAGCGCGAAATCCATTAGCCAAACCACCTCTGACCTGCACAAACGCCTCGTCGGCGGCGTGTGGCGTTTGCGGCCGGGGCTGCGCGGGACCGCTTCCGAACCACCACCGGACCGCATCCGTCCGGATGAGCCGCGGGCCCGGGCACGTGCCGGGGGACCGGCGGCGGGTACGCCGCGGAATGCGAGGGCTGGTACGCGCGGAAACGACTGTGGCCCGTACACGACTGAAGCCCCGTGCCGGTGGCACGGGGCTTCAGTCGTACAGCGGAGGCGGAGGGATTTGAACCCTCGATGGGCTTTAAGACCCAAACCGCATTAGCAGTGCGGCGCCATAGACCGGACTAGGCGACGCCTCCAGCACACCTCGCGCGGACGCGAACGGTGCGTGCAGATGATGACACAGTCGAGCGTCGTGTCACCAATCGCTGCCTACGGTACTAGGCAGCCGGGCGCGAGGGCAAAGTGCTTGGGGTGCGCAACGCCGTGGCGTGACGCGCGTTGGTGAGGGGGGAGGGAGGCACCGGCCTTCCGTTCCCCGATCTTCCGTTCGTTCCGCCCGATCCCGTCCTCGCCCCGAAGCACGCACGACTTCGCCGGAGGGCACAAGCACAGGAGCCCGCATGCTGCGCCGCCTCGCTCTCACCGCCGTCACATCCTTCGCCGTGCTGTCCGCCGCGACCCCTGGCGCCGCGGCCGCCGACGGACCGCACCCCTTCCCGCTTCCGTGGCCGCTGCACCTGACGCAGGGCGGCGATGACGCCCGCACCCGGCTGACGGTGGTGGCGGCGGATGTCGGGAATCCCTCGGCCGAGGGAACCTTCGAGCTGAAGTGCGAGCCCGCGAGCGGCAGCCACCCGGCGGCGGGGCGGGCCTGCGACCGGCTGGAGGAGTTGGCGGGCGAAGGAACGGACCCGTTCGCTCCGGTGCCGCGGGGCACGATGTGCACCCTGCAGTACGGGGGACCGGCCACCGCCCGGGTCACCGGCACCTGGCAGGGGCGGCACGTCGACGCGGCCTTCAGCCGGGCGGACGGCTGCGAGCTCTCCCGCTGGAACACGCTGCGGCCGGTACTCCCGGACGTCCGGTGAAACCGCCCGCCCGGCCGGCGGCACCCCGCCTCGTAACCGCCGTCCCGTCGCCGCCGTCCGGGCCTCCCGCGCGGTGTCGGCGGGCCGGCACGCCACGTCACGTACACCGAACCTTGGTGAGAGCTCCCCCGCATCCGCCACCCCCTACCCCTCCCCTGCCTTTAGACTCCTTCCGTGACAGCCCGCGGCCCGAGGGGCAAGATGGGGCCCGCTGTCAGCAAGGTGCGGTAATCAGGGAGGAAGCGTCGTCGTGAGCAGCAGGCCGTCCCGAGGCACTGCTCGCCTCGCAGCCATACTCGATGCCCTGCCCGACGGGCTGCTGCTCGTCAACTGCAACGGCACGGTCGTCAACGCGAACACCATCGCCCTGGAATTGTTCGAGACGCCGGGCACCGCGCTGGTCGGGCGCGGGCTTCTCGATCTGCTGCCGGAGTTCGACTCCCGGCTGATTCCCGGGTCGATGCGCCGGCCCGAGTCCGCCACCGACACGCGCGGCCGCACGAAGCCGACCAGGATGACCGCCCGCCGCACCGACGGCACCGAGTACCCGGCCGAGGTCAGCAGTGCCGGGCTGGAGGACGGTCACGCCGCGTACAAGGACTCCCCGGGCGGCTACGGCGGCGGCTACACCGGCGACGAACTCCTGATGATCGTCGTGCGGGACCTGTCGGGAACCGTCGACACCGAGGCCGAACTCGCCCGTTCGCAGCGGCAGACGGAGATGATCCTGCGGGCCGCCGCCGAGGGCGTCGTCGGCACGGACACCGATGGCCGGGTCGTCCTGGTCAACCCCGCCGCCGCGCAGATCCTCGGCTTCCGCGCCAGCGACCTGGGCGGCCGGGAGCTGCACACCCTGATCCTGCACTCGCGTGCGGACGAATCTCCTTTCCCGTACGAGGAGTCGCCGCTCGCCGACACCCTCAGGTCCGGGCGCAAGCACCGCGTCCGGGGCCAGGTCCTGTGGTCCAAGAGCGGGGCGCAGGTTCCGGTCGACCTGACCACCGCACCGGTCCGGGACGGGGACCAGTTGGTCGGCGCGGTCATGACGTTCACCGACCGCAGGCCCCACGAGGAACTTGAGGAACGACACAGGGCCGAGGTCGACGAACTGACCGCGAAGCACGACTCCGAAGTCACCGGTCTGGCGGAACGGCACGAGACGGAACTGGCCGACCGCGCCGAGCGGTACACGACCGCACTGGAGCAGCAGGGCGAGCGGCTGACGGCGCTGGCCGCCCGGCACACCCAGCTCACCGCCGTGCTCGGCGAGTCGTTGCGCGGCCCGCTGGAGGAACTGCGCGGCGAACTCTCCACGCTCGCCGCCGACCCGGCAGGCCAGTTGTGGCCCGAGGCCAACCAGATCCTGCACCACCTGGCCGCGGGTTATGCCCGGATGACCACGCTCGTCGACAACGTGCTCGGCTACCAGCGTCTGGACGCCGGCACGGAGGAGCTGACCAAGACGAACGTGCTGCTCGACTCGGTCGTCGCGGCCGGTGTCGACGCGGCCGTCGAGCTGATCGGTCCGGGGCGCGCCCAGTTCGCGGTGCACGCCCCGCCGATCGAGGCGGAGGTGGACGCGGCCCGGCTGGTGATCGCGCTCGCCCATCTGGTCGCGGATGTCGCCGGGGTCGACTCGACCGGCAAGGCCCGGCTGGTGCCGGGCGGCGGCCACGTCGACTCGACGGTCGTCGTCGCGGCGGCGCAGCGCGGTGAGGTCGTGCGGATCGAGGTGCGCGGACCGTTCGCCGGGGGCGACCCGGTGCACGAGCCGATCGTGCGCGGGATCGTCCGTGCGCACGGCGGCGTGCTGCAGACGCACGAGGTGCCGGGCATGAGCGGCAGCGCGTACGTACTCGAAGTGCCGTTGGGCGCGGGCTCGGGAACGGTGACGCCGGAGACGGCCGAGCCGGAGTCCGCACCCGTACCGATGTCGGCCGCGGGGCCGGAGTCCGGAGCGGATTCCGTACCGACGCCGGGTCCGGCGACCGGTCCGGGCGTGCCGGGCAGCGGTCGGCGACGGGCCCGCCGGGCCTCCACGGACGCGTTCCTGGAAAGCCCTGTGGGCGGTACCGGCGCGGGTACGGGTTCCGATGCCGGTTCCGGCGTCGGTTCCGGTTCCGGTGACACGGCCGGCGGCACGGTGCCCGGACCGACCGGGCGGCGGCGGGCACGCCACGCGCCCGGGGCCGAGGGGGCTCCGGAGACCCAGGGCGGTCGGGGCGGCCCGCACGACAGGATTCCCGCCCAGCAGGGCGAGGGTTCGGGGCGCAGGCGGGGGCGGCCGAGCCCGGCCGAGTCCGGTCTGCACGCACTCCCCGCGCAACTGCCGTCGCTGTCCCAGCAGGGGCCGGGACAGCAGGCACCGGGACAGCAGGCACCGGGACAGGGGCCGGGGCAGCAGAGCGCGGAACAGTCGGGTACGGAGCAGCAGGGGTCGCGGCAGGCGCTGGCGCTGCCCGCCGCACCGACTCCGGCTCCGGCTCCGGCTCCGGCTCCTTCGGAGGGTGCGGTGGTGACCGCGGCCGAGGGCGCGCAGGGGGGCGGCGACCGTCCGCAGCGCGGGCTGACCGTGCCGCCGCAGGGTGTTCCGGCCGGAGCACCGGTGCCCGTTCCCGTTCCGACGGGTGGCGCGCACCTGCCGGGCCAGGGGAGCCCCAACGGCGAGAGCCCGTCGGCCCTGGCGCTGCCTTCCGCGCCCTCCGCCAATACTCCGGTCGGCAGCGGAACGCGGACCGGTGACGACGCCGCTCCGGCGCCGCAGCCGACCGGGCGCCGGGCGCGACGAGCCCTGGCGGCCGCGCAGGAGCGGTCCGCCCAGGCCGAGTCGGCCGGGCCCCGCACGGCGTTCGCCCTGCCGCCCGCGGATGCGGATCGAGGCGCCTCCGCGCCTGCCGGGGCGGACGCCTCGCTCCCCGGCCGCCACGACGCCGCGCACCTGGCACCGGGCGACGACCACACCCCGCCCCAGCCGCACCCCGTGCCGACCGGACGGCGTCGGGCACGTCACGGCGACGCCCTCCAGCAGCCCGAGCAGGGCACCGGTCCCGGGAGCCCGGCCGCGGGCCACGCCCCGGAGCAGCAGATCGGGCGGCAGGACATCCTGCCGGAACACGACACCTCGGGTCGCGGCACGGCCCTGCCGTCCGCCCCGTCCGGGCGAGCCGTCGGCGGGCCGGGCAACCGACCCGCCGCCCACCCCGACGATCCGGACCGCCCCGCGGTCGGGCACACCACCCACGCCATGGGCTCCACGCCGGTGGCGGACGTCACCGAGGCCCCCGCGCCGGCGGGGAATCACGGCCTCGTGCCCGGTGGTCCGGACGGGCGACGGCAGCCGCTGCCCGCGGAAGCGCCGATGGCCGGTGTCTCGCCCGACTCGACGCAGGGGCGCGCGTTCAGCGTGCGGACGCTCGGCCAGGGCGTGCCGTTCGCCCAGCACATCGCGCAACAGCCGAACCAGACACCCGGCGGCGCCGGGCGGCGCCGCAAGCTCGCCGCCCCGCCGGAGGAGGAGCGCACCCCGCAGCCCGCGCCCCCGCAGCCGGCCGCGACACCGGCGCCGCCGGTGCCGTCCGGTCCGGGTGGTGCGTCGGCAGCGGTCGCGGCGTCGGCCCAGGGCGGCCACGCGCCGCACGGCGCGCACGGACAGTTGCTCCAAGCCCCGGAGGCCGAGGGGCGCGCGTACGCCATAGGCGCGCCCGACGAGGGTGCCGAGGGACCGGAACCGCTGGACGGACCGGGCGGAGCGGTCGAGGTCGCCAACCGTCCCTCGCCGCAGCCGGTCGACGACGAGCTGCCCCCGGAGCCGCTGGACAACCCGCGTCGGCTGCTCGTCTGGCCGGCCCCCGACGTCTCCACCCAGCAGGCGCTGAGCGACCGCGGCTACCGCCCGGTGATCGTGCACTCGCGCGAGGAGGTGGACGCCCAGATCGCGGCGTTCCCCGCCGCGCTGTTCGTCGACCCGCTCACCGGGCCGATCACCCGCAAGGCACTCCAGTCGCTGCGTCAGGCGGCGGTGGCAGCCGAGGTCCCGGTGCTGGTGACGGCCGGCCTGGGCCAGGCGTCGCGGGAGGCGGCGTACGGTGCCGACCCGGCCGTGCTCCTCAAGGCCCTCGCCCCGCGCGACAGCGAACAGCATCCGCCGCGGGTACTGCTGATCGAGGAGCACGAGGAGATCGCCCTGGCGTTGACGGAGACGCTGGAACGCCGCGGCATGCAGGTGGCGCGGGCCGCCACGGACAACGAGGCGGTGGCGCTCGCCGGCCGGATGCGGCCCAATCTGGTGGTGATGGACCTGATGCAGGTACGTCGCCGCCGGGCCGGGATCGTCGACTGGCTGCGCGCCAACGGCCAGTTGAACCGGACTCCGCTGGTCGTCTACACGTCCGCCGACATGACCGGATCGGACCTGCCGAAGCTCAGCACGGGCGAGACCGCTCTCTTCCTGGCCGAGCGTTCCACGAGCGACGAGGTGCAGTCGCGGATCATCGACCTGCTCGCGAAGATCGGCACCAACTGATCAGCACCGGCTGATCAGCACCGGCTGATCAGCACCGGCTGATCAGCACCGGCTGATCAGCACCGGCTGATCAGCACCGGCTGGTCGACGTCAACTGATTCGCGCCAACTGGTCCGCGCGGGCGGCACGCTTCCCCGCGTACCGCCGTATCGCCCGCGTTCCCGCGGACCGCCGTACCGTCCGCGTCACGGCCGGCTCGTCCCGTCGGTACGGGGGTGCGATCGCACCCCCGTACCGACGGTTCCGCCGTGGCACGCGACCGGCGGGTCAGAGGCGGGTGATGTCCAACTCGCCCTCCGCGTACCGCTTGCGGATCACCTTCTTGTCGAACTTGCCGACGCTCGTCTTCGGCACCGCCTCGATCACGGTCCAGCGTTCGGGCAACTGCCACTTGGCGATGCCGGACTCGGTGAGGAATTCCCGGAGCGCCGCGTAGTCGGCGGCGGCGCCGTCCTTGAGCACGACCGTCGCGAGCGGGCGCTCGCCCCACCTGTCGTCGGGGACGGCAACGACCGCCGCTTCGGCCACGTCCGGGTGCGCCATGAGCACATTTTCCAACGAAACGCTCGAAATCCACTCGCCCCCGGACTTGATGACGTCCTTCGCCCGGTCGGTGAGGGTGAGGAAACCGTCCTCGCTGATCACCCCGACGTCACCGGTCTTCAGCCAGCCGTCCTCGCTGAACTTGTCCTCGGGGCGCAGGGCCTCGCCGCCCGATCCCCCGTAGTACGCCGCGGCGATCCAGGGACCGCGCACCTCCAGCTCACCCGCCGAGGCGTTGTCCCACGGCAGGTGCTCACCGCCGGGGCCGACCAGCCGCGCCTCGACGCCGGCCGGGAAACGGCCCTGGGTGACGCGGTAGGGCCATTCCTGCTCCTCGGTCAGACCGGCGGGCGGGTTGGCCATGGTGCCGAGCGGCGAGGTCTCCGTCATGCCCCAGGCGTGGCAGAGACGCACGCCGAGCTTGTCGTACGCCTCCATGAGGGACGGGGGACAGGCGGCGCCGCCGATGGTGACACGGGCCATGGAGGTGAGGTCGCGCGGGTTGGCGAGCACCTCGGCGAGCAGTCCCTGCCAGATGGTGGGGACGGCGGCGGCATGGGTCGGCCGCTCGCGTTCGATCATGTCGGCGAGCGGTGCGGGCTGCAGGAACCGGTCCGGCATGAGCATGTTGACGCCGGACATGAACGTCGCGTGCGGCAGCCCCCACGCGTTCACGTGGAATTGGGGCACCACCACCAGCGTGGTGTCCTTCTCGGTGAGGCCCATCGACTCGGCCATGTTGACCTGCATGGAGTGCAGGTAGATGGAGCGGTGGGAGTAGACGACGCCCTTGGGCTCGCCGGTGGTGCCGGAGGTGTAGCACATGGCGGCGGCCTGGCGTTCGTCGAGCTCGGGCCAGTCGTAGGTGGTCGGTCGGCCGCCGATCAGTTCCTCGTACTCGTGCACCCGGGGCCGCGCGCCGTCGAGGAGCGAGCGGTCGCCGGGCCCGGTGACGATCACGTGCTCGATCGACCGCATGCGGGGGAGAACCGGCGCGAGCAGCGGCAGCAGGGAGCCGTTGACGATGACGACCTTGTCGTCGGCGTGCTCGGTGATCCAGATCAGCTGCTCGGCGGGGAGCCGCAGGTTGAGCGTGTGGAGGACCGCGCCCATCGACGGGATCGCGAGATACGCCTCGACGTGCTCCGCGTTGTTCCACATCAGGGTGCTTATCCGCTGGTCACCGTCGATGCCGAGTTCGTCGCGCAGGGCGTTCGCCAGCTGGGTGGCCCGCCGGCCGATCTCGGCGAAACTGCGCCGCTGCGGCTCGGGCTCGCCGGTCCAGGTCGTGACCTGGGACTTCCCGTGGATGGTCATCCCGTGTTCGAGAATGCGGGTGACGGTCAGCGGTACGTCCTGCATGGTGCTCAGCACGGCGTCCTCCCGGTGGGCGCTACGCGGCAGTAGGGTTCCGCTGATTCTGCGCGCATACCACTCGGTATGTCACTAGTTCGGGGCCACGAAATTCCAGGTCACGGGTTTTCATGGTCTGCCGACGACCGGGACATACGTGGTCACGGGACATGGGCGGCATGGGAGGTCCGTCACCGGACCGGGGTCAGCTCGGGGTCCTCCCTGAGCTTGCCGAGTGCCCGCGACACCGCGCTCTTCACCGTGCCGACGGACACCCCGAGCACCTCGGCCGTCTGGGCCTCGCTCAGGTCCTCGTAGTACCTCAGGACGACCATGGCCCGCTGCCGGTCCGGGAGCTTCAGCACAGCGCGCCACATCGCGTCGTGCAGCGTCTGGCGTTCGGCCGGATCGGGGGTGCCGAGCGACTCCTGCTCCGGCAGTTCGTCGCAGGCGAACTCGTCGACCTTGCGCTTGCGCCACTGCGAGGTCCGGGTGTTGAGCAGCGCCCGGCGGACATAGCCGTCCAGCGCCCGGTGGTCCTCGATCCGCTCCCAGGCGACATACGTCTTGGTGAGCGCGGTCTGCAGGAGGTCCTCTGCATCGCTCGGATTCGCCGTGAGCGAGCGGGCAGCACGCAGCAGGACGGGGCCCCGTGCGCGTACGAACGAGGCGAACGACGGATACGGCGCGTACTGGGGACGCGAGGCGTGCGGCGCCTGCGCGGTGTGCGCCGCCTGCGCGGCGCGCGGTGTGTGTACGGTGCGCGGCGTGTGCACGGCAGACGAGCCGTGCGGGACGTGTCCGGTGCCGGCGGCTCCCCCGGTGATGCCTGTGCAGACTGGCGTGGTCATGGCTCCACGCTAGAAGCGGGCGTCGCTCCGGGGATCGGCCCCAGGTCCCGAAACGGCGTCCGTCTCAGGGTGTAGGGGTGGGGCCCGCCCCACCTACTGGAGGTGGAGCCGTCGGGACGGGGGCTCAGGGTCACCGCGGGCACGGTGAGGGGTCGCGACGACCGGCCGGAAACGGACGGGCGGATACCGGTGTCCGCCGGGCGCGGACGGTCGGCCGCCGTCATCCGTCGGCGCCCAGGACCAGACCCGAGGTGGGGACGCCGGTGCCCGCCGTGACCAGGACGGTGGCCGCGCCGGGGACCTGGTTCACCGACGAGCCCCGGATCTGCCGAACGGCCTCGGCGATGCCGTTCATCCCGTGCAGATACGCCTCCCCGAGCTGACCGCCGTGCGTGTTCAGCGGAAGCGCGTCGGCGGCGACGAAGTCGGCCGCCTCCCCCGGGGCGCAGAAGCCGAACTCCTCCAGTTGCATCAGCACGAACGGCGTGAAGTGGTCGTAGAGGATGCCCACGTCGATGTCGGCCGGGGAGAGTCCGGAGCTCCGCCAGAGTTGTCGGGCGACCACCGCCGTCTCCGGCAGGCCGGTCAGACCGTCGCGGTAGAAGCTGGTCATCTGCTCCTGCGCCCGGCCCGCCCCCTGGGCTGCGGCGACGATCAAGGCGGGCGGCCGTCTCAGGTCCCGGGCCCGCTCGGTGCTGGTGACGACGATCGCCTGCCCGCCATCGGTCTCCTGGCAGCAGTCGAGCAGCCGCAGGGGTTCGACGATCCACCTCGACGCGGCGTGGTCGGCCAGGGTGATCGGCTTTCCGTAGAAGTACGCGGCGGGGTTCCGGGCGGCGTGCCGCCGGTCGGTGACCGCCACATGCCCGAAGGCGTCCGGGGTCAGCCCGTAGGTGTGCAGGTAGCGCTGGGCGGCCATGGCGACCCAGGAGGCCGGGGTGAGCAGCCCGAAGGGGAGGTTCCAGCCGAGTGCGGTGCCCTCCGCGGTGGGCTCGCGCTGCTGCACCCCGGAGCCGAACCTGCGTCCGGATCGCTCGTTGAACGCCCGGTAGCAGACCACCACGTCGGCCACCCCGCTCGCCACGGCCATCGCCGCCTGCTGCACGGTGGCGCAGGCCGCCCCGCCCCCGTAGTGCACGCGGGAGAAGAACGACAACTCACCGATCCCGGCGGCCTGGGCGACGGTGATCTCCGGGCTGGTGTCCATGGTGAACGTGACCATGCCGTCCACGTCGGCGGGGGTCAGCCCGGCATCGTCGAGAGCGGCCCGCACCGCCTCGACGGCCAGCTTGAGTTCGCTGCGCCCGGAGTCCTTGGAGAACTCGGTCGCCCCGATGCCCACGACCGCCGCCCTGCCGCCGAGCGAGTCGGCCCTGCGCAGACTCATGCCGCCCCCTCCGGTGCCGAGGGAAGGGCCCCTGCGGCCGGGGTCCGCGCCCCGCCGACGATCACGGCCACGGTTCCGGTGACGTGCCTGCCGAGGCCGTTGGTCCCGACGATCGACACCTCGGCCGTCCCGTCGTCACCGACCGTGGTGACCGTGCCGCCGAGCACCATGGTGTCCCCGGGGTAGTTGGGCGCGCCCAACCTGATGGCTACTTTGCGCAGCACGGTGGACGGGCCGAGGCGATCGGTGACGTACCTGCCGACCAGGCCGTTGGTCGTCAGGATGTTCATGAAGATGTCCGGGGCCCCGTTCTCCCGGGCGAGCTCCGCGTCGTGGTGCACGTCCTGGTAGTCGCGGGAGGCGATGGCGCCCGCCACGATCAGGGTGCGGGTCACCTCGATCTCCAGCGGCTCCAGTACGTCACCGGCCTGCATCCCTCCCCCGGCCTTCACCGCTGCACCGGCCTTCACCGCTGCACCGGCCTTCATCCCTCCGCCCGCCTTCATCCCTCCGCCCGCCTTCGTCTCTCCACCAGCCCCCGGGTCTCCACCAGCCCCCGGTTCTCCACCGGCTCTCGTCCCCTCACCGGCTTTCATTTCTTCGCCGCTTCTCACTCCGCCCCCTCCTCCGTCGCTGCCGCGCGTACCGGTTCCTCCGCCGGCGCCAGCAGTTCACCGAGTTCCTGAAGCACCTCGCTGCCGCAGCCCAGATGGGCATCGAGCTGCCGGCCCCAGAGAAAGTGCCGGTGCACGGGATGGTCGAGATCGGCCCCCGTCCCGCCGTGCAGATGCTGTCCGGCGTGCACCACCCGTTTGCCCGCCTCCGACGCCCACCACGCTGCGGTGAGCGCCTGGCGCCGGTACGGCAGGCCCGTGTCACGGCGCCACGCGGCCTCGTACGCCGTGACCCGTATCGCCTCGGTGTCCATATGGGCGTCGGCGGCGCGCATCAGCACCGCCTGCTTGGTGGAGAGCGGGCGCCCGAACTGCTCGCGGGTGTTCGTGTGGGCGACGGCCAGGGCCAGCGAACCGGCGCACACGCCGGCCTGCAGCCCGGCGAACGCGATCCGGCTCACGGCCAGGACCTCCTCGTACGCCCGCACATCCTCGCGCGCCCGCACCGCCTCGTACGCCGGGGTCGCTTCCGCCCGTCCTTCCTCGTGCGCCCCCGCACCACCGAGTCGCTCTCCGGGTGCCCCGTTCAGGACGAGTCGCGCCGCCGACCACGGCGCCGTGGTCTCCACAGGCTCCGTCGCCACACCCGGTCCGTCGGTCCGTACGATCCACAGCCGGTGCTCCGCGTCCGCGACCAGGACCAGGGACGCGTCCCGCAACCACGGCACGTACGGCACCGAGCCGCTCACCCGGCCCTCGCCGTCCGCCCGGATCCCGCCGCGCGCGGGGAACGCCCCGGCCGCGACCTCCGTACCGTCCCGCAGTGCGGGCAACAGCCGCTCCCGCTGTTCGTCCGTGCCGTGCTCGGCGACGGCGAGCAGCCCGTACACACAGCTCGACGCGAACGGCACCTGAGCCGTCACCCGGCCCTGTTCCTCCAGCAGGAGCACCAGGCCCAGCAGCCCGACCTCCTCCACCGCCGCGGTCAGTCCGGCCGTGCACAGTTCCTTCCACAGTTCGGGGTCGGTGCCCGTACCGGCCGCGACCAGGCGTTCGTGCGTCGACAGGTCGCGGAAGATCCGCGCCGCCAGCCCTTGCGCCGCCGTCTGCTCCTCCGCGGGGGTGAAGTCCATGTCAGCCCTCACCTCCACGAAAGACGGGGAGCACCAACTCGGGGTCCGTACGGAGGAATTCGAGCCGCACCGGCATTCCGATCCGCACCTTGCCGTACGGCACACCGACCACGTTGCTGACCATCCGCACCCCCTCGGCGAGTTCGATCAGCGCCACCGCGTACGGCCCGCCCTCCCCGGAGGCGCTGAAGGCGGGGAAGGGCGGGTGGTGCATCACCACATGACTGAAGACGGTGCCCTCGCCGGTCGCCTCGATCGTGTCCCATTCCTGGCAGCCGCAGGCGTTGCAGCCGGGCAGCCAGGGGAAGCGCGGCTTCCGGCACCCGGCGCACCGCTGGATCAGCAGCCTGTGCTCGGCGACGCCCTGCCAGAACCCAGCGTTGTCGCGGTTGACCACCGGCCTCGGACGCGGACGCGGACCACCGAAGTCCGCCCCCGCCCCGCCCACTCGCGCCTGCTCCTGCTCCCGGCCCCGATCCCGCGCCTGCTCCTGCTCCTGCTTTCGTGGCCGCTCCCGTTCCGCCTGTTCCGCCCGCCCTCGTTCCTTACGTGCCCGTTCCTTACGTCCCCGTTCCCTGTGTTCCCGTTCCCCCGTCCGCTGCTCCGCCGTGGGCCGTCCCACCGCCGCCGGTGCGTACTTCAGGATCCGGAACCGGTGCGTCCCGGCCAGCTCCCCCCGTACGCGTACGTTCATCCGCGTCGTCACGAAGTGGCCCGTCCCCAACCGGGTCGTCTTCCGTTCCGAGACCGACTCGATCAGCGCGTCGAACGTGATCCGGTCGCCGGGCCGGAGCGGCCTCAGGTACTCCTGCTCGCAATCGGTCGCGACCACGGAGGTGTACCCCGCGCCGTCGAGCAGGCCGAACAGCTCGTCATACGCCGCGGAACGGCCGGTGTGCCCCGACAGGCCGCCCATCGTCCACGCCTGGAGCATGGTCTGCGGGGCGATCGCCTCCGGGCCGGTGTAGGCGGGGTTGGTGTCGCCCATCGCCTCGCACCAGTGCCTGATCATCGGTTCGTTGACCGGATCCTTGCCGATGCCCGCGGACGAGGCGGGCCGCCCCTCGTACTCCTTGAGCCGCGTGCACAGCGCGTCCTCTTCCTCCGGCCCCTGCTTCTCCTGCCGCGTACGGGTCACCGCTTGCCCCTCTTCATGCCGAGCCGCATGGTCGCGACGATCTCCCGCTGAACCTCGCTCACCCCGCCCCCGAAGGTGTTGATCTGCGCGGCCCTGTTCATCCGCTCCAGTTCCCCGTCCCCCAGACAGCCGGGCGACCCGCCCCGCAGGGTGCCGGCCTCCCCGACGACCTCCTGGCAGATCCGGTACACCTCGACGGCGCTCTCGGTCCCCGCGAACTTCACGCCGCTCGCCTCACCGGGCGCCAGCGAACCCGCGCCGACATCCCCCACCAGCCGCCAGTTGAGCAGCCGGGTCGCCGCCAGCCGCGCGTACGCCTCGGCCAGCCGGGCCCGCACCCACGGCTCGTCGGCCGGGCGCCGGCCCGTCACCGGATCGGGGGTGCGGGCGAGGGCGAGGGCCGCACCGTAGAAGTCCTCGGCCTGCATCCCGATCGCGGCGAGGGCCACTCGTTCGTGGTTCAGCTGGTTGGTGATCAGTCCCCAGCCGCCGTTCTCCGCACCGACCAGATGCCCGGCGGGCACCCGTATCCCGTCGTAGTAGGTGGCCGTCGTGGTCAGCCCGCCCACGGTCTCGATCGGCGTCCAGGAGAAGCCCGGGGCGTCCGTCGGCACCAGGATGATCGAGATGCCCCGGTGTTTCGGCGCCTCCGGGTCGGTACGGCAGGCCAGCCAGATCCAGTCCGCCTTCTGCGCGTTGCTGGTGAAGATCTTCTGCCCGTCGATCACCCAGGAGTCGCCGTCCCGTACGGCCCTGGTGCGCAGGGCCGCGAGATCCGTACCGGCCTCCGGCTCGCTGTAGCCGATGGCGAAGACGAGCTCGCCGCTGAGGATCCGGGGCAGGAAGTACGCCTTCTGCTCCTCGGTGCCGTACTTCATCAGCGTCGGGCCGACGGTGTTGAGGGTGACCATCGAGACGGGCGCCCCCGCCCGGTACGCCTCGTCGAAGAAGACGAACTGCTCGTCGGGGCCGCGCCCCTGGCCGCCGTACTCGACGGGCCAGCCCAGCCCGAGCATGCCGTCCGCGCCGATCCGCCGCAGCAACCGCCCCTGTTCGCCGGGCTCGTCGGCGCCTGGACCCGTCGAGGCGCCCTCGCGTGGCATCAACATGGCGAAATAGGCACGGAGTTCGGCGCGCAACTGCCGCTGCCGCTCCGTCGGGGCGAGGTGCACGACGGCTGCCTCCCGGGCACGGGTGTACGGATCGGGGTCGGGTACGGGTGCACAGACTCGGGTCCAGGGTCCAGGGTCCAGGGTCCAGGGTCCGGGGTCCGGGGTCCGGGGTCCGGGTCCACGCCTGTGTTCACCAGCTCGCTTTCTGACTGTCGCTTTCTGACTGTCCGTCAGCTCCTTGAGGGCTGTCAAGGTGGACGACACCCGGATGCGCACCCCCACCGCCGCCGCCTCGGCAGCACGCGAACCGAGATTGGCCGTATTTGGTCTCTCGTCGCGCACGCGAAGCGCGTACCCATGAGTTCCCGCGCGGGCTCGGATGCCGCGTACGGGAACGTGCCCGCCGCGCGCGTACGGGCGCGGCGAAGGCCACTCCAGAAGCCCCACGCGCACAAGGGACTCAGCCACTCGACGCTCAGGCACTCAGTCGCATACGCACTCAGCCACTCACGCACCCAGGAAGCCAAGGAAACCCAGCCCACTCGGAAGACCAGCAGACTCGGGAACCCCACTGCCCACGCCGCCACCGCCACCCTTGCCACCGCCCCCGCCCCCGCCCGCAAGCGGCGTCGACCTGAGGGTGGGCAAACGGCTGCTGTGGGTGGGAGAGGCGGCCTATCCGGTACACAACATCACCCGGGTCCACACCTTCGAACTCCGGCCCAAGCGCATGGAAGCGTTCCTGAGCTTCTTGAAATGGCTCGCGGCCACGTTCGTGGCCTTCGTCTTGCTCCAACTGGCCAACGAGAACGGGTCGTCCGGCTACGAGGATCCGAACGAATCGGCCGACGTGCTGTGGGTCCTCGCCATAGGGATCGCGATCGGCCTGGTCGTACGTCTGGTGAAGGATCTGGCGGCGCAGTCCGAGTACGTGCCGGCCATCGAGACCGCCAGCGGCTGCAGCGCGCTGGTCGCCCTGCCCGACCCGAACCGTCTCCGCCGACTGGTCCACGCGATCACCTCCGCCACGAGCGCCCCGCAGGAACGGCACCGCGCCCTGATCGCCGTGGCCACCATCGCCTCGACCGTCGGAACGCTCGGCCAGCCGGTCGCCGACGCGGTCGACAAGGTCCTGGGGCTGCTGGGAATCCGGTAGGGCGCCGCCACACGCGGCCCTTCCGGCCCTCCGGCCCCCTCTGGCCTGAAGAAAACCCGTAACCCGGCACCTCTCCATGAATGCTCTGCGATGCCGGAGGCCGATCGAGAGGGGCCGCAGCGATGCAGTGGAGGATCCACAGGGGGAACGTCCGATCTACGACAACGAGTGGGTGAACTGTGGCTCACCGACATCGAGACACCGGACGGAAGCCGCCGGGAACACCACGTCGTCAAGCTGCGCCACCTGGCCGTCGCCGCGGTGGTCAACGAACGGCGCGAGGTCCTGATGATGTGGCGGCATCGCTTCATCACGGACACCTGGGCGTGGGAACTTCCCATGGGCCTGGTCGAGGAGGACGAGACCCCGGCCGACGCGGCGGCCCGCGAGGTCCTGGAGGAGACCGGCTACCGCTCCGGCCCCGTGAAACCGCTGATCTACGCCGAACCGGCCAACGGCATCACCGATTCCCAGCACCACCTCTTCCGGGCCGACGGGGCGACGTACGTGGGCCCGCCGACCGAGAAGAACGAATCGGACCGGATCGAGTGGATCCCGCTCGCCGACATCCGCGGCATGATCGACCGCCGCGAGATCGTCAGCAGCGGCTCCCTCGTCGGCCTGCTCTACCTGCTCATGGACGAATCGATCCGCTGACCGCCGACAGCCGACACCGCGACCAGGGACTCCGCGACCAGGGCCGGGCCAAAGTCACCTGACCCGGGACCCCCACACCGACGGAGTTCACAGCTGCGGAAGAAGGGCGGTCCGCACGACGAAGGGGCGCCTCCTCCGCCTCGGCTCGCGACCCTTCTCCGGGCTCGGCCGGGAGGACAAGGTGTGTGCTGAGCCGCGTTCTGTTCCGCCCAGCGGTGTCGCAGGGAACTTCGCTACGCGGTCCGCCGGATTTCCTCCTTCTCGGGAAGGAGATCGGCCAGCATCTCCCAGACCGGCTTGCTGCCGACGGGGCGGAGCACCAGGGGACTGTCCGGTCCCACCTGCCCCTCGTGCACGGGCTCAGCCGGGGATTCCCGGCGCCAGTAGCCCAGTGGGCCGCAGTCCCAGATGCCGAATCCGCGCACGGCGACAGTCGGTTGCGTGTCGTCCTGGCCGTGCCACGCCGAGGTGACACGCCAGTGCACGCGCAATTCGAGGAGCAGGTGGGAGAAGAGGGAGAGTGCCGGCTCTGTGAGGTCTCCCGCTTCCGCCAGGGCCTGCTGGATCCGCTCAGGGGTGTCCGCGTCTGCCGAGGGCGCCCCACTGCCCAGGGCCGTGAGCCCCGCGTCCATTACCCCGATCGTCGTCTCGATGCACGGCACACCCACATCCAGGGCGTCGCTCTGCCGCAGGTTCACCAACCGGGCCAGTGACCACACGAGCAGCTTCGGCTCAACCTGCGCGTACTCCACTTCGCTCTCCCCCGGCCACGACTCGTGCGAGAAGACGTGCTCCTGGCCGATCACCAGCCCGTGGTTCAGCGTGCCCTGCCGGCCGATCACCTCGGCGCCGATCGCCACCACGGGCTCGGCCAGGGTCTCCAGCAGTGGGACGAGCTGGACGGAGACCTGTCCCGCTTCACTCACGAGTCCGGAGGACTGGAGTTCGGCTGCAGTGGTGCCGTAACCGGCGGGAACCGGGACCCCGCCGGCCAGGTGGCTCAGCAGCGTCAGGTGGTCCTTGGCCAACCGGAAGCGGCAGCGGGCGCTGTCGTAGGAAGGCATGAATCAGGTCCTCACCGTGGTGTCGGCCCAGAGGTTGCAGACCGTGGAGAAGCCCGCGCGGAAGGCCCCGCCCATGGTCAGATGAGAACGGTTCGCACCGGAGAAGAGAACCGCAAGGGCGATGTCGACCGGTTCGGCGGGGCCGTCGATCAGAACCAGCAAGCGGTGTCGCTTCTTCCTGATCCCTGACTCGGTGACCGTGACGGCAAGTCCAGGGCGCGTGAAGAGGTACGACTTCCGGCTGACCGCTGTGCACCGGTATTCGATCCCGTGGTGCGTCATACGCAGGGCGCGCCCTTTTCGGCGTACCGCCCATCGGTTTCTCCGAGTCTTCACTTCGTCATCCCCAAGTCGGAGCTGGGCACCCGTCAGCCGCGGCTTGTTGTCAGAGATCGACCACCCGATCAGGAGCGCCGTCGGAATCGCGCCGCCTTGCACTTGGGCACCTGTTCCGCCGGTGGGGCCGAGATCCACCGGGTAGAGCACTTCGATTTCGCCGAACTCCCCGGAGGCGCCGGACAAGCAGCGCCCGCGCTCCTTGCGTACTTCTCTCATCTCGAACGAGGTGGTCAATGTCGCTCCTAATCAAACGGGTTGAGGAATTTGCCGACCCGTCTCGCGCCGGACGCTATCCCCTTCCCGAGGTCTTCGGCCTTGTCCCCCACCCAGTCGGTGGACGTGTTCCACGCGTCGGCGATGTTCTCCCGGTTCTCCCAGGCGAGGGCGCCGGCGTAGACGATGCCGGTGCCGGTGCCGGCGGCCAGGCCCACGGTGACCGGGTTCGGCGCGACCATCGCGGCGGTCAGGGTCGCGTTGAACGCGGTGCCCGTCAGGTCGGAGGCGAACTTGTCAGGATTGTTCGCGATCTTCTCGGAGTCGTAGGTGGAGAGGTTCGCGACACCGTAGAGCGTCGCGCCCGCGGACCCTACGATGCCCAGCCCCCGCATCGCGCCGGCCGTCTTGGCCGCATTGGCCAGGCCGCCGCTCTCCGCGACCGTGAGAAGGTTCGCCTGGCTGGCCGTGGGCCTGATCAGCGCGCCGTTCTTCATGTACGAGCCGTACTGCGCGGCCAAGGCATTGGATCCGCCGATGGCCGATCGCGCGGCGGGGAGAGGCTGTTCAGCACATTGGTGGCCCTGGACACGTTCGTGCTGCCGTTGATGAGCCGAGCAGTCAGTGTGCCCGGGGCGTTCAAAGGAACGCCGGGATTTCGGTAGGCCTGGATCAAGGCGAACGCGCCAGGAACCGTGACGGCGGTCGCCCTGGCGAAGGCGGCGATGGAGACGGTTCCCGATACATAACGGGAGTAGAGCCTGCCCCACTCCGCGTTGCCCGAGAGCCTGGTGACGATGTCGCCCTGGGCGCGCGCCGACCACATGCTCAGGGTCTCTGTTTTGGGATCCATCATCAGCGAGCTCAGATCGAGGGATATGTCGTCATCGTCACTCGGCGGGGCGGCTGCGACCATGTCCCCCTTCGCCTGGCCGTTGAATCCGCTGCCGAACGTCATATCGTTCGCGCTGCCGCTGACAACGTCCGTGACGACAGTCTCCAGCGACGCCTTGAGGTCCTTGTCCGCCTCGTCGAAGGACTTCACACACGCATCGATGTACTCAGCCCAGGACGCCTCGTTCTCCTTGACGCTTTGGAGAGCCTTGGCATCCGCCTGAAGGTCAGCACGCTGCTGGCTGGTCAGCCGATCGTAGTCATAGGTGACACGGCCCTGCTCCGACACCTTCATGCCCGCGTCCACGGCGTCCGTGCGTGCGAACTCCAGGATCTTCTTGAGCTCGGCGAATCGCTCGCGCCCTGCGCGCAACAGTTTGGCGGTGGCCTTCGCCTGGGTCTGCGCCGCCTGATACTCGTAGTGGGTCCCGGCGAACCGGCGGTCAGCGGCGCTTGCCGACACACCTGCCCAGGATGGGCCCATTGCAATGGACAGGACAGCGCTCTTGTTACCGCTCTTCGACCTTCTTGAGTTCTGCGGCCATGTCGTCCCACGCGGTTGCGGCCGTAGTGAGAAGGCCGAAGTCAGTGGTCATAACCTCGCGATAAGTCAGCAACGCGTATCCCCCGAGAGCATCGCCCAGTAGTGGGCATGCCAGACGCCCACCATCTGACCTTGTGTTCGGTCGACACTACCCCGATCTCCCCAAGGGGCGTCCGATGACCGGACGCCCCTTTCGCATGCCCCTGTATGTGCAGGTCAGCGGTATGCGACCCGATGGACCGTGGCCCACGCTTGGCCCGCACACCGTAATTCAACAAGGACACAGAGGCGATTCAAGCTGAGACAGCCCCCACGACGAAGGGGCGCCCCTGACACGGGACACCCCTTCTGACCTGCTACTTCTCTGACCTGCGTGCGGTGGGTGTGGGATTTGAACCCACGGTGACTCGCGCCACGACGGTTTTCAAGACCGTTCCCTTAGGCCGCTCGGGCAACCCACCCCGCGTCACCGGTCCCATCGGGCGGTGGCCTACGCGAGACAGCCTAGCCGGTCAGCTGTCGCCCTTGCGCTCCCCCAGGGTGACTTCGGTCGTGGCCGTCCTGCCGTC
Source organism: Streptomyces sp. NPDC056061 (assembly GCF_042266885.1). Lineage (NCBI taxonomy): Bacteria > Bacillati > Actinomycetota > Actinomycetes > Kitasatosporales > Streptomycetaceae > Streptomyces > Streptomyces sp. NPDC056061. Next base: position 295,358 of record NZ_JBHJWQ010000003.1, on the reverse strand, counting down.
GCGCTGGTACGTCAGGGTCACGCGGTCGCCGGGCTTGTGTGTCCAGATCTCGCCGATCAGGGTCGGCCCGCTGTCGATCACGGTGTCGTTGAACTTCGTGATGACATCGCCCGCCCGGAGCCCCGCCTTGTCCGCAGGGCCGCCCTTCGACACGGCCTCCGTGCCGCCCGTGCCCCGAGCGGGAATGGCGGCGCCGCCGGCCCTCTCGTCCATGGCGACCGTCGCGCCGATCACCGGGTACACCGGCTGCCCGGTCTTGATCAACTGCTGGGCGACATTGGTCGCCTGGTTGATCGGGATGGCGAAGCCGAGGCCGATGGAACCGGCCTGGGTCTGGCCCATGCCGCTGCCGGTCGACTGGATGGCCGAGTTGATGCCGATGACCGCGCCGCGCGCGTCGAGCAGCGGGCCGCCGGAGTTGCCCGGGTTGATCGACGCGTCGGTCTGCAGTGCGCTCATGTACGAGTTGCTGCCGCTGGAGCCGTCGCCGGAGGCGACCGGGCGGTTCTTGGCGCTGATGATGCCCGTGGTCACGGTGTTGGACAGGCCGAACGGGGCGCCGATCGCGATCGTCGAATCGCCGACCGCCACCCGGTCCGAGTTGCCGAGGGCCAGCGGGGCGAGCCCCGACGGCGGATTCTTCAGCTTCAGCACCGCGACGTCGTAGCCACGCGCCCGGCCGACCACCTCGGCGTCGTACTTCTTGCCGTTGGAGAACGTGACGGTGAGACGACCGCTGTCGGCGGCGGAGGCCACCACGTGGTTGTTGGTGAGAATGTGGCCCTGCTTGTCGTACACGAAGCCGGTGCCCGTACCGCCGTCGCCATCACCGGCCTGCGCGTCGATGGTGACCACGCTGGGCAGCGCCCTGGCTGCCACGCCCGCGACCGTGCCCGGATCGCGCTTGAAACCCTGCGGGTCGGAGGAGGCCGAGATCGTGGTCGATCCGTTGGACGAGTTGTTCCGGTCGGCCGCCCAGTAGCCGAGGGCGCCGCCGATACCGCCCGCGATCAGCGCCGCGGCGGCCACCGCGGCCACCAGGCCGCCCATGCCCCGCTTGCGCGGACCCTGCGGGGAGTGAAGCTGGTCCGGAGCGCCCCAGACCGGGCCGCCACCGCCCGCGCCGACGTGCGCGTACGTGGGCACGGGGGGAGGGGGCGGGGGCCAGTTCGCCTCGGCGGCCGACTGGAAACCGGGAGGCGTCGAGGCCGGGACGGGCCCCATGGGCGCGGTCGTGGCCGTCTCGTCCGCCGGGGGGAAGGACGGCCCCGCCGCGGGCGGCTGCTGAGCGGCCGGCCCTTCGGGCGCCTGCGGGTGTGCCGGGGCGGGAGCGGACGCGGGCGGCCCCTTCGGGGCTTCCCGGGGAGCATCGGCCGGCACTGGAGGTACGGACGGAACGGACGGAACGGCCTCGCCCGCAGTGCCCTCGTTGCCCTCGTTCTCTGTGCTCACAGCTTTTTACTCCTCGATTCCACATCATGTTCGGCAAGAGATCCGCTGTGTACGTGTCCTGGGACAGCTTTTCCCACAGCACGTCAGGCCACTGTAAGCAGGACCTGTGCATCCGCACGGCAATCTTTACATCCGGCGAAACGGACTCCCGGCCACGGGTGTGCGCACCGGCGGCGCGTGGCACGGTCCCGCGCACACACCGTCACACGCGCACCTCTCGCGCACGCGCCGTCGCACGTACGCCTCTCCCCCTCACCGTCGCATATGCACCTCCCGCACACGGCCGCACGCGCTGCGTCCCGCGCACCACTCCCGTCGTGCGCACCGCCGCACCACTCCTGTCCTGAGGCGCAGGATCGCACTGCCGCTCCGGCGCAAAGCCGTGCACGGCATACGCCCCTCGGTGACACGATGGCGCCGTGACCCACGCACGGCAGCACTCCCGACACCATTCCATCCAGGTCATCGCCCACCGGGGCGCGTCCGACGATGTCCCCGAGCACACCCTCGCCGCCTACCGGAAGGCGATCGAGGACGGCGCCGACGCCCTGGAGTGCGATGTGCGGCTCACCGCGGACGGACACCTCGTCTGCGTGCACGACCGCCGAGTGAACCGCACCTCGAACGGCCGCGGCGCCGTCTCCGCGCTGGAACTGTCAGCGCTCGCCGCCCTCGATTTCGGCTCCTGGAAGGACCGCGAGGAGTCGGAGTCCCCCGACTGGGATCCGGTACCGGGAGAACTCACCTCGGTGCTCACGCTGGAGCGGCTGCTGAAGCTGGTCACCGAGACCCGCGCCGCCGGGCGCCCGCTGCAGCTGGCCATCGAGACCAAGCACCCCACCCGCTGGGCCGGCCAGGTCGAGGAACGGCTGCTGCACCTGTTGAGGCGCTTCGCACTCGACGCCCCGCCCGCCGACGGTCCGTCACCGGTACGGATCATGAGCTTCTCGGCGCGCTCCCTGCACCGCGTCCGGGCCGCGGCCCCCACCCTGCCCACCGTCTATCTGATGCAGTTCGTCTCGCCACGCCTGCGGGACGGGCGGCTGCCGGCCGGAGCGCGGATCGCCGGCCCCGGAATGCGGATCATCCGGAGCCACCCCGGTTACGTCGAACGTCTGCACCGTGCGGGCCATCGCGTGCACGTCTGGACCGTCGACGAACCCGAGGATGTGGAACTCTGCGTCAACCTCGGCGTTGACGCAATCATCACGAACCGCCCCAAACAGGTTCTGTCGCAGCTGGGACGTCGCTGAATTCCGTCACGAGGAGTACACCGGCGCATTCGAACCGTATTCGATCGTCACGAGTACGTCACCAGCGGACGACCAGGCGGTTTCCGGTCCGGTTCAGGGGGGCATCCACTCCGTGGCGTGGGGCAAAGGAGGTCTCGGGGGTGGCGTTGGTGGTGGCACAGGAAGTGCCCGCGTCGTCGAGCATGGCCGTACCCCATGGCCCTGCGGGCGTGGGACAGGCGCGGCACCGGATGCGCGAGCAGTTGCGCAGTCACGGGGTGCCGGATTCGGTCGTCGACGATGCTGTATTGGTCCTTTCCGAACTGCTCAGCAACGCCTGCCGGCACGGCAGGCCGCTGGGGCGGCACACAGATGTGGGGGACGGCGACATCCGCGCCGCGTGGCGCGTGGACGGAACGGGCGGGCTGACCGTCGAGGTGACGGACGGAGGAGGGCCGACCCGACCGGTTCCGGCCACACCGTCGGTGACGGCACGCGGTGGTCGTGGTCTCAACATCATCAGCGCGCTCGCCGAGGAATGGGGCGTACGCGACGGCTCCGCCGGCGAGGTCACCGTCTGGGCGCTCGTTCATGAAGGACATCGGCGAGCGGAGGAATCGGCGGGGACGGCCGGGGCACCGGGCGTGTCGAGTCTGCCGGGCGCTTCCCGCATGACGGGCATGCCGGGCCCGGCGGGCCGGACCGGCCGGGCGGAACTGGACCGGCTGGGTTTCGCGGGGGCCCTCGACGACGTGGGCTGAGAGCCGACGCCGGTACATGCCCCGGCCTGACCGGAAACCGGATCCGGAAGTCGGATCCGGAACCGGAAGCCGGGGCGAGAAGTCGGAGCCGGAACCGGAAGTCGGGGCTGGAGTCAGAAACCGGTTCCGGAAGCCGAGGCCGGTAACCCAGGTCGGAGCCAAGACCGAAGGTTCGGGTCGGAAGTCGGTCCGGGACACGATCCGGAACGCACCCGGCGCACGCCCAACACGCTCCGGGCACGCAGCCGACACGCACCCGGAGCGGACCGGAAGCCGATCCGGAACGCGGCCGAGCCCGATCCGGACGTGAATCGGGGCGGTTCCCTCCGATGCGGGCGGGGTGGCTCGTTCCGGCGCGGATCGGGGTCACCGCTCCGATGCGGGCGGGCTCGCGCCCGACGCGGTGCACGGGCACGTGTGTTCCGGACGCGGCACCGGCCGCTAGGCTCGCGGGCCAGACCGCACTGTCGCAATCGGGAGAAAGCCCACCATGGCCAAGAAGCGCCCTCAGACCAAGGCCGGGAAGCAACAACTCGCCGGGAAGCAGCAAATCGAGGACGGCGAGATCCCGGTGGTCGGGGCCCGCGAGCCCTGCCCGTGCGGTTCGGGCCGCCGCTACAAGGCGTGTCACGGCCGTGCCGCCGCCCAGGCCGTGACCGAGCTGGTCGCCCGTCCCTTCGAGGGGCTGGCCGGTGAGTGCGACTGGGTCGCCCTGCGCGAACTGGTGCCGGCCGCCACGGTCGAACTGACGCTCAGGGGAGGGCTCCCCGAGGGGGTGCCCTCCGTAACGCTGGCGACCGTCCTGCCGATGGCGTGGCCGGCCCTCCGCCGCGACGACGGCTCGGTACTGCTCGGCCTGCAGAACGACACCCCGTCCGGTGACCTCAGCCGCGATCTCGCGGACACCCTGCGGCAGGCGCTGGACGCCGAGCCCGGTTCACCGGTGACCGCCCGGCGCGCACCGGCCGACGGCCCGAGGCTGCAGGATGTGCTCGGTCCCGATGCAGCGTTCGAGCCCGTCGTGCACTCCGGTTTCGAGTTCTGGGTTCCGGACTCGGAGAACGCGACGCCCGAGGTGACCGCGTCCCTGGAGCGTGCGAACGAGGCGGCGATCCCGACGGCGCGGCTCTCCGGCGTGGAGGCCGCCTACTGGTGCGAGACCCCGGAGAAGAACCACCTGCGCTGGGTCATGCCGCACCCCGAGGAGCAGCTCCTCGACGCGCTCGCCCGGCTGCACGCCGCAGGCACCTCGTCACTGGGCGAGGGAACGCGGCTGGTCGGGTCCTTCCGGGCGCACGGGCTGATGGTTCCGGTGTGGGACCTGCCGAGCGCCATGGGCGCGGCGGAGTGCGAGAAGCCCGCAGTGGAGTTCGCGGAGCGACTGGCCGCGGCGCTCGCCTCGGACGCGCCGCTCACCGCCGAGGAGCGACGGGCCCGGGGCGGGCTCACCAACCGCCAAGTGACGCTCAGCTGACAGTGACGACCGCAAGACCGGCCGAGTGATGCCCGTCACAACTCGCCGTACTGACAGGTAAATCCCTGTCCGAATACGCGAGATCGAATTTGCGAATGGCAGATCTCTTGTTACCGTTCTAGAAGCCCGGTCGCTGGTGCATCCCCCGTCGCCAGCGACCGGGCATCCTCATTTCTCGGGACGGCGCGCGAGCCCGCGCGCACATCACCGGCACGCCCCCGCCGCCTTCCCCGATTCGTCGCACGCCCCCTCTCCCGGCGCCCTCGACTCCCCTCCGCGTGACACCCTCAACCGGGCACGCCACGCCCCGGTTTGCTGTCACACCCCACCCCGCCAGCCACTCCTCCCGCAACCTCGGCGCGCTGCAAGGGCCACCGAGGCGACCGACCCGACGAAGAGAACCACGCCGAGGGGACCACCCCCCTCGCCCCGCACCCCCACCCCATTGCTCGAATAAATCTTCGAATAATTCCGGGGAAGAGATTCGGAAGAGCCGTCAGAAATCCATCCACCGTTGGAACTTTGCAGCGGCAGACTTTGCATTTGCCCATACGGGGCCAACACGAGAGACATCTCGACGGAAGGCGGTGGCACCATCAGGCCCGCAGCGGACTCCGGCACGCACGAATGCCAATACCGGCCATTCGACCACCACCACTCGGCCACCGCCGTTCGACCACTGTGCTCGACTCACCGGGTTCATTCGGGTCGCTCGACCCGCTCGACCCCCTCGGCGTTCTTCGAGCGGAAGTCGCACAGCCCGAATCGTCAGCTGTTCCAGCAGGACATCAACAGTTGATGAAAGCTGCCGATATCTGCAACCTTCATCCGGATTCAGGACACTTCGGCGAATTCCGAACAGTTCGGCGACGCCATCGCCCCAGACGCCCACCACGGCACCGCGAAAGGGCGCGCCCGGACATCGGACACCTCAGGCGTCCCGGATACCCCGGACGCCCCGGACAGCCCGGACCCGGCACTCCGGGGCAGGGTCTGACGCCCCTGAAGAGCAGGGCCCGGCGACGCACCCCTTGCACGCGAGACCGGCGACAGCCGGTATGCGCGCCCCGCATCGCCGGGCACACAGGACTGGCAACACCCGGTGCGCGAGACCGGCAGTGCTCAGTACGCGAGCCGACTGCCTCCGTCGGACGCGCCGTTGCTCGCCTCGACCAGCGCGTCGAGCACCGTCCCCACATCCGGCAGCCACGGAACCGGGTCACAGGCGGCACGATCGCGACCGCGGGTGCCGCTCGCCCCGCGCCGGGAAGTCGGCGCGGGGCCCCGTTCCCAGCGCACCTGTCCCGTCCCCGTCCCGGACGGCGGAAGAACGAGATACCCGCCCTCGCTGTGGAAGCGCAGCGCACTGGGCACCCGGTCCTGGGCGTGCAACAGCTCGCCGAGATACTCAAGGGTGTACGGCGCAACCAGCAGCGACCACCGGGTCGGTGTCGCCACCACCGGGCCGAGCCGCACGCCCATCCGGTCCAACTCGGCCAGCGCCCGTGCGGCGGCCACCGCGGGCAGGCTCAGCGCGCAGGGGGCGCGTCCCCCGGTGGCCAACAGGATCGGAGCCGTCGGCCGGTTGGTCCACCACCAGCGCACCATGCGCTCATCAGTGGTCGCCGCGAGAAGACCGGGATCGAAGGGGTGCGCGCCGGGCACGACGCAATCGGGATCGGGGCAGGCACACCCGCGGCCGCGGCCCGCACGGCCGCCGGCCGCCTCCAGCCCCACGCCGGGGAGCACCGGCCACTGCCACGCGGTCGCACAGGTCAGGACCGCGTCGAGCGGGGCGGGCCGTGTCCCGCGCCGGAGCCTGCGTCGCCTTCCGAGGATCTCGCGCATGTGCGCTCGTTCCTTTCCGTTGAACGCCGAGGGTCCACATCACACCACGCGCCTGTCACACCACGCGCGCGTCACTGCACCGTGCGTACACGCTCTTCCGACCCGTTGTACGGGTGGGTCGTCGTACCGAGCGTGCGCTGAACCAGGTCGAGCTGAGGGGCAAGACGGGTCGGAACACAAACGTGGCGAGGAGAAGCGCACGTGTCGCGCATACCGCCCCGAGGTGCAATCCCGCCGCTCGGGGGTGGGGGCGTGGCCGTCACATGAGAGGACGTCCGGACCCGCTGCCAGGTTCCCGGGGCGATCAGAACTGCCCGCGGCCATCATCGTTCACGTACCCAGCATGCCCGAAATGACGCTCCCTATGGGACTTCACCCCGAGAACACCCCCTGTCGAGCACACCCAGTCGACCTCAAATAGCTACCGTCATGTGCATTTTTCGGCCAACTTAACTGACGCTCGGACACCGCAAATCCTGCGGGGACAATGCTGGACATCGCCTCACTTGTGCGTGTACATGTGGATGCTACGTGTACATGTGGATGCACTGATAGCGGCGCAGAATGACATGGGGGTTTGCGATGCTATTCCAAGAGACGCACCGGCGGGAAAGCCGACTGCCATGAGCGCCCCACACCTGCCGAAAGTGGCTGGAATCGATCCAACGGTTCCTGTTTCAGCGCACACTGCCGGTTCTCTCTCCGCGGTACCGACCGCCCCCGGAGCATTCATCCAGGACCGGCTGGCCGGCTGGGTCTCCGATCTCACCACGCTGCACGAACTCACCGAGCGGCTGGCCAGGACCAGCACGCTCGACGACGCGCTGCACGAGTTGCTCGACGCCGGTGCCGCCCTGGTCGGAGCCCGTCGCGGCCTCGTCGTCTTCGAACCGTCCGACCATCGCGGCCCCGTCAACACCATCGGTCTCGGGCTCGCGCACGCCGAACTCGGGCACATCGCGACAGTGCCGCGCAGCGCCACCTCCTACGGCCGAATCCTGGAGGGACTCCCGGACGCCGAGAAGGAGCAGACCACCCCCGATCTGCTCGGCGACACCACGCTGGATCCCAGGCGCCGCGAGGTGGCCGCCCGGCTCGGCTACGCCGCCAGCTACACCGTGCCGATCGCCGCTGGGGCGACCGGCAGACTCGGTGCCGCCGTCTGGCTGTACGACGAACCGGCCGAACCCCTGGAACGTCAGCGCCATCTCGTCGGCCTCTACACCGGTTACGCGGGCGAGCACCTGGCCAGGCTGCTGGAGCTGGAACGGGCCAGGGCCGATGTCGCCACCGTCACGGAGGAACTGCTGCCGACCCGCCTGCCCCGGGTCCCCGGCGTGCGGTTGGCGGCACGTCATCGCGCTGCGCCGCAGGGGGGCGGCGACTGGTACGACGCGCTGGCCCTGCCGGAGGGCGCACTCGGTCTCGCGGTGGGCTCGGTGGACGGTTCGGGACCGAGCGCCCTGGCAGCCATGGGCCGACTGCGGGCCGGCCTGCGGGCGTACGCCGTGATGGAGGGCGAGGATCCGGTCGCCGTCCTCTCCGACCTCGAACTGCTGCTGCGGCTCACCGAACCCGCCCGCTCCGCGACCGCCCTCTTCGCCTACTGCGAACCGTCCCGCCACAAGATCCTGCTGGCCGGTGCGGGCCACACGCCCCCACTCGTCATCGGCGAGCGGCGCACCGAGTTCGTCGAGACCACGGTCTCCGCCCCACTCGGCATGCTCGCCTGCTGGGAGGCGCCCAGCGTGGAGATCGCCCCGGCCCCCGGCGAGACCGTGCTCCTCTACACCGACGGGCTGCTGCGCCGCACCGGTGACGCGACGGACCGGGCGTTCGCGCGGCTCCACTCGGCGGCGGTACGCGTGCCGAAGGCGCTGCGCGACACCCCCGAGGCCGTCGTCGACCATGTGCTGAGGACCATGCTGCCGGACGGGCTCGACCTGGACGACGGGACCGAGGATGTCGTCGTCGTCGCCGCACGCTTCGACTGAAGCCGTGCCTCGTCCGGGGCCACGTGCTCCGACTCAAGCCCGCGTGCTTCGACTGAACCGGTGGGGAGACGCCGCGCCGCACCGGCCGGTACGCACCATCGCCCCTCCCGCCCCGCCCCACCCCGCCGGAAGCGGTGCACGCCGTGCCGCTCGGTGCGCGGAACGAACCGGAGGATCCGGAGGGGTACGGAGAATCCGGAGGGGTACGGACACGGCGCGGGACGTGTAACAGGTCTTCCGGCCCTGTGCCCCCTTCCGTACACCCGTACGATGGACGGGGTCCAGTGTCGTATCAAGGAGAGACTAGTCGTGGCTGAGGAGCTCACCCCGGAGAACCCGGAGACCGAAGCAGAAGAGACGATCAAGCAGCGGAAGAACGGCCTGTACCCGGGCGTCTCCGATGAACTCGCCGCGAACATGAAGTCCGGTTGGGCCGACACCGAGTTGCACGGCCTCGAACCGATCGCCCAGGCCGAGCACACCGCCGCCCGGCGCGCCGCTCTCTCCGCGCGTTTCCCCGGCGAGCGCCTGATCGTCCCCGCGGGCAACCTGAGGACCCGCTCCAACGACACCGAGTACGCCTTCCGCGCCTCCACCGAGTACGCGTACCTCACCGGTGACCAGACCCAGGACGGCGTCCTCGTCCTGGAGCCGACCGCGGACGGGCACGAGGCCACCATCCATCTGCTGCCGCGCTCCGACCGCGAGAACGGCGAGTTCTGGCTCGACGGCCAGGGCGAGCTCTGGGTCGGCCGCCGCCACTCCCTCGCCGAGGCCGAGCAGCTTCTGGGCATCCCGGCGAAGGACGTCCGTAAGCTCCCGGCCGCGCTCGCCGAGGCCACCGGACCGGTCCGCAACGTCCGCGGTCACGACGCCGGCATCGAGGCCGCGCTGACCGACAAGGTCACCGCGGAGCGCGACGAGGAGCTGCGTGTCTTCCTCTCCGAGGCCCGGCTGGTCAAGGACGCCTTCGAGATCGCCGAGCTGCAGAAGGCCTGCGATGCCACCGCACGCGGCTTCGAGGACGTCGTGAAGGTCCTCGACAAGGCCGAGGCGACGAGCGAGCGCTACATCGAGGGCACCTTCTTCCTGCGTGCCCGGGTCGAGGGCAACGACATCGGCTACGGCTCGATCTGCGCGGCCGGCGCGCACGCCACCACCCTGCACTGGGTGCGCAACGACGGCCCGGTGCGTTCCGGCGAGCTGCTGCTGCTCGACGCCGGTGTGGAGACCAATGACCTCTACACCGCCGACGTGACGCGCACCCTCCCCATCAGCGGCACGTTCACGCCGCTCCAGCGGAAGATCTACGACGCGGTGTACGAGGCGCAGGAAGCGGGCATCGCGGCCGTCAAGCCCGGCGCCGGTTTCCGCGACTTCCACGACGCGGCGCAGCGAGTGCTCGCCGAGAAGCTGGTGGAGTGGGGCCTGCTCGGTGACCTGTCCGTGGACAAGGTCCTGGAGCTGGGCCTCCACCGCCGCTGGACGCTGCACGGCACCGGGCACATGCTCGGCCTGGACGTCCACGACTGTGCCGCGGCACGCACCGAGACGTACGTGAACGGAACGCTGGAGCCCGGCGTCTGCCTCACGGTCGAGCCCGGCCTGTACTTCCAGGCCGACGACCTGACCGTCCCCGAGGAGTACCGGGGCATCGGCATCCGGATCGAGGACGACATCCTCGTCACCGAGGACGGCAACCGGAACCTCTCGGACAAGCTGCCTCGCCAGGCCGACGAGGTCGAGGCGTGGATGGCCCGTCTGAAGGGCTGATCTACACGGGCCTGCCGTCACGGGCCTGCGGTCACATGCAGGTCGTCACGGACTGACCGTCATGAACGGTCCCGCGGATCGGTCCTCGCGGACCGGTGGTCCGAGGTCCGGTGGGCAACGGTTCACGCGCCCGAGGGCGCCCGCTCAGGAAACCATGAGCAGGGCGCCCTCCCGCCATTTCAGCGCCTTGTCGAAGCTCACGACGGCGCCGTGCCCGGGCCGGTTGCCGAAGTGGACGTGATCGGCGAGCTGTTCGATCAGGCAGAGACCGCGGCCGTCCTCGGCGCTGAGCGGGGGGTAGGGCTGGGATCCATGCTGTTGTGCCGACGGGCGCAACATGCTCCGGGCGGGGAAGCCCGGCCCCGAGTCGGTGACTTCGATGCGGCACATCTCGCCGTCCAGATACGCGGTGACCCGGTACTGGCCGGGGGCCGACCCGGGCCGCTCGTCCCGAACGTCCCACGGGCCGCGTCCCGCGTTCCGTTCCTCCTGCGGCCGGTCCTCACGGTCCTCACGGGTTCCGCGGTCGCCGCCGTGCTCGACGGCGTTCGCACATGCCTCGGTGAGCGCGACCGACAGATCGAAGGAAATCTCCGGGTCCACCCCCGCGGTCTCCATCGTCCCCAGCAGGAAGCGACGGGCGAGCGGAACGCTCGCAGCCTCGCGCCGCAAGTGGAGGGACCACCAGATGCTCATGCTCCAGCCTCCTGGCTGCGGCTCGACTACCGATACGTATTGCCCTGCCGAACCCGTCGTAAGCACATACCGGGTGTGACACCGCTCATTCGGCGGATACCCGCATCCCACGTACGCGTGTATGCCGAACCGGACCGATTTTTCGGCGGTCGGCCCCGCCCTCCCGACGTCCCGGCCGTCGGGCCCCTTTCCGTCCTCGGGGCGTTGACCTGGCACATCGCCCGGCCCCGGGCGGGGAGGGCCCTCGCACGCACACGCGTCGGTTCACGGATCCGGGCCCTCGTGCAACGCGTCGGCTCGCAGACGCGGGGGCTCGGGCACGCATCGGACGGACGGTGACCTTCCGGACCTGCCGTGCCCAGGCGCGGGGCGCGGTGCGATGATGGGGCCCGCCATGTCTATGCCTGTCGCACGCGCCGGAGCCGGTCTACGGCTTCTGAGGGCCACGGTGTTCACCGCGGTCTGTGTCGTGCTGTCCGCGGCAGGTCACTCCCTGGCCTCCTGCGCGGCCGTCCCCCGGTGGACGCTGCTCGCCGGATTCCTGGGGGTCTTCGCGGTGGTGGCACCGCTCGCCGGACGCGAACGCTCGCTGCCGTCCATCGCCGTCGCCCTGGCCGGCGGGCAGATCGCCCTGCACTCCCTCTTCAGCACCGCCGCCCCCACCGCTTCGGCGGCGCCCGTGACCGGCGACGGGCCGTTGATCCGGTTCGCGGCAAGCCTCGTGTGCGGCATGGGCCCGGCCCAGTTGAACGCCGCCGAGGCCCACCGCATCGTCACCACCGCCGGCATCGACCCGGCGTCGGTGAGGGGCGGGTATCAGCACCTGGCCCCTGCGGTCGGCGGACACTCCGGCCCGCTTGCCGGGCTGCTGCCCGACCTGCCCATGCTGCTCGGTCACCTGCTGGCCGCCGTGGCCACCGGCTGGCTGCTGCGGCGCGGCGAGATCGCCCTGTTCGAACTGGCCCGGCTGTCCGCTCACGGAGCCCAACAGGTCGCGGCCGGGGCCCGGTTGCGCGCCCTGCGCGCCGCCCTCGCGCTCGTGGACGCCCTCCGTGCCGGGCTGCCCGGATCCACGACGACCGGACCGCGCACGCCGCGTATCGCGGTCGACGCTCCGCTCCCCGCCACCGGGGACCCGTTGCAGCACCTGGTGATCAGGCGCGGTCCGCCCGCCGCGTACGCACTCGCAGCCTGACGCGACACCCGCCTCCCTGCCGGTTGACCTCCCGGACGTCCGATCCCGTGGTCGCTCGGCACCCGGCCGCGCAGTCACCCGACGCACACCCCGACCGGCGCACGATTCGCCCGGCGTACCGCGCATCGGTGCACGCGCGCGGCGTGCGGGGAAGAGATGTCGCGATGCCGTCGCGCACGCGCGCGCCGGGCCACCCTTCCTACGTGCTTCCGTGGAGTGATCCCTGCCATGAACGTTTCCCGCATCGCCCTCGCCGGCGGTATCGCCGCGTCCACCGTGCTGCTCCTCGCCGGCCCCGCATCCGCGCACGTGTCCGTGCAGCCGCAGGGCGAGGCCGCCAAGGGCGGGTACGCGACCGTGAACATCAAGGTTCCCAACGAACGCGACAACGCCTCGACGATCAAGCTCGAAGTCAGCTTCCCGACCGACCACCCATTGGCCTCGGTCACACCGCAGGCCGTACCCGGCTGGGACATCCAGGTCACCACGAGCAAGCTGGCCAAGCCGCTGGAGATGCACGGCAAGAAGATCAACGAGGCGGTTTCCAAGGTCACCTGGACCGCCACCGGCGACAAGGACAACGCCGGTATCCGTCCCGGCTACTTCCAGCAGTTCCCGCTCTCCGTCGGCCAGCTCCCCGAGGATGCCGACCAGTTGGTGCTCAAGGCCATCCAGACGTACGACAACAAGGAAGTCGTCCGCTGGATCGAGGAGCAGAAGGAGGGCGCAGCCGAGCCGGAGAGCCCGGCGCCAGTCCTCAAGCTGACCGCTCCGGCCGCCGGTGACCACGGCGCCTCCGACGACAAGAACAAGGCCACGCAGGCGGCGGACGAGCAGACGACGGCCGCGTCGGACTCGTCCGACAGCGATACCACGGCCCGCGTCCTCGGCATCGTCGGCATCGTCGTCGGCGTCGCGGGGGTGGCCTTCGGCGTGCTCGCCGGGCGCCGCCGCGCCGCCTGACCGACGGCGGCCCCACGGGCCGTACCGCCTGCGGAGGGTGCGGTCCCGCGGGACACGCGGCGCCATGGCACCCCGGGGTCCATGGCGCCACCCGAGTCCGACGCTCCACCCGGGCCCGACGCCCCGTTCGCGCCGACCCGGACACCCTCAGCCACACCGCCCCATCCGTCCCACCGACCCACCGACCCACCAGGATTCAGTGCTCCATGCGTAAGAAATCAGTGCTGGCAGTGGCGTTCGCCGCCGCGGCGGCGCTCACCCTGTCCGCGTGCGGCGGCAGCGACGACGCTGCCGAGAAGCCCCTCGCCGATGTGTCCGTCCCGACCAAGACCAAGGCCGCGACGGTGCTCGACCAGCCGTTCACCAAGCCCGGCCTCGTCCTCACAGACACCCATGGGAAGAAGTACGACCTCCGTGAGCAGACCAAGGGCAAGCCGACGCTGATCTACTTCGGCTACACCAACTGCCCCGATGTCTGCCCGCTCACCATGAGCAACATCGCCATCGCCAGGAAGGCGCTGCCCAAGGCCGACCAGGACAAGCTCCAGGTCGTCTTCGTGACCACGGACCCCGAGCGGGACACCCCCTCCTCGCTGGGCACCTGGCTCAAGTCCCAGGACCCCTCCTTCATCGGTCTCACCGGCGACTTCCCGACCATCCAGGCGGGCGCGCGGCAGATCGGCATCGGCATCGACGCGCCGAAGAAGGAGAAGGACGGCACGGTCGTCTCGATGCACGGCTCGCAGGTCATCGCGTTCTCCCCGAAGACCGACAAGGGGTACCTCGTGTACGGCGAGGACACCTCGCCCGACGACTACGCCAAGGACCTCCCCGAGATCGTCAAGGGGGAGAACCCGTGAACCGCCGCACCGCCCTCGTAGGCGCCGCCGCCCTCGTCACCGGTCTGACACTGGCGGGATGCTCGTCGTCGGACGCCGCACCCGAGCTGAAGGTGTCCGGCGCGTTCATGCCGCAGCCCGTCGGCGACATGGCCGCGGGCTTCCTCGTCATAGAGAACAGCGGTGGCGCCGCCGACCGGCTCACCTCGGTCACCAGCCCGCTCTCGGACGACGTCACGATCCACGAGACGAAGAACAACGTGATGCGCATGGTGACGTCCTTCGACGTTCCGGCCGACGGCGAACTGAATCTGGAACGCGGCGGGAACCACATCATGTTCATGAAGCTCAAGCAGCAGCCCAAGCAGGGCGAGAAGGTGTCCGTGGAGCTGCACTTCGAGAAGGCCGACCCGATCAAGGTCGACCTTCCCGTGAAGGAGACCACCTACAACCCGAAGAAGCAGTGAGGGACTGACACGACATGACAGCCACCGCCCCGCACTTCGGAACGTCCCCGTCCTCTCCCTCGGCCCGTCGGCCACTCACCGCGGCCGCGCTCCTCGCCGCCCTCGTCGGCCTGGTATTCGGGCTGGTGCTGGCCGGCGCGGGCTCCGCGTCCGCACACGCCGCACTCACCGGGAGCGATCCGCAGGACGGGGCGGTGGTCGCCATCGCCCCCAAGAAGATCACGCTCACCTTCTCCGAGCAGGTCGCGCTCGGCAACGACTCGGTCCGGGTCCTGGACCCCGCCGGCAAGCGGGCCGACACCGGCACCGCCCCGCGCGACCTGGGCAGCGGCTCCACGGTGAAGTACGGCGTCCCGCTGCGCACCGGGCTGCCCGACGGCACGTACACCGTCGCCTGGCAGGCCGTCTCGGCGGACAGCCATCCCGTGTCGGGAGCCTTCACCTTCTCCGTCGGAGCGCCCTCGAAGACCACCGTCGTCCCCCCGACGGATGAGGCCGGGGGCGGTCTCGTCGGCACCCTCTACGACATCGCGCGCTACGCCGCCTACGCCGGTTTCATCCTGCTGGCCGGCGGAGCCGCCTTCGTACTGGCCTGCTGGCAGCGCGGCGCGGGCGCACGGCCCCTGCAACGCCTTGTCGTGCGCGGCTGGCTGATGCTCACCGTCGCCACCCTGGCCATGCTGGTGCTGCGCCACCCCTACACCGGCTCCGGGAAACTCGCGGACGCCTTCGACCTCGACGGGCTGAAGGCAGTTCTCGACACCAAGCCGGGCGCGGCACTCGTGTCCCGGCTCCTGCTGCTCGGCGCGTCCGCGCTCTTCATCGCCGTGCTGTTCGGGACGTACGCGCGGCGTGAGGACCGGCGAGAGAAGAAGGACCTCACCTTCGGGCTGGCCATCGGCGGTGCGGTGATCGCCGCCGGGATCGCCGGTACCTGGTCGCTCGCCGAGCACGCCTCGACAGGCATCCAGACCGGTATCGCCATGCCGGTCGACGTGCTCCACCTGCTGGCCGTCGCCGCCTGGCTGGGCGGGCTCGCCGCACTGCTCGTCGCGTTGTACCGGACGCCGGACGTCGAGGCGGCGGCAGTGGGGCGCTTCTCCCGGATCGCGTTCGGCAGCGTGGTCGTGCTCACCGCGACCGGGATCTACCAGTCCTGGCGCCAGGTCGGTACCTGGTCCGCACTCACCGGTACGGGATACGGGCAGCTGCTGCTCGCAAAGGTGGCACTCGTCGCCGTCCTGGTCGCCATCGCCTGGGGTTCGCGCCGCTGGACCGCCCGTTTGATCACGGGCGGAAGCGGTACGGGCGGAAGCGGTACGGGGCGCGAGAGGTCCGGCGAGGCCGATGTCGACACCACGGCCAAGAAGACCGGGAAGACCGGAAGGACCGGGAAGGCCAGAAGGACCGGGAAGGCCGGAAGGAACGGGGAGGTGGCACCCGGGGCGGCGACACCCGAGACAGCGACGGCCGAGGACTCGGCACGGGCGGCGCAGCTCGCCCGGCAGCAGGCCGCCGTGGCCACCGCCGAGAGGAAGCGGATCCGCGACGCCGACCCGGACCGCTCCGGTCTGCGCCGCTCGGTACTCGCCGAAGTCGGTGTCGCCGTCGTGCTCCTCGCCGTGACGACGGTACTGACCTCGACCGAGCCGGGGCGCACCGAGGAAGCGGCCCGGAGTTCCACGGCGGGTGCCGCCCCGGTGGCCGCGGGCCCGGTCGGTCTGACCCTGCCGTTCGACACGGGTGGTGAGAACGGCAGGGGAACGGTGCGCATGGAACTCGACCCGGGCCGCACCGGCGTCAATGAGCTGCACATCTGGGTCGACGGCGCCGACGGCAAGGCCATGGACGTCCCCGAGCTGAAGGTCGCCCTCACTCTGGAGTCCAAGGACATCGGCCCGCTCCCGGTACCCCCCACCCGGCTCGCCGAGGGCCACTGGACCGCGAGCGGCGTCCAGATCCCGATGGCCGGTGACTGGAAGGTCGCGGTGACGGTGCGCACGTCGGACATCGATCAGACGACCATCGACAAGAACGTGAAGATCGGCTGAGCAGGATCGTGAGCGGAAGCGACACATGGTGAGCGGGAACAACAGGAGGAAGACCTTGCCGGGCAGCCGCAAGGGCTCCACTGACAACCGGAAGGTCGCCACGGGCGGCACGAGTGGTGGAACCGGCACGCGCGGCGGGGCCGACACGTACGACGGGACCGCCGGTAGCGGCAGAACCCCGGGGAGCGACGGAACTGTCACGAACGGCGAGACCGTCGGGCGTGGCGAGACCGTCGGGAGCGACCGCAGCAGGAAGAACGGCGGAACCGGCGCGGCCACCGGGAAGGACGCGAACGGCGGGGCATCCCGTCCGGCCGGCCGTGCCCTCACCCGGCGGCGGCTGCTCGGCACCGCGGGCGCCACGGGTGCGGCGGGCCTGCTGGTCGGGGCGGCCGGAGGCGCGACGGGCCACGCCATGACCCGGCCCGAGGAGCCGACCGCCCTGACCGCGGTCGGTTCCACGGAAGTGATGTTTCACGGGAAACATCAACCGGGGATCACCACTCCGCTTCAGGCACGTGGCCACCTCGTCGCCTTCGACCTGGCACCGGGTGCCGGACGGAAGGAGGCCGCCGCCCTGATGCGCCGCTGGTCGGACGTGGCCCGGCTCCTGATGACCGGTGAACCGGCGGCCGGAGGCACGGCGGACGGCGCGGCCCATGACACCGGGATCGCGCTCGATGCCGGGCCGTCCTCCCTGACCATCACCTTCGGTTTCGGCCACACCTTCTTCGACCGCACCGGGCTGGCCGATCGTCGCCCGCCCGGACTCGACCCGCTGCCGCCCTTCTCCAACGATCGCCTGGACGCCAAGCGCTCCAACGGTGACCTCTGGGTGCAGATCGGCGCCGACGACGCGCTCGTCGCGTTCCACGCGCTGCGTGCCATACAGAAGGAGAGCGCCGGAACCGCCAGGGTTCGCTGGCAGATGAACGGCTTCAACCGCACCCCCGGCGCCACCGCCCGGCCGATGACCGCTCGCAATCTGATGGGCCAGATCGACGGCACCGGCAATCCGCAGCCCGCCGACAGCGACTTCGACCGGCGCGTCTTCGTCCCGGCCGAAACGGACGGCGCGTACGCGTGGCTGGCCGGCGGGTCGTACGCGGTCGTACGGCGGATCAGGATGCTGCTCGACGACTGGGAGAAGCTCCCGGTGGAACGGCAGGAGCAGGTCATAGGGCGACGCAAGAAGGACGGCGCCCCGCTGAGCGGCGGCACGGAGACCACCGCGATGGACCTCGACGGGGCCGGGCCCGACGGCAAGCTCCTGATACCCGACAACGCGCACGCCCGGATCTCCTCTCCCGAGAAGAACAGCGGTGCGGCCATGCTCCGACGCCCCTTCTCGTACCACGACGGCATCGCGGAGGACGGCACCCCGGACGCCGGACTGTTGTTCATCTGCTGGCAGGCGGATCCGCTGCGCGGCTTCGTCACCGTGCAGCGCAAGCTGGACCGGGGCGACGCGCTGTCGCCTTTCATCCGGCACGAGGCGAGCGGCCTGTTCGCGGTGCCGGGAGGGGCGGCGCGGGGCGAGTACGTGGGGCAGCGGCTGCTGGAGTCCTGAATGCGCCAAAGCGCACCGGTGCCGGGAGGGGCGCCGGGGGCTGTCCCGTAAACCTCGACGGGCGGGACGGCCCTTCGTGCCACGACCGGAAAGATCTGCGGGCCGGTGAACCTCGCCGGTCACAGCACTAGGGTGACCGTATGTCCGCCACGCGCTACGCCTACCTCGGCCCCGAGGGCACCTTCACCGAAGTCGCCCTCCGTACACTCCCGGAAGCCGCCACCCGCGAGCTCGTACCGATGGTCTCCGTACCGGCGGCTCTGGACGCGGTGCGCAGCGGGGCCGCCGCCGCGGCCCTCGTGCCGATCGAGAACTCCGTCGAGGGCGGCATCACCGCGACGCTCGACGAGCTGACCTCCGGCGAACCGCTGATGATCTACCGCGAGGTGCTGCTCTCCATCAGCTTCGCGCTGTTGGTCCGCCCCGGCACCGAGCTCTCCGACATCAAGTCGGTCACCGCCCACCCGGCCGCACAGCCGCAGGTGCGCAACTGGCTGACGGCCCATCTCCCGGATGCCGTATGGGAATCCGCGGCGTCGAACGCCGACGGTGCCCGGCTGGTGCAGGAGGGACGGTACGACGCCGCCTTCGCCGGTGAGTTCGCGGCGGCGACGTACGGTCTGGAACCGCTGGTGACCGAGATCCACGACGCGGAGAACGCGCAGACGCGCTTCGTCCTGGTGGGCCGCCCGGCCAGGCCCGCAGCACCGACGGGTGCGGACAAGACCTCGGTGGTCATCTGGCTGGGCGAGGACCAGCCCGGTGCGCTGCTCGAACTTCTGCAGGAGTTCGCGGTCCGCGGGGTGAACCTGATGCTGATCCAGTCACGCCCGACAGGCGCCGGCATCGGCAACTACTGCTTCGCCGTGGATGCCGAGGGGCACATCGCGGACCGACGGGTCGGGGAGGCGTTGATGGGCCTGAAACGCATCTGCCCGAAGGTCCGGTTCCTCGGCTCGTATCCGCGGGCAGGAGTGGATCCGCAGGACGTACGGCCCTTGCGACACGGTACGACCGACGCGGAATTCACCGAAGCCTCCGACTGGCTGGCCCGGAATCTCGACGGTCGGGTCTGACTCCGGTCCGGTGTCGGCTGCGCCCGGGGTGGCAGTACCTCGGGCGACAGTGCCCCGGGGCGGGGGCATGCCGGGGTGGTGGCTGTCGAGCCCCATATCCGGGTGGCGTGCTATCTACGGATCTTCGACATCCACAGAGTTATCCACAGAGATGGCTCTCAGCCTGGGGATAAGTCGACACCTCCAGGCGACATGATCGGCATATCGCCACAGTCACCCCAGGTGCATCCACAGGCCAAGAGATGAACTGGGCCGCCGGATGTCGACCCCATTCCGACGATCAACCCATCGAGGCCGGTATTTCCACCCGAACGAGCGCCCGAAGCGGGTTTGAAAGGAAAACCTGCACCCCTCGGCGTCTTGCCCGGCGTGCACCTCTCCGGTGTCCACAGAACTTCCTCACAACCTGTGGATAACTCCGACCGGCCTCAACGCCTGTGGACAAGCAGGACCCAACTCCCCCTCGACGGTAGGCAGATACGTCAAGACAGCCAGCACCCAATACCCCCTTTTGGAGGGATAAACTCTTTTCCATTGACCGCCGAACCGATCAACTGTCACGCATTGCACCCCACCTTTTACCAATTCAGGCAATTTGGACAAAAGGACACGCGTGGCAATATCGGTTCGAGCTGCAGAAGCGCGCACCGGTAGCCTGGAGGGGTGATTGACCTTCGCCTGCTCCGTGAGGACCCCGACCGTGTTCGCGCCTCCCAGCGCGCCCGTGGAGAGGACGTCGCGCTCGTCGACGCCCTGCTCTCCGCCGACGAGCGGCGCAGGTCGTCCGGCGTCCACTTCGACGAACTCCGCTCCGAGCAGAAAGCGCTCGGCAAACTCATCCCCAAGGCCTCGCCCGAGGAGCGCGCCGAGCTGCTCAAGCGGGCCGAGCAGCTGAAGGCCGAGGTCAAAGCTGCCGACGCGGCGCAGGACGAGGCCGATGCCGAGGCGAAGAGCCTGATGCTCAAGATCGGCAACATCGTCCACGAGGACGTGCCGGTCGGCGGCGAGGAGGACTTCGTCGTCCTGGAGACGCATGGCACAATCCGCGATTTCGGGGCCGAGGGCTTCGAGCCCAAGGACCACCTGGAGCTCGGCGAGAAGCTCGGCGCCATCGACATGGAGCGCGGTGCCAAGGTCTCCGGCTCGCGCTTCTACTACTTGACGGGCGTCGGCGCGCTGCTGGAGCTGGCCCTCGTCAACGCGGCGATCGCCCAGGCCACCGAGGCGGGCTTCGTCCCGATGCTGACGCCGGCACTGGTCCGCCCGCGTGCCATGGAGGGCACCGGCTTCCTGGGTCAGGCCGCCGAGAACGTGTACCACCTGGAGAAGGACGACTACTACCTGGTCGGCACCTCCGAGGTCCCGCTCGCGGCGTACCACATGGACGAGATCATCGAGGCCGACAAGCTGCCGCTGCGCTACGCGGGCTTCTCGCCGTGCTACCGCCGCGAGGCCGGTACGTACGGAAAGGACACCCGGGGCATCTTCCGCGTCCACCAGTTCGACAAGGTCGAGATGTTCTCGTACGTCGACCCGGCGGACGCCGAGGCCGAACACCGCAGGCTCCTGGACTGGGAGAAGCAGTGGCTCACCGCCCTTGAGCTGCCCTTCCAGGTGATCGATGTCGCCACCGGCGACCTCGGCGCCTCGGCCTCCCGGAAGTTCGACTGCGAGGCGTGGATCCCGACGCAGGGCAAGTACCGGGAACTGACGTCCGCGTCGAACTGCGACAGCTTCCAGGCGCGTCGCCTGTCCGTCCGGATGCGCGACAACCAGGACGGCAAGAAGGTTCTCCAGCCGCTGGCCACGCTGAACGGCACGCTCTGCGCCGTGCCGCGCACGATCGTGGCGATCCTGGAGAACCACCAGTTGGCCGACGGTTCGGTGCGGGTGCCCGAGGTGCTCCGGCCGTACCTGGGCGGACGCGAGGTCCTGGAACCGGTCGCCAAGTGACCTTTCCGTACAAACTCGTCGCGACCGATCTCGACGGAACGCTGCTGCGCAACGACGACACGGTCTCGGAGCGCACCCGGACGGCTCTGACCGCGGCTGCGGCGGCCGGTGCCGCGCACATCATCGTCACCGGCCGCGCGGTTCCGTGGACCCGGCACATCCTGGACGACCTCGGCTACGAGGGCCTCGCGGTCTGCGGCCAGGGCGCGCAGGTGTACCACGCGGGCGAACACAGGCTGCTGACCTCGTTGACGCTGGACCGGCAGCTCGGCGGTCTCGCACTGTCCAAGATCGAGGCGGAGGTCGGCCCGCTGGCACTGGCGGCGAGCCGCGACGGGCTCGACGGCGAGGTCGTGATCGGCCCCGGCTACCGCGTGCAGGAGGGGCCTCTCCCCGCTGTCGTCGCGGAGGATCCGGCCGAGTTGTGGGCGGCTCCGCTGAACAAGGTCTACATCCAGCATCCCGATCTGGACGACGACGCACTGGCGACGGCCGCGCGAGCGGCCGTCGGCAATCTGGTGAACGTGGTCATGGCAGGTCCGGGTGTGGTGGAGATCCTGCCGTTGGGGCTGAGCAAGGCGACCGGGCTCTCGCTGGCCGCACGCCGGCTGGGCGTGAAGGCCGCGGACACGCTTGCCTTCGGGGACATGCCGAACGACATCCCGATGTTCGCCTGGGCGAAGCACGGTGTGGCCATGGCCAACGCTCATGAGGACCTGAAGGCCGTGGCGCAGGAGATCACCGCGTCCAACGAGGACGACGGCATCGCGGTGGTGCTGGAGCGGCTGCTCTAGGCCGTGACCGGTGTGACCGGTGAGGCTTCTCCGTAAGGGCACGGCCCGTACACGTACGGGCCGTGCCCTTACCCGGAACCGGGCGTCGGCGTGCGATGACACGGCTTGCCTCCCCGGGCGTCCTGCCCCGATCGGCAACGGCGGGGTATCGGTGACTACTCCGGTACCGGCCTCGGGACCGCCCCGCCGGGAACTCTACGAACTCTCACTGTCGGTCATCGTCGCGCTCCTCTCCCGGTCGGTGAGGGGCGTATCGGCATGCGGCGGCGAGTTTCCGCCCCCTTCACACCGCACCGATATGTGCCTCGCGCCCCATGGCGGCGTCCCACCACCGTCCGGGCGCGGCCTCTCGGCACCATCCGTTCTCCGGACGTCACCGAAAGACCGCTCGCCCCGTCGCGTCAGCGGTGTTCGTCCTCCCGGCTCCGCTTGTCGGTGCGGCACCCCAGGTCCTTCAGATGGCGGGCGAGAACGTCCACCCTGCCGTCGATCCGGACGATGTCCTCCGCCATGTGGCCGAGTCTCACACTCATCGCGCCAACGATCTGGTGCGTGGCATCCAGCCTGCGGTCGAGAGCACCGAGCCGGATCGACATCCGTTCGAGAACGGGCCCGAGCTCCTGGAGCGCGTCACCCACGCCGACGAGGCAGCTCTCGACCCGGGTGACGCGTTGTTCGAGCGAGGCACACCCCGCACGCAGATGCCGCTCCGCGTCGAGCAGATACGTACGGACGCATCGGGCGATGTCGCTGTCGCGAAGAAGCATGGCGACGTTGAGCACGGTCCTGCGGGTGTAGAGCGTGAGTCGGGCGGCGGCCTGTGGATAACTCCCGCCCGGTTCCCCTCCCTATAGGGACAACATGTCCCTATGGAATTCTCGCAGTTCAGAGCCGCGCAGCACCCTGAGCCCGTTCTCCGTGAACTCGACTCGATGCCGCTGGACCACCTTCTTGACGACCTCTGTGGATACTTCGAAGTAACGTGCCACGTCCTCTGTGCGAAGGTGAATTCCATCAGGGAGCATGACAAGGCTCTTCACCTTGTCGAGGACGTCCACACGCCCCATCTGCTCGACGCGCAGCGCACGTGATTCGAGCAGGGCGACTTCCGCTGGCATGGACATGCCTTTCAGTCGGGAAACCGGCGATGACCGACCCAGTCCCGGGCCTGAGGGGCGGAGGACGCTCACGGTTGCCACACACTCAATGACCGACCCGGCAGGCGATCTCCCGCCGGCACCGGCAATCCCCTGTTTCACGAAAGCCACGACGTCTCGGATTCCAGTTGCCTCCACGCACCCCGCACAACGAGCCGATAACCGTACAGTCACGCACACTTCTGTCCGACATGCGTCAACCCCCGCCCGGAGGACGAGGGTTGACGACGGACCACCGGACGACGACGGTGATCGGTGTGCGACTGCGGGCGCGACGACGGCACAGGAACCGGTCAGGAGCTCGAAAGGCCCCGGACCAGGAAGCGGCAGGGAACCGAGCACCGAGCCGCCGGCCGGCCCCCGCCCACAGCCCGGCCCCCGCCCCCGCTCACTCCTCCCCGGCCAGCTTCAGGGTGCGCAGCTTCTGCCCCGCGTACCAGGTGGCGCCCACGGTGACGGCCACCAGCAGGATCGTCGCGGTCGGCAGTCCGACATCGGAGGTGATCGTGCCGGCCTCGCCGATCTTCTCGGCGACCGCGAGGGACCACTGCTGCACGCTGAGCGTGCGTGCCCCGGGCACCAGGCTGCCGAACAGCGCCTCCCACACCAGCGCGTAGACGAGTCCGAAGACCACCGCGTGCCGACTGATGGTGCCCAGCAGCAGGAACAGCGAGCTGTACGCGATCGACGCGACCAGGGCCGCGACGGTGTACGCCACCGCGATCTGCTGGCCGTTGCCGTTGAGGATCAGGCCCGCGATCAGCGTGGGCAGTGCGGAGAAGACCATGGTGACCGCGATGGACACGATCAGTTTGGTGAAGATGATCGTGGGCCGCTTCACCGGTTTGGACAGCAGGTAGACGATCGAGCCGTCGTCGATCTCGGGGCCGATGGCGCCCGTTCCGGCGATCACACCGATCAGCGGCACCATCGTGGCGATGGCGAAGCCTCCCAGCACGTTCGCCGCGACCTGGTCGTCGGCTCCGGCGAACGCCCGTACCGCCACCGCGATGGCCACCAGCAGCACCGGCAGGACGAACATGATGGCGGCCCGGCGCCGGCCGAGCAGGGCCCGGTAGGTGAGCCGGGCGACTGTGGGGTCGTACATGACGCTTCACAGCTCCTTTCAGGCCACTACTCAGGCCGCTACAAGATAGGAAAAGACCGATTCGAGGGACTCGTCGGACGGCGAAACGGTCAGCAGGCGGATTCCGTGCTCACGCGCGACCCTCGGCAGCAACTCGGTGAAGCGCCCGAAGTCGACGGCCTGGATGCGCAGGGCCCGCTCGCCCAGGTCCACCTCGATACCGGCCGTCGACGGGTCGGCGATGAGCGCGGCAGCGAGGGCGCGGTCGTCGCTGGAGCGCACGAGATAGCGGTGCGGGCGGTCCGTCATCAGCCTGCGGATCTTCCGGAAGTCGCCGGATGCCGCATGCCGCCCGGCCACGATCACCTCGATGTGCGAGGCGAGTTGTTCGACCTCTTCGAGGATGTGCGAGGAGAAGAGGACCGTCCGCCCCTGGGCGCCCATCTGACGCAGCAGTTCCATCAGCTGCATCCGCTGGCGCGGGTCCATCCCGTTGAACGGTTCGTCGAGCAGCAGCACCGACGGCTCGTGGACCAGGGCGGACGCCATCTTCACGCGCTGGCGCATGCCCTTGCTGTATGTGGAGATCTTGCGGTCCTGCGCGTACTCCATCTCGACCGTGGCCAGCGCCCGCTGCGCCTCCGCGTCGCCGAGCCCCTGGAGTTCCGCGTTGGCGACGACGAACTCGCGGCCGGTCAGGAAGTCGTACATCGCCTCCCGCTCCGGCACGATGCCGATCTCCTTGTACACCGCCTCGTTCCGCCAGATCGCCTGCCCGTCGAGCGTGACGGTGCCCGTGGACGGAGCGAGGAAACCGGCCATCATGTTGATCAGCGTGGACTTGCCCGCGCCGTTGGGTCCGAGCAGTCCGGTGACGCCCGGCCCCACCGTCATGCTCACGTCGTTGACGGCGACCACATTCCCGAACCAGCGCGAGGTGTGGTCGATCTCGATGGTGGTCACAGCCCGACCTTCCGGTAGCGGCGCATCAGTACGCCGTACGAGCCGACGACGAGCGCGAGAACAACGATCAGATAGAGCACTCCGAGCCCCGTGCCCGGCCCCTCGCTGCCCGGGAAGGCGGACGCGGCCCCGAGGAACGCGGTCTGCACGCCGTCGACCAGCGTGATCGGGGAGAACAGCCCCAGCCACGCGACGGCGCCCTCGGAACCCGTCCCCCAGGCGATGGCCTGCACGGTGGAGACCGCACCGTAGGAGATGGTCAGCACGGCGATCACCGCGGCGACGCCGAAGCCGCGGCGCGGGGTCAGCGCGGCCATGACCAGTCCCAGCCCGGCAAAAAGCACGGAGAGCAATGCCACCGACACCATTCCCTGCCCGAACCCCTTGGTCTGCGTGGCGAAGTCGAACTTTCCGAGCAGCGCACCCACATAGAGGATGACGAGCGGTGCGCCGGTGAGGATGAGGAGCGCGGACGCCATGGCGGCGAACTTCGCGACGACGTAGTCGACTCGTTCGATCGGACGCGAGAAGTACAGCGGCACGCTCTTGAAGCGCAGGTCGCGCGAGACCGACTGCGGTGCCTGCGCGGCGAGGAACAGGCCGATGACGGCCTGGAGGTAGATCGCGAACGACGTGTACTTCATCGGCAGGGCCGTGGACCCGGGCGTGGCGATGGCGACGGCGACGATGATCGCCGCGATGATGCACATCACTCCTGAGAGCAGCATCGGCAGCACTTTGGACTTGGCGGAACGCCCCAGTCCGAATGCTCCTCGCAGAGACTGCGAGTACAGCGAACGCCGGGCGTATCCGCGCCCCAGCCGCGGGCCGTCGTAGGAGCGGTACCCGATGTTGTGGATCCGGGACGTCTCGCCGCCACCGGCGGCCGCGGTCCCGGTCTGCATGCTCGTCACGACCGCTCCCCTTCTGCTTCGAGGCCCTTGTGCTGCGGGGTTCCGGCAGCCGTGTCCGGGTGCGCGTGCGCGTGCGCGGCCGCGGACGGTGCGGCCGCCTCGGTCCGGGTCTCCCCCTCGGAGTGGAAGACCTCGGCGATGTGGTGGCGCCGCTGTTCCATCCGCACGAGACCGAGCCCGAGCCCGGCGACGCTGTCGCGGACGATGTCGTACGTCTCCTCGCCGGTCGCCTCGATCAGCAGAATGTGGCCCGCGCCGGGCAGCCCCTGCCCGTCGAGACCGTCCTGGCCCACGAGACCGACGCCCGCCCGGACGAGGGCCCTGCGCAGGGCGTCCGTACCGTCCGGGTGGGTGTCGCTGTCGGTGACCTCGACCGCGAGGGTCGTGGTGGTCTGGGTGAAGTCGCTGGTGGAGCTGGAGCGCAGCAGGGCGCCGCCGTCGATGACGACGACGTGGTCGCAGGTGCGTTCCAGCTCGCCAAGGAGGTGCGAGGTGACCAGGACCGAGATGCCGAAGTCCGCGTAGACGCGGCGGATCAGGCCGAGCATCTCGTCGCGGCCGACCGGGTCGAGGCCGTTGGTCGGCTCGTCGAGCAGCACCAGCTGAGGGTCGTGCACCAGCGCCTGGGCCAGCTTCACGCGCTGCTTCATGCCGGTCGAGTAGCCGCCGATGGGGCGGTAGCGCTCCTCGTAGAGACCGACGTGGCGCAGGGTGTCGGCGGTGCGCTCGCGCGCGGCCGTCGGCGGCAGGCCGGACATTCGTGCCATGTGGACGACGAACTCGGTGGCCGAGACGTCCGGCGGCAAGCAGTCGTGCTCGGGCATGTAGCCGACGCGCTCCCGGATGGCGGCGCCGTGGGTGGCGACATCGAGACCGAGCACCGCGGCCCGGCCCTCGGTGGCGGGGGACAGACCCAGCAGGATCTTGATCAACGTGGACTTGCCGGCTCCGTTGGAACCCACCAGCCCGGTCACACCGGGTCCGATGTCCAGGGAGAGCCGGTCAAGCGCGGTCACCCGTGGGAACCGCTTGCTCAGGCTTTCGGTCGCGATCACAGTCACGCGTTCGACGATAGTGGCGGGGACCACACCCGACATCAGCCCTGGCGGCTGGATCGCCGTCAGACTCCAGGCGTACGAGCCCGTAGGGGGCCCACCGCACGGTGGAGCCCGGGGATCTCGCTCGCCTCCCACGGGTCCGGCGTGCGCACGTTGTCCACAGGTCTCCGCACACCCCCTTGACGTAGCCGTCGGACATTGTCACATTCATCAGTGTCACGTTACGGACACGTACCGCACACGGCAGGGAACGGACGGTGGCATGACTCCGGCAGTGAAGGACGAACGATCCCCGGAGCTACGGGGGTTCAGAGACGTGCAACGGCTCGCGTACGCCTGCGCCGAGGCGGTCGCCGGACGGCTCGCGCCGGGAGTGACCGAGCGGGAGGCGGCCAGAATGCAGCGCGACTGGTTGCGCGAGCGCGGGGTCCGGGACTGGTTCCATCTGCCCTTCGCCTGGTTCGGCGACCGTACGGCCTTCACCGGCTTCAAGGTGCCCCTGCAGTTCTTTCCGACCAACCGCGCGCTGGAGCCCGGGATGCCGTTCATCCTCGACATGGCCCCGGTGTACAAGGGATTCACCGCCGACATCGGATACTCCGGCTGCCTCGGACCGAATCGCCTGCACGACAAGCTGATGGCCGATCTGGAGGTCCATCGCGAGCTGATCCTGCGCGAGGTGCGGGAGCGGCGTTCACTGCGGGAGATCTATGAGGACGTCGACCGCCTGATGATCAGGCAGGGGTATGCGAACCGGCATCGCGCGTACCCCTTCGGCGTCATCGCCCACAAGATCGATCGTGTCGCCGAACGTCGCTGGTCCCCGCAGGTGTTCGGGTTCGGGACGCAGTCGCTCAAAGGACTGCTGGGCGATGCGCTGCACGGGCACCGGGACGGCTGGTCGCCGCTGTGGAGTCCGTACCGCTTCTCCGACCACCCGCCGCAGCCGGGGTTGTGGGCGGTCGAACCCCACCTCGGATTCCGGGGTACGGGCGCCAAGTTCGAGGAGATCCTCGTCGTCACCGACTCCAAGGACCCCGAGCAGAGCGCCTTCTGGCTGGACGACGATCTGCCGCACGTGCGGCGCTGGGCCGAGGAGAGGGTGGCGGCATGAGTCCGCAGGGTCTGGAGGATGCGCGTGAGCGCCGGGTCCGCACGGGCGGAATCGAGCTGTGCGTGGCGGAGTTGGGCGACGAGACGCGACCGACGATCGTGCTCGTCCACGGCTATCCGGACAGCAAGGAGGTCTGGACGGACGTGGCGAGGCAGCTGGCCGACCAGTGGCACGTCGTGCTGTACGACGTGCGCGGGCACGGCAGGTCCACGGCGCCGAAGCCGCTGCGCGGGGGCTTCACCCTGGAGAAGCTGACCGACGACTTCCTGGCCGTCGCCGATGCGGTCAGCCCGGACCGACCGGTGCACCTGGTCGGGCACGACTGGGGGTCGGTCCAGTCCTGGGAGTTCGCCACGGTCAAACGGACCGAGGGCCGAATCGCCTCGTTCACCTCGATGTCCGGGCCTTCCCTGGACCACTTCGGTCACTGGATCAAGCAGCGGATGGCCCGGCCCTCTCCGCGTCGGGTGGGCCAGCTGCTCGGCCAGGGCGCCAAGTCCTGGTACGTCTACATGCTGCACACACCGGTCCTGCCCGAGCTCGCCTGGCGCGGTCCGCTCGGCAGGCGATGGCCGCAGATCCTGGAGCGGATGGAGAAGGTGCCCGCGGGCGACTACCCGACGCCCTCCCTGCCCGACGACGCGGCACACGGCGCCTGGCTCTACCGCGACAACGTCAGGGCCAGGCTGAGCAGGCCCCGCACCGACGCCTACGCCCACGCACCGGTCCAGTTGATCACTCCGACCGGTGACGCCTTCCTCTCGGAGCGGCTGTACGACCAACTGGAGCTGTGGGCACCACAGCTGGTGCGTCGATCGCTGCCGGGCAAACACTGGGTGCCGCGGACCAGGCCGGACCGGCTCGCCTCCTGGATCAGCGAGTTCGTCACCGCCAACGAAGCGGCCCGGGAGGCGGGGCGGCCGGTGCACGACTCGGCGCCCACCGGGGCCTACGCGGACCGGTTCGGCGGGCAGTTGGTCCTGGTGACGGGTGCGGCCGGTGGAATCGGCCGGGCGACCGCCTTCGCGTTCGCCGAGGCGGGCGCCCGGGTGGTGGCCGTGGACCGGGACGCGGAGGGTGCGGCCAGGACGGCGGAAATGGCCCGGCTGATCGGGTCCCCGGCCGCCTGGGGCGAAGCGGTCGACGTCAGCGACGAACAGGCGATGGAGAAGCTGGCCGAGAAGGTCGCCTCCGAGTACGGCATCGTCGACGTTCTGGTCAACAACGCCGGTATCGGGCTGTCCGGCTCCTTCCTGGAGACCACGAGCGAGGACTGGAAGAACGTCCTCGATGTCAATCTGTGGGGAGTCATCCACGGCTGCCGGATCTTCGGCAGGCAGATGGCCGAGCGCGGTCAGGGCGGTCACATCGTCAACACCGCTTCCGCCGCCGCCTATCAGCCGTCCAGGGCACTTCCCGCATACAGCACCTCCAAGGCAGCCGTGTTGATGCTCAGCGAGTGCCTGCGGGCCGAGTTCGCCGACCGGTCGATCGGGGTCAGCGCGATCTGCCCCGGAATCGTCAACACCGGCATCACCGCCGCGGCGCGCTTCGCAGGGGCGGACGCGGCGGAGGAGACCCGGTTGCGGAAGCGAACCAGTCGGCTGTACGGACTCCGCAACTATCCCCCGGAGAAGGTCGCCGACGCCGTCCTCAGGGCGGTGGTGCGCAACCAGGCCGTCGTGCCGGTGACACCGGAAGCCCGCGGGGCCCGCGTCCTGGCCCGGTTCAGTCCCGGCGCACTGCGTGGCATCGCCCGGCTGAAGCCGCCGCTGTGAGCGGCTCCGGACGATCGGCCGCGGCGGACAGGCAGTCGTCGGTTGCGGGTGGACAGACGTCGACGGCGGCGGGCGGGCGGCCCGCCGCCGAGTACCGAATCGAGGATCTGGCCCACGCCAGCGGTGCCACGGTCCGTACGATCCGCGCCTATCAGGACCGCGGCCTGCTGCCCACGCCGGAGCGGCGCGGCCGGGCGAATGTGTACCGGGACACCCATCTGTCCCGGCTCCGGCAGATCGCCGACCTGCTCGACCGCGGCTACACCCTGTCCAGCATCAAGGAATTGCTGGACGCCTGGGACACCGGCCGCGGCCTGGGCGGGGTGCTCGGTCTCGTCGCCGAGGTGCACGGCCCGTGGACGGACGAGCGGACCGGCCGGATCACTCGGGCCGAGTTGGACGCCAGGTTCGGCGGCACCCCGGACGACGAGGCGGTGGCCGAGGCGGTGGACCTCGGTGTGCTGGAGCGTGTTCCCGGGCGGGACGACGAGTTCCTGGTGCCCAGCCCGCAGGAGCTTGCCGTGGCAGCGGAGTTGCACGCGGCCGGAGTGCCGCTCGGTGCAATCTCCGGTCATCTGCGTGAACTTCGCGGACAGGTGGAGCAGATCGCCTCACGCTTCCTGGAGTTCACCACCGAGCACGTCTTTGGCCGCTACCTGGGCCATCGCCCACCGACGGACACGGATGCGGCCGAGGCGGCCGCCATGGTCCGCAGGCTCCGTCCACTCGCCCAACTCACGGTGGATGCCGAACTCGCCCGGGCGATGCGCACGTTCGCCACGCTCCATCTGCGCCATCACTTGGGCGAGGACACGGTGCTCCTGGCGGATACCCCACCCGTCGAAGGGGAGCACGTGGCCCTGCCGGCCGAGACAATCGAAGCCGTTCGACGTCTCGTTGGCGAGGACAACGTTTCCGCGTTCGTGGCGACGGCGGCCGAACGCGAGGTGCGCGCACGGCTATTGGACTCTCTCGTTTCACCTCGGGCTGAATCCGGGCGAGTTGACCAAATCACCCGAAATGACATTGTGTTGTCCACAGAAGGATGAACTAGCCTGTGGATAACCTCAGTTGGCTGTGGATCAAACCTGCTGCCAAAAAATTACCAAAGCAAATAAATTCACCTTGGTGAATTCGTGACGAAATGCGGATGCGTTCCGGAAAGCGCCTGGCCAAGCTGTAGACATGGATGCGAAACGCACCGTCAAGGTGTCCAAGTACCTATCGAAGCACCTGCGCCATCAGCCGGAGCGGCTCGGGATCACGCTCGATGCGCATGGCTGGGTGCCCATCGACGAGCTACTGCGTGCCACGGCCCGCAACAACGTCCCCCTCACCCGGGCCGAGCTCGACCACGTCGTCGCCACCAACGACAAGCAGCGCTTCGCCGTCGAGGGCAGCCGTATCCGTGCGAGCCAGGGCCACACCGTGCCGGTGGACCTGGACCTCCCGCCGTCCGAGCCGCCCGCGTACCTCTACCACGGCACGGTGGGCCGTGCGCTGGACGCAATACGCGGCGAGGGGCTGCGTCCCATGAACCGCACGCACGTCCACCTCTCGGCCGACCGCGAGACGGCCACCAGGGTCGGGGCACGGCGCGGCCGCCCCGTCGTGCTGTCCGTGGACGCCGCCGCGATGCACCGCGCGGGCCACACCTTCTACGTCAGCGCCAACGGCGTCTGGCTCACCGCCGCCGTACCGCCCCCGTTCCTGCGCTTCCGCAGCTGACCCGGGAGCGGCCGGCAGACGAGCCCGACTGCGCAGGCTCATCGGCGCAAACCCGTCCGCCGATTCCGCGAAGGCGCGTGAGCGGCCGGTGGGAGACAGGGCGTGCACGGAGGAGCGTGCCGACCCGTATCGGCCGCGGTCATGCGGCCGAACCCTGTGGTTCTGCCGATCCACCGCCGACGCGAGAGCCGAGGCCGGATTCGGCACTGCCCGGCGCGCCCGTGGCGCCACGGCAACAACCCCATCGCGGCTTCGGCGTGACTTCCCGAATCTGCCCCGTCGGCATGTCCCTGGCAGCGGGAAGCCCACGTATCGTCGGAATCACGCGTCTGAGCACGGTGATCCTCCCCATCCACCGATGGGGCGAAGGACAGAAGACCTGGCGGCGGGCCGAAGAACTCGGCTTCCACACCGCGTACACGTACGACCACCTCTCCTGGCGGACCTTCCGCGACGGCCCGTGGTTCGGCGCGCTGCCGACACTCACCGCCGCGGCGGCGGCCACCGACCGACTGCGGCTCGGCACCCTCGTCCCCTCGGTCAAGCCTTGCTCACCTATCGCAGCCTGACCTGCGGAATCAGAGTGCAGGCTCAGAAGGATCGGGCGTCGGCGCGGAGATGCGAGTGCGGCACAGTCGGCGGAGGTTGTCCGGGGCTCTCGTGATGACGGTGACGTCGCCATGTTCCGTGTGGCCCGCGGCGGCGGGCATCACATCAATGGCGTACTTGTGACCGTGCAGGAACGGTACGGTCCAACTAACCTGTCGGCGCTCCGTGATGACTACGAGTGCCCGCCGACGAGCTCACTGAGGCGGTCGCCGATGACGGATACGCCCGGACGGGGCTCTCTCGCGTAGTACCAGGGTTTGCGCCGCCGCAGCAACGTCTCACCGTGCTCGCTCCAGGTGAATCCGGGTTTACGCAGCAGCTTCTGGAACACCGTGTTGGCGGTCTCCGGGTGGGCGGCTGCCAGTCGACGGACGGGCAGTGGCGTGATCGACTCCTCGCGCAGGTACGTGCGCAGCAGATCCTGGTGCCGCCTGCGGCCCGTGAGGGCCGGTTCCGCGAAAAGGTCCCGCAGCATTCCGTAGTCGGCGTAGACGTTCAGCCCGTCTACCTCGTCGTAGATGACACCGATGGTGTCCGCCTCCGCGAGCTCTCGCGGCAGCTCGAACAGCGGCAGGTCCGGGCCGGGCGACCGCCTGCGCCGGGCACGGCCGGGCTGTGCGGGGACGGCGGTGTCCTGGCGGTGGCGGTAGTAGGCGTTGAGGAGGTTCTCGGCTTCGGCAGGCGGAAGGACCAGCTCGTCGTTGCCGCAGAACTCGACGAACGCGGCCCGGTCCTCTCGCATCCGCTGCCACCCCTGCTCGATCTTCGCGGGGTTGCGGAAGACCAGTTCGGGACGGCTGGTGGCCAGTTCGAGCGCCGCCTGCGCAATGTCGATGGCACTGGACCTGGGGTAGTACGACATCGCCCCGGACACCAGCCATGCCTCGTCGGCCGAGTGGACAGGCACCAGGTGGGTGTGGAGGAATCCCCCCTTGAGCACTCCACGGAACGCCGCTCGACCGACGTTCGAGTACGTGCGGTACTCCAGGTCGTCGACCAGGTTCAGCAGGACAACGGCATCCCCGTCCTTCCGCTGGACCTCGAAGACACCCTCGACCGGGTCACGCCAGCCGAGCAGCATCCCCCGGTCGGCCGTGGTCAGGTCCTTCCGCCCCGCGAGGAACTGATCCAGCACGGATGAACCGTCAGGTAGCCGGTACCGCAGGATGAAGTGGTCGGTGATCCGGACGGCCTCACCCTCCTCCAGTTGCCGCGCAGGCCCCGCAGCCTCCAGCAGCAAGGGTGTCAACCACTTGTCGAAGCGGGCGCTCTGAGCAAAAGTGACAAGTTCCCCCTTCAGCTCGGCGCTGCGTTCAATGAGGTCGGCGAGCGACGGTCCCCCCGCGCCCTGTACAACATCAGCCACGTTCGTCCCTTTCATGCCAACCGGTCCCATGTGAGATGAGAGGTGTCCGGCCTCAACCGGCCCAGTGGCGGTACGCCTCGATCCACTCCGCGCCATCGGGCGCGGGGATGGGCAACGGCAGGTCCAGGATGCCGATCGACTGCCGAACGCGACCACGAGAGCACAGGGCGACGACCCTGCCCTCGGGCGTGAGGCCGACACCGCGCACCGTCACCTCGACGCCAAGAACCGTGGTGGTGAAGGGCAGATCGAGGTACTGCTCCAGCATGGTGAACAGGCCGTTTCGCTGCTCGTCCTCGCCGTAGGCGTCCACCGTTGCCTCTTCGATCATGGCCTCACGTTCTGCCCTGCCCAGCGTGCCCATGACGCCACGGTAGCGGCCCCCACTGCGATGTCGGTGCGGCCCCGAATCTCCTTTGCCGGTCGGCGCATCAGTGGCGGCAGGAAGTCCGCGTATCGTCGGGATCATGCGTCTGAGCACGGTGATCCTCCCCATCCACCGGTGGGCCGAAGGACAGAAGATCTGGCGGCGGGCCGAGGACCTCGGCTTCCATGCCGCGTACACGTACGACCATCTCTCCTGGCGGAGCTTCCGCGACGGGCCGTGGTTCGGCGCGATCCCGACGCTCACCAGCGCCGCGACATCAACGCAGAGTATGCGATTGGGCACCCTCGTCACCTCCCCCAACTTCCGGCACCCAGTCACCCTGGCCAAGGATCTGATCACGCTGGACGACGTCTCCGACGGGCGCGTCACCCTCGGGATCGGCGCGGGCGGCAGCGGCTTCGACGCCATGACGCTGCGCCGGAGCGACGAGGAACCGTGGACCCCGCGCGAGCGGGCCGACCACTTCGACGAGTTCGTGCCTCTGCTCGACCAACTGTTGCGAGAGCCGTCGGTGACGCACGAGGGCCGGTTCTACGCGGCGCACGAGGCCCGCAACATCCCCGGCTGTGTGCAGCGGCCCCGGCTGCCGTTCGCGGTGGCCGCCACCGGGCCCCGCGGAATGGGGCTCGCGGCCCGGTACGGACAGGCCTGGGTCACCACGGGCGATCCGAAGCTGTTCGAAACGGGCACCCCGGAACAGTCCGTTCAGGCCATCCGCGGACAGCTGACACGACTGGAAGCGGCCTGCGAGGCGGCCGGCCGGGACGTGGCCGAGCTGGACAAGGTCCTGCTCACCGGTTTCACGCCGGACCGCCCGCTGGATTCCTTCGACGCCTTCGTGGACTTCGCGGGCACCCACTTCGCGCTGGGCTTCACGGAGATCGTCCTGCACTGGCCGGTACCCGACTCCGACTTCGCCGCGAACGAGAAGGTCTTCGAACGCATCGCCACCGAGGGCCTGACCGAGCTGAGCCGCTGACCGTCGGCGCCCGCCGCCCGCCGATGTCCGCCTCCACGGTCCGGTCGACTTGCCGCCCGCCGATGTCCGACCCGGCCGATCGCCGAACGGTCCGGTCAGCCGTCGGCCGGGTGGCGACCGCCCGTTCGGGTCGCCGTCGGCCGGGTGGCGGTCGGCCCCTGCGGGCGGCGGACCGCGCAGGCGTGGCACCCACCGCAGAGGTGGGTCCGGCGCCGAGTCCAGCAGTCTTGGCATATTCCTGAGTCACGCCCCCCCGGTCAGGAGCGCGCAGCCTCATATGTGCGCCCCTCCGCACGGTCGTGCGGTCCGGTACGCGAGAATGGGCGGGTGACCTCAGCTACCGACTCGCCTTCGCCTGCCGTTCCCCGGCTGATCGCCACCGACCTCGACGGCACCCTGCTGCGCGACGACAAGACCGTCTCGGAGCGCACCGTTGCCGCGCTCGCCGCCGCCGAGGAGGCCGGTATCGAGGTCTTCTTCGTCACCGGACGCCCGGCCCGCTGGATGGATGTGGTCAGCGATCACGTCCATGGTCACGGGCTGGCGATCTGCGCGAACGGCGCGGCTGTCGCCGACCTGCACGCGGACGGCAAGCTGATCAAGGTACGTCCGCTGGCCCGCGACATCGCCCTCGATGTCGTACGCACCGTGCGGGCCGCCGCTCCCGGCACCTCCTTCGCGATCGAGCTGACCACCGGCATCCACTACGAGCCGGCCTACCCGCCGCTCCGCCGTGATCCGGGCGCCACCGTCGCCGGCGCCGAGAAGCTGCTCCGCGAGGAGTCGCCGGGCTCGGGTGCCCCCGTGCTGAAGCTCCTCGCCCACCACGCCGAACTGGCCCCGGACGACTTCCTCGCCCTCGCCCGCACCGCGGCCGGGGACCTTGCCTGCTTCACCCGGTCCAGCCCCACCGCCCTGCTGGAGATCAGCGGGCCGGGAGTGTCCAAGGCGAGCACGCTGGCGCTCTGCTGTGCCGAGCGCGGCATCTCGCCCGCCGAGGTCGTCGCCTTCGGCGACATGCCCAATGATGTGGAGATGCTCCGCTGGGCGGGCACCTCGTACGCGATGGGCAACGCGCACCCCGCCGCCCTTGCCGCCACGACCGGCCGGACCGCCTCCAACAGCGAAGACGGCGTCGCGCTCGTCATCGAGAGAATCCTCGCCGAGCACCCGTCGGCCGACGCCATCGACGCCACGCGCTGATCCTTTTACGCACACGGGGCGGCCGGCCGGGGCGGCGGGACGTGCGTTGCCCCTCGCGAGTCCCCGAAGCACCACAGGTCCGCACTCAGATCGGTGCCTCCCACACCACCGTCGTGCCGCCCCCGTCCCTCCCGATGCCGGGGCCGAACCAGCTCGCGCCGCCGAGCGACTCCGCCCGGCGGGCCAGGTTCCGCAACCCGCTGCGCCGCCCGCCTTCGGAAATGCCCACACCGTCGTCGGCGACCGACAGCCGCACCGCCTCACGCCCGTCGGGCAGCATGGCGGTCGCATCGACCACCACGTCGATCGTCGACGCCCCGGCGTGCCGGAAGGCATTGGACAACGCCTCCCGCAAGGCCGCGATCAGGTTCTTCCCGGTCAGTTCGCCGACCAACGAGTCGACCGGACCGAGGAAACGGTGCGAGGGCTTGAAACCCAGCGGGACCGCCGCCATGTTGATCTCACGTAGGACACGGGTGCGCAGCCCGGCCGGTGCCTCGGCGGGCTCCTGCTGGAGCGCGAAGATCGCGGTGCGGATCTCCTGGATGGTCACATCAAGTTCGTCGACCGCGCGGCCGACGCCGGTCTGCACCTCGGGCGCGGCCGACCGCCGTTGGGCACTCTCCAGCATCATCCCGGTGGCGAACAGCCGCTGGATGACCAGGTCGTGGAGATCGCGGGCGATCCGGTCGCGGTCCTCGTACACGGCGAGCCGTTCCCGGTCCCGTTGCGCCTCGGCCATCATCAGCGCGAGCGCGGCCTGCGAGGCGAACTGCGTGGCGAGGGTCCGCTCGGTCTCCGTGAACGGCCTCCCGCCGCGGGCCCGGGGAGTGGCGAGTGCCCCCAGAACCCGGCCGCCGCTCTGCAGGGGCAGCAGCATGCTGGGGCCGAACCGGTCGGCCAGTTTGGTGATCATGCGGGGATCGGTGGCCGAGTCGTCCACGAAGACGGCCTCGCCGCCGAGCAGTTGCGCCACCACCGGGCTCTCCGGCCCGATGATCACCCCCAGCGGCGCGGAGGGGGCGCCCGCGGAGACGGCGACGATCTCCAGTCCGCCCTCCGCGGCCGGCAGCATCACGATCCCGGCCGCGGACACCGCGAGATGGCGTGCCTGCTCGGCGACGACGGCGAGCGCGTCATCGGCGTCACCACCGGAGAGCAGGGCGGTGGTCACGGCAACCGAACCGTCGATCCACCGCTCCCGCTGGCGGGCCGCCTCGTACAGACGGGCATTTCCGATGGCGATCCCGGCCTCCGTGGCGAGCACCCGCACCATGTGCAGCTCGTAGTCGTTGAACTCGCTCCCGTCCGCCTTCTCCGCCAGGTAGAGATTCCCGAAGATCTCCCCCTGCACCCGGATCGGGACACCGAGGAAGGAACGCATCGGGGGATGACCGGGCGGGAACCCGGCGAACCTCGGATCGGCCGTCAGGTCGGCGAGCCGCACCGGGGCCGGGTCCCGCAACAGCGCGCCGAGCAGGCCCCGGTGGCCGTCGGGGCGGCGTCCGATCGCCTGCGCCACCTCGTCGGGCACTCCGCGGGTGACGAAGTCGGAGAGCCCCTCGCCCTCCTCGTCGACGACTCCGATGGCCGCGTAACGGGAGTGGGCGAGTTCGGCGGCCGTCTCGCAGATCCGGTCGAGCGTGGAGTGCAGTTCCAGGCCCGTGCCGACGGATCGCATGGCCTCCAGCAGCCGCGGCACGCGAACGGTCAGCTCGGTGGACAGGCCCCGCAGGCTGCGCGTCGCCTCCGTCGCGGCTTCGAGTGGGTCCTTCGGGTCCTGCTCTGCCATACCCAGAGAGTAGTTAGTCCCCATAGGTGAGGAAAGTCGGCTGTTCTCCTGCCCGGCCCGCGCTCGGCCCTCCCCTCATGCCGGCACACCCGCTGCTGCCTCGGGCACCCCCGTACTCTCCCGCTCGCGTTCCAGCATCCGGCGCAGCGGCCCCTCCCCTGACGCGAGATCGGCGTACGGGCCGCGCTGCACCACCCGGCCGGCATCCAGCACCAGCACCTCGTCGACGGCGTCGAGCCCGTGCAACCGGTGGGTGATCAGCACCGTCGCACGCCCGCGGGTGGCATCCAGCAGATCCGCTGTCAGGGCGTCCGCGGTCGCCAGATCGAGGTGTTCCGCCGGCTCGTCCAGGACGAGTACGGGGAAGTCGGCGAGGAGGGCCCGTGCGAGCGCGAGACGTTGGCGCTGACCGCCGGAGAGACGTGCGCCGTGCTCGCCGACGAGGGTGTCGAGTCCGTCCGGCAGCGCCTCGGCCCATTCCAGCAGCCGCGCCCGGTCGAGCGCGGACCTCAGTTCCTCGTCCGTCGCCCCGGTGCGGGCCAGCCGCAGGTTCTCCCGGATCGAGCTGTCGAAGACGTGGGCGTCCTGGGCGCAGAGTCCGACAAGACTGCGGACCGTGTCGCCCTCCAGGGTGCGGGCATCGGTCCCACCGATCCGGTAGGTGCCGGTACGCGCGTCCAGGAACCGGAGCAGGATCTGGGCGAGGGTCGTCTTCCCCGAGCCGGACGGTCCGACGACGGCGATCCGCCGCCCGGCGGTCAGTGTCAGGTCCACGGTGTCCAGGGCATCCCGTTCCGCTCCCGGATACCGGGCCGACAGTCCCCGCACCTCAAGCGGGAAGGGCGTTCCGGGCGCCTTTGCGGGTTCGTCCGGTTCGCACACGGGGAGCGGGGCGTCCAGCACCTCGTACACCCGCTCCGCACTCCGCTTCACCCGCTGCCGGAACTGCACGGCGAGCGGCATGCCTGTCACGGCCTCGAAGGCGGCCAGCGGGGTGAGCACGACCACCGCGAGCTCCACCCCCGCGAGCCGCCCGTCCTGCACGGCGGGGAGGGCGACGAGCGCCGTGGCGACGACGGTGAGACCACCGACCAGCGCGATCAGACCGCCGCCGAGCGCGGTGGCGGTCGCCGCGCGGGCCGCGATGCGGGTCAGGATCCCGTCGGCCTCCCGGGCCCGCGCCGAACGGGCGGGCAGCGCCCCCGCGACGGTCAGTTCGGCGGTCCCGCCGAGAAGGTCGGTGACGCGCATGGCCAGGTCGGCGCGTGCCGGGGCGAGCCGCCGCTCCGTGTGGCGGGAGCTCGCCCCGCCGACCCACGGCACCACCGCTCCGGCCAACAGCAGTCCGACGGCCAGCACGACGCCAGCCGCGGGCAACAGCCACCCGACGAATCCGACGGTGGCCAGGCCCACGACCACTGCGGTCCCGGCGGGCAGCAGCCAGCGCAGCCAGTAGTCCTGAAGCGCGTCGACGTCCGCGACGAGCCGGGAGAGGAGGTCCCCGCGCCGGGTGCGGCGCAGACCGGCCGGAGCGACGCGCTCCAGGCCCCGGTAGACCGCGACGCGCAGCTCTGCCAGCATCCTGAGCACCGCGTCGTGCGACACCAGACGCTCGGCGTAGCGGAAGA
Organism: Streptomyces sp. NPDC056061; assembly: GCF_042266885.1. Taxonomy (NCBI): domain Bacteria; kingdom Bacillati; phylum Actinomycetota; class Actinomycetes; order Kitasatosporales; family Streptomycetaceae; genus Streptomyces; species Streptomyces sp. NPDC056061. The sequence goes on along the minus strand of NZ_JBHJWQ010000003.1, from coordinate 255,456 downwards.
CGGCACGGCCGAGCCCGAAGGCACGGGTGGCGGTCACGGCGACCATCAGGTAGAGCACCGGAGGCTGCTCGGAGGCACGGGAGATCAGCCATCCGGAGACGGCCATGAGACCGACGGCGGAGCCCAGGGCGAGGCTTCCCAGCAGCAGCGCGAGAGCGAGCTGTCCACGCCGGGCGCCTGCGGCCCTCCTGACCCGGGCGAGTACGTTCCCGGTACGGGCGCCGGCGCCTTCGAGCGGCTGGGGCTCCGCCGTCGTGCCGGGTCCGTCGCCCGCCTCGGCCGTCGGCCGTGGCGCCGCGGTGTTCTGCCCCGGCCTCCCCGGCTCCTCCGGTCGGAGAGCCGCACCCGATCCGGGGACCGCAGCCGATCCGGGAGCCGCGGCCGGTTCGAGGGCCACCACCCGGTCGGCCACCGCGAGCAGTGCAGGCCGGTGCACGACCAGCAGCACGGTCCGACCGGCCGCGAGCCTCCGCACGGCCTCGACGATCCCCGCCTCGGTCTCGCCGTCCAGGCTCGCGGTCGGTTCGTCGAGCAGCAGCAGGGGACGGTCGGCGAGGAAGGCACGGGCGAGCGCCAGCCGTTGACGCTGTCCGGCGGAGAGGCCGGCGCCGTCCTCACCGAGCAGGGTCCGTGCCCCGTCCGGGAGTTCCGCCACGAAGTCGTACGCGCCGGCATCCCGCAGCGCAACCGTCACCGCCGCGTCGTCCGCGTCCGGCCGGGCCAGCCTCACGTTCTCCGCGATCGTGCCCGCGAACAGATGGGGACGCTGCGGAACCCAGGCGATCCGTTCCCGCCAACGTGCGAGGTCCAACGTCGCCAGGTCGACGCCGCCGACCCGTACCCGCCCCTCGTCGGGCGCGGTGAAGCCCAGCACCACATCGAGCAGGGTGGACTTCCCGACGCCGCTCGGGCCGACCAGGGCGACGGTCTCCCCCTCGTCCACCACCAGCGAGGCCCGGTTCAACGAGGGCTCGTCACGTCCCTCGTGCCGTACGGTCACACCTTCCAGCTCCAGGCGCGACGACGCCGGTACGTCCGCCGTGCCGCCCCTGCGGGGCTCGGTCTCCAGGACCGAGAAGATCTCCTCCGCGGCCGAGAGCCCCTCGGCCGCGGCGTGGTACTGCGCCCCGACCTGGCGGATCGGCAGGTACGCCTCGGGCGCCAGGATCAGCACCACCAGCCCGGTGTAGAGGTCGAGCCCACCGTGCACCAGCCGCATGCCGATGGTGACGGCGACCAGGGCCACGGACAGCGTCGCCAGCAGTTCCAGCGCGAAGGACGACAGGAACGCGATCCGCAGGGTCCGCAGCGTGGCCCGCCGGTACTGCGAGGTGATGGCACGAATGGACTCGGCCTGAGCCTTGGCGCGGCCGAAGACCTTCAGCGTCGGCAACCCGGCGACCACGTCGAGGAAATGGCCGGAGAGCCGGGACAGCAGCCGCCACTGGCGGTCCATCCGCGACTGGGTGGCCCAGCCGATCAGGATCATGAAGAGCGGAATGAGCGGCAGCGTCACCACGATGATCGCGGCCGATACCCAGTCCTCGGTGACGATCCGGGCCAGTACCGCCACCGGCACGACCACCGCGAGTCCGAGCTGCGGCAGGTAGCGCGCGAAGTAGTCGTCGAGCGCGTCGACTCCGCGGGTGGCGAGTGTCACCAGGGAGCCGGATCGCTGTCCGCTCAACCAGCCCGGCCCGAGTTCCGTGGCGCGCGCCAGCAGGCGGCCGCGCAGCTCGGACTTGACCGCCGCGCTCGCCCGGTACGCGGCGAGTTCGGTGAGCCAGGAGACGAGAGCCCGGCCGAGTGCGACCCCGGCGAGCAGAAGAAGCGGCGTCCGCAGCCCGGAGGCGGTCAGCCCGTCCTCGAATCCGCCGACCACCACCTCGGCGACGAGCATGGCCTGGGCGATGACCAGCGCGGCCCCGACGACTCCCAGCGCCACCACGGCCGCCAGGAAGAATCGAGTGGCACGAGCGTGGTGGAGCAGACGCGGGTCGATCGGTTTCACGTGAAACAGCCCCCAGTGAGCAGGGTCGGTGGGCCAGTGCGGGGCCTGCCCGGCATTTCGGCGCCGGACAGGCCCCCGGTGCGCTCAGTGCACTTCGGCGATGTGCTGCGTACCGATGCGCTTGCGGAAGACCCAGTAGGTCCAGCCCTGGTAGAGCAAGACGATCGGGGTGGCGATCCCCGCGCACCAGGTCATGATCTTCAGGGTGTACGGGCTGGACGAGGCGTTGGTGACCGTGAGGTTCCACGCGTCGTTCAGCGAGGACGGCATGACGTTCGGGAAGAGCGTCAGGAAGAGCATGGCGACCGCGGCCGCGATGGTCACGCCGGAGAAGGCGAACGACCAGCCCTCGCGCCCCGCCGCGATCGCGCCGATCGCGGCGACCAGCGACGCCACCGCGACGATCAACGCCACCAGGCTCCAGCCGTCACCGTTGTCGATCTGGGTCCAGACGAGGAAGCCGAGGGCGAGCACCGCCGTGACCACCCCGAGCTTGAGCGCCAGTGCGCGCGCCCGGTGCCGTATGTCCCCGACGGTCTTGAGCCCCGCGAAGACTGCCCCGTGGAAGGTGAAGAGGGTGAGCGTGACCAGTCCGCCGAGAATGGCGTACGGGTTGAGCAGGTCCCAGAAGTTGCCCACGTACTCCTTGCCGGCGTCGATCTTCACACCGCGCACGATGTTGCCGAAGGCCACGCCCCAGAGCAGGGCCGGGATCAGCGAGGTCCAGAAGATCGCGTGTTCCCAGTTGGTCTGCCACCTGTCCCCGGGCCGCTTCGACCGGTACTCGAAGGCGACACCCCGCACGATCAGACAGACGAGGATGAGCAGCAGAGGCAGGTAGAAACCGGAGAACAGGGTGGCGTACCACTCGGGGAAGGCCGCGAAGGTCGCACCGCCCGCGGTGAGCAGCCACACCTCGTTGCCGTCCCAGACCGGTCCGATCGTGTTGATCAGGACCCGGCGCTCCTTGCGGTCGCGGGCCAGCAGTTTGGTGAGAACACCGATCCCGAAGTCGAATCCCTCCAGGAAGAAGTAGCCGATCCAGAGGACGGCGATGAGTACGAACCAGACGTCGTGGAGTTCCATCTCTCAGCTCCTCTGCCCTCAGTAGGAGAAGGCCATCGGCCGGTCGGCGTCGTCGTGATCGTCGCCGCCGATCTTGGTGGGCGGGTTGAGGTCGGCCTCGGTGAGCTCCGGCGGTCCGGCCTTGACGTACTTCACGAGCAGCTTGACCTCGATCACCGCGAGGATCGCGTAGAGCAGGGTGAAGCCGATCATCGAGGTGAGCACCTCGCCCTGCGAGACGCCGGGGGAGACGGCGTCCCGGGTCTGGAGCACGCCGTAGACGACCCAGGGCTGGCGGCCCATCTCGGTGAAGATCCAGCCCCAGGAGTTGGCGATCAGCGGGAAGAGCAGGGTCCAGAGCGCCAGGATCCAGTAGCACTTGGCGAACTTGGGGCTGAGTGCCTTGTTCTTGAAGAGGACCAGGTGGGGCACCTCGTCCTCACCGGTCCGCAGTCCCGGCGGCAGCATGAACTTCTTCCGGGTCAGCCAGAGACCGAGGATGCCGAGGGCGAAGGACGCCATTCCGAAGCCGATCATCCACCGGAAGCTCCAGAACGCGACCGGGATGTTGGGCCGGTAGTCGCCGGGGCCGAACTTCTCCTGCTCGGCCTTGTTGATGTCGTTGATGCCGGGGACGTACGAGGTGAAGCTGTCGTCGGCGAGGAAGGACAGTACCCCGGGGATGGAGATCTCCACCGTGTTGTGGCCCTTGGCCACATCGCCGACGGCGAAGACGGAGAAGGGTGCTCCCTTCTCGCCCTCCCAGAGGGCCTCGGCGGCCGCCATCTTCATCGGCTGCTGCTTGAACATGACCTTGCCGAGCTGGTCGCCGCTGACGGCGGTGAGAAGTCCGGAGATCACGATCGTGATCAGTCCGAGCCGCAGCGAGGTCCGCATCACCGGAATGTGCTTCTTGCGCGCCAGGTGGAACGCGGCGATGCCGACCATGAACGCGCCTCCGACGAGGAAGGCGGCAGTGATGGTGTGGAAGAACTGGGCGAGCGCGGTGTTCTGGGTGAGCACGTGCCAGAAGTCGGTCAGCTCGGCCCGGCCCCGCTCCTTGTTGATCCGGTAGCCGACCGGGTGCTGCATCCAGGAGTTGGCCGCCAGGATGAAGTAGGCGGACAGGATGGTCCCGATCGAGACCATCCAGATGCAGGCGAGGTGAATCTTCTTCGGGAGCTTGTCCCAGCCGAAGATCCACAGTCCGATGAAGGTGGACTCGAAGAAGAAGGCGATCAGGGCCTCGAAGGCGAGCGGGGCACCGAAGATGTCACCGACGAACCGCGAGTAGTCGGACCAGTTCATGCCGAACTGGAACTCCTGGACGATGCCGGTGACCACGCCCATGGCGATGTTGATCAGAAAGAGCTTTCCCCAGAACTTCGTGGCCCTGAGGTACTTCTCCTTGTTCGTGCGCACCCAGGCGGTCTGCAGGCCGGCCGTGAGCGCGGCGAGCGAGATCGTCAGAGGAACGAACAGGAAGTGGTAGACGGTGGTGATACCGAACTGCCAACGCGCCAGTGTCTCCGGCGCCAGAGCTAGCTCCACGTCGTCTTCTCCTTACATCGCCGTGATCACATCGGCAGTGTGCCCGTCGAAACCGACTCATCACGGGAAAAAACAGAACACGCTTGTGAACGCGTTCACATTCACAAGTAATTATGACGCACAGACTTTCGGGATCTACCGGCGGGGGTACCCCCTCTCGGGACCTTCCGATCAATCCGCCCGAAGCAGACACCGGCCCGGGCCGGACACTCGAACGCGCCCCCGGCGGGCGGGCCCCGAAGCGCCCCGGCGCGAAGCCGCCCGCCCCGTGTCACCGCACACGAAGGCCCCGCACCTCATCGATCGAGGTACGGGGCCCCGGGGCTCCCCGGTCACACGGGCGCGACCCCCGCTACATCTCCTTGCGGTACGACTCCGCCACCTTCAGGAACAGGTCGTTCGCCTCGTCCTCGCCGATCGTGACCCGCACCCCCTCGCCCACGAACGGCCTGACCACCACACCGGCCCGCTCGCACACCGCGGCGAAGTCGGCGGTGCGCTCCCCGAGCCGCAGCCACACGAAGTTCGCCTGGGACTCCGGCACCGTCCAGCCCTGGTCCGCCAGCGCCCGCTGCACCCGGTCGCGCTCGCACACCAAGGAGCCCACGCGTCCCAGGAGTTCGTCCTCCGCACGCAGCGAGGCGACCGCCGCGTCCTGGGCCAGCTGGCTGACCCCGAAGGGCACCGCCGTCTTGCGCAACGCGGCCGCCACCGGCTCGTGGGCCACGGCGAAACCGACCCGCAGACCGGCAAGACCGTACGCCTTGGAGAACGTGCGCAGCACCGCCACATTGGGACGGTCCCGGTAGATCTCGATGCCGTCCGGCACCTCGGCGTCACGGATGAACTCCCGGTACGCCTCGTCGAGCACCACCAGGACGTCACCCGGCACCCGGTCCAGGAAGCGCTCCAGCTCGGCCCGGCGCACGACGGTACCGGTCGGGTTGTTCGGGTTGCAGACGAAGATCAGCCGGGTCCGGTCCGTGATCGCGTCCGCCATCGCGTCGAGGTCGTGGACCTCGGCGCCGGTCAGCGGCACCTTCACCGAAGTCGCGCCGCTGACCTGGGTGATGATCGGGTACGCCTCGAAGGAGCGCCAGGCGTAGATGACCTCGTCACCCGGGCCCGAGGTGGCCTGGAGCAGCTGCTGCGCCACGCCGACCGAACCGGTCCCGGTGGCGAGGTGGGAGACGGGCACGCCGAAACGATCGGCCAGCTCGCTCATCAGCCCGGTGCAGGCCATGTCCGGGTACCGGTTGAAGGTCGCGGCCGCGGCCAGGGCGGATTCCATCACGCCGGGCAGCGGGGGATACGGGTTCTCGTTGGAGGACAGCTTGAAGGCAACCGGTCCGTCGGCAGCAGCCGGCTTCCCCGGCACATAGGCGGGAACGCCGTCCAGCTCGGCGCGCAACTTGGGACTCGTCTCGCTCACCGCAGATCCTCCTCGACCGTCTGTACACATCAATACTGCTCACCTTATGAGGATTGGGCGCCGCTGCGAATGGGCCGAGCGCCCAATCGTCCGATGCGACCGGGAATCGGGGGGAGCGCTTTTGACCTTGACGCGCGCCGATGGCTCACGCCGTGGCGCGCGTCCCTCGAAGAGGTGAGATGAGACCTCTTCGAGACATCGACCATTTAGTAGGCCCATCGGGTTCGCAACATCACACACCTCAGCCAATCCCGCCAACTCCCTTGCATTGCAAGGCTTCACCTGCCTAGTGATCATGCAAAAACGTGCCTGTCAACGCGCGCATATGCGACCGAGTCAACGTCCCGTGCGGCCCCTACTATCGGCACGCCATGACAGCAGCAGGGAAGCACCAGGTGAGCCGGGCGGAGACCCCTCGGCGCGGCGGCCGACAGGGACGAGCGGGAATCCGGGACGTGGCCGCCGCCGCCGGGGTCTCCATCACGACCGTCTCCGACGCGCTCAACGGCAAGGGCAGGCTCCCGGAGGCCACCCGCCGCCATGTCCGCGAGGTCGCAGAGCGCCTGGGCTACCGCCCGTCCGCCGCGGCCCGAACCCTCCGTACCGGCAAGTCCGGCCTCATCGGCCTGACCGTGACGACCTACGGGGACGAACCTTTCACCTTCACCGAATTCGCGTACTTCGCCGAGATGGCCAGAGCAGCCACCTCCGCCGCGCTCGCCCGCGGCTACGCCCTCGTCATCCTGCCCGCCACCTCACGCCACGACGTCTGGTCGAACGTCGCCCTCGACGGCACCGTCGTGATCGACCCCTCCGACCAGGACCCGGTCGTCACGGAACTCGTGCGACAGGGGCTGCCGGTCGTGTCGGACGGCCGGCCGGCCGGAAGCCTTCCGGTCACCGCGTGGGTCGACAACGACCACGGCGCCGCCGTGCTCGACCTCCTCGACCATCTCGCCGCCGCCGGGGCCCGCCGTATCGGCCTGCTCACCGGCACCACGACGGACACCTACACCCGGCTCTCCACCACGGCGTACCTCCGCTGGTGCGAGCGCGTGGGCCAGGACCCGGTGTACGAGTCCTACCCGGCCCACGACCCATGCGCGGGCGCGGTCGCCGCCGACCGGCTGCTCGCCCGCCCGGACCGGCCCGACGCCGTCTACGGCCTCTTCGACCCGAACGGCACCGACCTCCTGGCGGCGGCCCGCCGGTACGGGCTGCGCGTCCCCGAGGACCTGCTGCTGGTCTGCTGCAGCGAGTCCACCGTGTACGCGACGACCGAGCCCCCCATCACCACTCTGTCGCTCAAGCCGCGCAGAATCGGGACGGCGGTCGTCCAACTCCTGATCGACGCCATCGAAGGCGTGTCCCACGACGGACCGGTCGAGCAGGTCATACCGACGGAACTCATCGTCCGGACGTCCTCACAACGCCGCCCGCCCCGCACCACGGTCAGCGCACCGCGCTCACCCGCCGGGAACTGATCGGGGAAATTCGGACCAAACGGTCGATGAACCTGACATGCTCAGGGATTCACCACCCCTGGTGCGTCACACAGAACGATCCGCATTCCTATGATGGGCGCACGACACCGCGGACCGCCTCGACCAGCAGGGCCCGTCAGGTGTACGGCGGTGCGACGGTGGTGGAGGGGTCGATGACACAGGGGGCCGGTCAGGAACCCGTGGTGCGGACTGCGACGTTGCGCGACTTCCGCGTCCCGCCCTATGCGCAGACGCCGGTACCGCCCGCGTCCCCGCACCCGGGCAGCGCCGTCCCCGCGGACATCATGCCCGAGGGGTACACCCCCACCGAGCGCGACCTCCCGGTGATCAACCGCGGGGACACCGTCCAGGTGCGGGCCGTGCCCGACCCCCAGCCGGTCCCGGAACCGGGTCTCGGGCCGCTGTACGTCGTCGGCGACGTCCACGGCTATCTGGACGAGCTGCTCGCCGCGCTCACCGAGCAGGGCCTCATCGACGCCGACGGCAAGTGGGCCGCGGGAAACACCCGGCTCTGGTTCCTCGGGGACTTCACCGACCGGGGCCCGGACGGCATCGGGGTCATCGACCTCGTGATGCGGCTCTCCGCCGAGGCCGCCGCCGCCGGAGGCTACTGCAAGGCCCTGATGGGCAACCACGAACTGCTGCTCATCGGCGCCAAGCGGTTCTCCGACACCCCGGTGAACTCCGGCGCGGGCACCGCCACCTTCCAGGCCGCGTGGTTGCTCAACGGCGGCCAGAAGAACGACATGGAACGGCTCCAGGACGTCCACCTCCAGTGGATGTCCCGGCTGGACGCGATCGTCGAGGTGGACGGACACCTGCTGGTGCACTCCGACACCACGGCCTACCTCGAATACGGCACCACCATCGAGGATGTCAACGACACGGTGCACGCCATTCTCACGCGCAACGACGCCGACGAGTGCTGGGACCTCTTCCGGAAGCTCACCAAGCGGTTCGCCTTCCGGGACGCCGGGGGGCCGCAGGCCGTCCGGGAGCTGATGTCGACCTACGGCGGACAGCGTGTCGTCCATGGTCACAGCCCCATCCCCTACCTCCTCGGCGAGGTCGGTTCGGAGGACGGAGAGGACGGTTCCGGCCCGGTGGTCGACGGTCCTCACGTATATGCCGACGGGCTCGCGATCGCCATGGACGGCGGAGTGACCATGGCCGGAAAGCTGCTCGTCGTCCAGCTGCCCCTGCATGGCTGACGCTCCACCGGGAAGACGCACCACGACGTGACCATGCCGAGCGCTGGGCCTATTTCCGGAAACACCCTGTCACCCCGTGCCGTAGGCGCTCTACCATCGGCGTACCAGTAGCAGGCTCTCCTCCGTTTCCGCCCATCTGCCCGGTCCACACGGGCGATCGGGCCCGACGGAGCATCGGGGGATGCAGATGAACAGCGCTCCGCACCTGCTGACCGAGGACCGTCCCGAGTACGAGCGGATCCTCGACGACGCACTGCGCCATGCCCATGAGCGACCAGATCTGGCCGCAGTCGGCGAACGGCTCAACGCCGTGCAGCTGCGCACCATGGCGCTCGACGCCACGGCGTCGATCACCGCGACCGCCGCCACCGAGTACGACCACTACGTACGGGTCCGCGAGGAGCTGCGCGGGCCGGCCGGCGGGGAGGGCGAGGAGGCGAGCCCGGGGCCCGGCCCGAACCCGGACCAGTCCGGCGCCGGCATAGGCGCGGTCATCACCGTCCTCGCCCCCGTCCTCGCCGGCACGGCGGCATTCATCTTTCTGCTGGTCGGCTACCTGTTGAAGCTGCTCAGCCCGCCACCGGCCTTCGCCTCGACCATGGTCACCGCGGGCTGGTTCTTCGCGGCGGTCATGGCCGCGGCCATCCTGGTCGCCGCCGTCGGACTGCTCGTCACCGCGCTGCGGAACGGTTCCGCGTCGGACCCCGCCTCACGCGACGAGGTGGAACTGCCGGAGGACGTGGCCCGTGCCCGGGAGGCATGGCGGCACGCCCTGCTCGAACGCGGCATCCTGCCGTTCCTGCGCGACGCGCTCGACGACCCCGAGGCCGGCCGCGCCGCCCGGACGCCGCAGCCCTCGCCGAACCGCATCCCGAAGGTCGGCTACAGCCGACCAGACTTCTCCGGCCCCGACGAGGGCGCGGCCGCCGGGCCTCGCCCGACCTTCACCAGCCCGGACTTCACCGGCCCGGAATTCGGCGGCCCCGAGCACGAAGTGGAATGACCCTCTCCGCTTTTGTCACCGTCCCGCGGCCCCGGAACCGCACCGAGCGGAGCCGGGTTCCGTGCCCGAGCCCGGTCACAGCTCCCAGGCCCGCGGCCGCCCCAGCTCTTCCCACTCGGGCCTGAGCAGCGCGAGCACCGCGACATCGTGGCGGCGTCCCCGGTGCAGGCATGCCGAACGCCGTACGCCCTCCTGGACGAACCCCGACTTGGCGAGGACGGCGAGCGCGGCGGCGTTGTCGGTGTGGGTGACGGCCTGAAGGCGGTGCAGGGGAAGCTCGCCGAACGCCAGGTCCGTCAACGCGTCCAGCGCGTCCGTACCGTACCCCCGGCCGCGGTGCCGCGCGGACAACACCAATTCGACGTCGGCGGTACCGTCGGCGAGGTCCTGTTCGGTCAGGGCAGCATGACCGACGGGGGTGCCGTCGGCACGCACGACGAGGAAGTTGTCGACGTCCTGGTTCTCCTGGTCGCGCTCGATGCGCTCGCGCAGCGCGGCGAGCGATCGCGGCCAGTACCCCGTCGCATGAGCGGCCACCGGTTCGCATCGCCACTCCTGCCACAGCTCGGCGTCATCGGTCTCGACGGGGACGAAGGCGATGTCCCGTCCTCGCCAACACGGCCGCCGTTCCGCTTCGTTCATCAATGCCCACATATCGCTCACGCGCGAAACCTACAGACACACGTTCGCCCCGATCACCCGATTTTCGTTCCGGGCATTGCGCCCCAAGCCCCAAGCTCCGGGCCCCAAGCTCCGGGAGCTCCGGGCTCCGGGCTCCGGGCTCCGGGCTCCGGGCTCCGGGCTCCGACGGTACGCTCCCGCATCGCGCCGAACACGTCGCGAACCGTCACACGGCAGTGCCGCGGCGGCAGGCCGACGGGCGGCGAAGCCCCGTGTCGTACCGGGACCCCGCCTCCCGTCACCACGCTCCGGAGCGGTCAGTCCGCGATCGGCAGATAGACCCGGTTGCCCGCGGCGGCGAACTCCCTCGACTTCTCCGCCATGCCCGCCTCGATCTCCGCTTGCGAACCCCCGTGCTCGCGCCGGATGTCCTGGGAGATCTTCATCGAACAGAACTTCGGTCCGCACATCGAACAGAAATGTGCCGTCTTCGCCGGCTCGGCCGGCAGCGTCTCGTCGTGGAACTCCCGCGCGGTGACCGGGTCGAGCGCCAGATTGAACTGGTCCTCCCAACGGAACTCGAAGCGGGCGTCGGAGAGCGCGTCGTCCCAGTCCTGGGCGCCCGGATGCCCCTTCGCCAGGTCCGCCGCGTGAGCCGCGATCTTGTACGTGATCACACCGGTCTTCACGTCGTCCCGGTTGGGCAGGCCGAGGTGCTCCTTGGGCGTGACGTAGCAGAGCATCGCCGTACCCCACCAGGCGATCATCGCCGCGCCGATGCCCGAGGTGATGTGGTCGTACGCCGGCGCGACATCGGTGGTCAGCGGACCCAGCGTGTAGAACGGCGCCTCCTCGCAGATCTCCTGCTGGAGGTCGATGTTCTCCTTGATCTTATGCATCGGGACGTGGCCCGGGCCCTCGATCATGGTCTGGACACCGAACCGCTTGGCGACCGTGTTCAGCTCACCGAGCGTGCGCAGCTCGGCGAACTGCGCCTCGTCGTTGGCATCGGCGATCGAACCGGGGCGCAGGCCGTCGCCGAGCGAGTACGTCACGTCGTACGCGGCGAGGAGTTCGCAGAGCTCCTCGAAGTGCTCGTAGAGGAACGACTCCTTGTGATGCGCCAGGCACCAGGCCGCCATGATCGAGCCGCCGCGGGAGACGATGCCGGTCTTGCGGCGCGCGGTCAGCGGCACGTACGACAGGCGTACGCCGGCGTGGACCGTCATGTAGTCCACCCCCTGCTCGGCCTGCTCGATGACCGTGTCCTTGTAGATCTCCCAGGTCAGCTCCTCGGCCTTGCCGTCGACCTTTTCAAGGGCCTGGTAGAGGGGAACGGTGCCGATCGGCACAGGGGAGTTGCGCAGAACCCACTCACGGGTGGTGTGAATGTTGCGGCCGGTGGAAAGGTCCATGACCGTGTCGGCGCCCCAACGCGTCGCCCACGTCATCTTCTCCACCTCCTCCTCGATGGAGGACGTCACCGCGGAGTTGCCGATGTTGGCATTGACCTTCACAAGGAACCGCTTGCCGATGATCATCGGTTCGATCTCGGGGTGGTTGACGTTGGCCGGAAGCACGGCACGCCCCGCGGCGATCTCCTCGCGCACCACTTCGGGGTCGACGTTCTCCCGGATCGCCACGTATTCCATCTCCGGGGTGATCTCGCCCCGTCGGGCGTACGCGAGCTGGGTCACCGGCTGCCCGTCCCGGCTGCGGCGCGGGAGCCGAGGACGGCCGGGGAAGACCGCGTCGAGATTGCGCAGCCCTCCGCGCGGCGAGGTGTGCTTGAGCCCGTCGTCCTCGGGGCGGGCGGGGCGACCCGGGTACTCCTCCGTGTCGCCGCGCGCGATGATCCAGTTTTCCCGCAGCGGCGCGAGCCCGCGACGGACGTCGGTCTCGACGGTGGGATCGGTGTACGGCCCCGACGTGTCGTACAGCGTCACATCCTTGCCGTTGGTGAGGTGCACCTGACGAACCGGCACGTGGAGGTCCGGGCGTGATCCCCGGACATAACCCTTGTGCCAGCCGATGGACTTCCCGGCCTCGTCGCTCTGGTTCGAGGCAGGCGTGCGTGCGTCCGATGTGGTCATGAGACCTACTCCCTACGCCGGCATTACCCGGTAACAGGTTCGGCGGTCGGCGCAGCCCGTCCCGTACCGACGTACGGACAATCAGCGCCCTCTCAGCCCGGTGCTCCGAGCTCCCGCGTGTGCAAAGGTCCCACCACGCTAACGTCCCGTCCGGCGGGATGAACAGAGGGCCCTCCCCTTCTTGCGATGATCGGCCGGTGACGTCCCTCTCCCTCGATCCCGAACCGCCGGGCCATCAGCACGACCATGCACACACCCATGGCCCCGCCGCGCCTGTCTCCAAACATCTCCGAAAGGTCATCGCCGCCGTACTGGTCCCGTTCGCCACCGCGGTCCTCGTGGGCCTGGTGGCGCTCTGGCCGGGCGGCGCCCCGTCGCACGAGCGAACCGGTGTCGGTTTCGACCGGCAGACCCAACAGGGCAAGGTGGTGAAAATCGACAAGGTCGACTGCACGGACGTGGCAGCGGGGCAGCAACCGGCCGACGGCAGCGCCCCTCCGCCCACGAGCAGCAACGGAAGATGCGCGAGGGCCACCGTCGAAGTCGCTTCCGGCCCCGACAAGGGCAGGACCTTCATCGAAATCGTCCAGCCCGACGCACCGCTTCAGCTGCGCGACGGGCAGGGAGTGGTGGTGGCCCATGCCCCGGACGCGCCCCGCGAGCTCCAGTATTCGGTGACCGACGTGAACCGGAAGTTCCCGATGACGCTGCTGGCCGGGGTCTTCGCACTCGTCGTGGTCGCGGTGGGCCGAATGCGCGGCGTGATGGCGCTGATCGCGCTCGCCGTGTCGTTCGCCGTACTCACCCTGTTCATCCTTCCCGCCATACTCCAGGGCTCGAATCCGCTGCTCGTCGCGGTGGTCGGCGCCAGCGCGATCATGCTGATCGCGCTCTACATGTGCCACGGCCCGAGCGCCCGCACCTCGGTCGCGGTGCTCGGCACGCTGATCTCGCTGCTGCTCATCGGGCTGCTCGGATCACTCTTCATCGGCTGGGCGAGCCTCACCGGCAACACCGACGACAGCACGGGCCTGATCCACGGCCTGTACCCGGACATCGACATGAGCGGTCTGCTGCTGGCCGGCGTCATCATCGGCTCACTCGGGGTGCTCGACGACGTGACGGTCACCCAGACATCGGCGGTCTGGGAACTTCACCGGGCGAACCCGACATTGGGGGTGCGAGGGCTCTACCGGGCGGCGATCAGGATCGGGCGCGACCACATCGCCTCGGTCGTCAACACGCTGGTGCTCGCCTACGCGGGCGCTGCGCTGCCGCTGCTCCTGCTGTTCTCGATCGCCCGGAGCGATATGGGGACGGTGGCCAACAGCGAGCTGGTGGCGGAGGAGATCGTGAGAACGCTCGTCGGCTCGATCGGTCTGGTCGCCTCGGTGCCGGTGACGACGGCACTCGCCGCATTGGTCGTCTCCGCGGACCGCACAGGGCTCGGCGCGGAAGCCGGAGCTCCAGCACCCGTACGGACCGGGAAGGGCCGCCGCCGCAGGACGAAACCGTGAACGTTTTCCGAACGTCGAACGGCCCCGGAAGTGTGGGCGACTCCTACGGAGAGCGACCTCACGGAGAGCGATTCACCCATTCGGCGGGCATCGTGTTCGACCAGCGAACCGGTCGGCAGCACCGTGTTCTTCAGCCGGCGTTCTGCTCCTCGGCCAGGATCCGGCCGAGGGCCTCCTCCAGGCTGCCCTCGAAGTCACCCAGCGTGCATTCCTGCCCAAGTGGCACGAGCTTGTCGGTACGGTCGAGAAAAGCCACGAGTGGCGCAGTGCCCGCCCTGAACAACGCCCGATCGGCACCCACCTGGAGCCGAATGTGCACGTCGGAAAGCCCCTCGGGCTCGGTCGGCCCGATGTGCACATCGCCGTCACCACTGGGACTGTTGAGGCCGTCGAGCAACAACTCGCGACCGAATGCCCAGGTGACGGGGGCGTCACCAGGCAGATGGAAGGTCATCCGAATCGCATACGGATCACACACTTCGTACCGGAGCTCCACCGGGATCCGGAAAGAGAGCTCCTCGGAGACGAGGAAGCTCATCATGACCTCAGCTTGAACCGACTCGCGCATCGTTCAACCCCGCAGTAGATGAATCTGGCCAGGAATGATCCCCCGTGGCCCTATTGACGCCATCGTGGTGCACGCGATAGCAGATCACAAGGAGTGATTTTTCAGATACTGATAGAGAACACGAACGAACGCAAGAGGTTGGCTACTTCGCCACGTAGTTGTTCGACTGCGGGGAGCAACCTGTCTTCCTGCTCCAGGGGGACCGAAATCGCCATCGCGGCAACGGTGAAACCCGCAGTGATCGGGATGGCCGCACAGACCGTGCCCAGGGCGTACTCCTGCCGCTCGATGACGGGTTCCAACCGCCGCAGCGAGCGCAGCCGATCGAGGAACTCCGCGCGGTCCTTCACCGAGTAGGGGGTCAGCGGGCGAACAGGATGCCGGTCCAGGTGATCCTCACGGGCCTTCTCGTCCAGCTGACTCAGCAGGCACTGGCCGAACGCGTGCGCGTGCCCCGTCTCCCGGAAGGACGCCCACTCGGTCACGGCCGGGGTGGCGGGATCGTCGGCGACCGCGACGAGTTCGATCTCGCCCTCGCGGTAGACCGCGCAGTACACCGGTGCGCCGATGGCGTCGCGCCAGCGCTCCAGCGGCTCCGTCATCCTGCTGCGGCACATCTGCGGCGAGCGTTCGCCGACCAGGCGCTCGGCGGCGGCCCCGAGAAGGAAGACGCCGTTCTCGCGGCGCAGATAGCCCTCGTACGTCAAGGTACGCAGCAGGTGGTAGGCGGTGGGAAGAGGAAGGCCCGCTTCCCTGGCCAATTGTTTCGCGGGCGCCCCGTCCCGATGCGCGCCCACTGCTTCCAGCAGCCTCAGCGCTCGCTGAACCGAACCGATCAGCGTCGGCGCAGCAGTGTTCGGTGCCGTGGTCAATGGTCACCCCCAGGCATGGTGACGGGCGGTCAGCCCGCCTGTGGGGGCCGCCCCCACAGGCCGCCGCATCACCGGAATCCGGAGGCCGAACACCGCTCAATCCACTGGTCAGTATGGTGGCGGGCTTTGATTCCCAGGTGGCGGCAGCAGAATGCCACCATATCTGCCATGCTCCCGAGGGGTGTCTTTTTGTCCTGCGCTTAGCCCGGCCGGCCTAATGCCGGACTGATTATAGATCGTCCTACCAACCGCCTCGCGAGGACGACATGAACTTGCGCACGACGAAGACGAGTCCGCCGACGAGGATCACGAAGACCAAAATCTTGAAGACCAGGCCGATCACGAACCCGACCACGCTGGCAATCAGACCGCCGAACACGACGATCGCGATGACCGGCACCGCAATCCACTTCACCCACCAGGGCATCCCCGCGAATATCTCCCGCACGGCCATCGTCCTTGCCTCGTCTCTTGAGTCGCTCTTCCGATACCTCGATGCTAGGGGCGCGGAGGGGTGCGAGGGAGATTTCCCATCCCTTGTCCTCCCCTGATCGTCCCCCTAGGGATCCCTGGCACCGGGCCCCGTCGGGTCCCTGCCGGATTCCCGTCGCAATCACATCGGGTTCCTGTCGTCGGGCTCCGGACTCCGGACTCCGACGGGGTCCGGTTCGGGTACGAGCCCGTCAGCTCTCCGGCGGGGAGAAGACCACCATGACCCTGAGGTCCTCGGTGATGTGGTGGAACTTGTGTGCCACCCCAGCAGGCACGTACACCACGCTGCCTCTTCCCACCTGCGTGGTTTCCATGCCGACCGTGATCGAGGCACGGCCGCTGACGATGAAGTAGACCTCGTCCTCCGCGTGCGGCTGCTGCGGGTCGAGCTCGCCGGCGTCCAGCGCGTACAGGCCGACGGACATATTCCGTTCCTTGACGAACTGCAGATACGCACCATTGTTGGCGGCTCGTTCCGCTTCCAGTTCGTCCAGTCTGAATGCCTTCATGGCCTGTCCGCCCCTTGCTCCCTGTGCAGGCCGGTGTCCGCCACCGACCGTGTCTGCCACGATCAGACACATGAAGAATTTCGTAGTCAAGACGATCGCCAACGCAGGTGCGCTGGCCGTGGCCATCTGGCTGCTTCAGGACATCACGCTGGAGGGCGGCAGCACCGGACGCAAGGCGCTCACGCTGATCCTTGTCGCTCTGCTCTTCGGCCTGGTGAACTTCGTGGTCAAGCCGGTCGTGAAGCTGATCGCCCTGCCGCTCTTCATCCTCACGCTGGGGTTGATCACCCTGGTGATCAACGCGCTCATGTTGCTGCTGACCTCCTGGCTGGCCGGTCTGTTCGACCTGAGCTTCCATGTCGAGGGCTTCTGGACCGCCGTGCTCGGCGGCCTGATCATCTCGATCGTGTCGTGGGCACTGAACGTGGTGCTGCCCGACGAGGACTGACAGACCCCCTGTTGAAAGAGTGCGAGGGGACCGGTGGCACGCCGGGAAGGACGACGAGGAACGCGATGAGCACCATGGGTGACGGAACCAGGGCGGTACGGGCCGGGCTGCCCGAGCCGGAGCAATTCGAGCCCACCCTGCCCGGTCCGGTCTTCGCCGCGCACTTCCATCTCTCCGGCGAGCCGACCGGCCCGTACACCTACGGCCGAGACACCAATCCGACCTGGACCCATCTGGAACGCGCCATCGGCGAGCTGGAGGCACCGGGGGAGCCGGTCGAGACCGTCGTCTTCGCCTCCGGCATGGCGGCGATCTCGGCCGTGCTGCTGTCCCGGGCACGCAGCGGCGGCACGGTGGTCCTGCCCGACGACGGATATCAGGCTCTGCCGCTGGTGCGTGATCAGTTGGAGGCGTACGGCGTCGAGGTGCGGACCGCGCCGACCGGCGGCGACGCACAGCTCGCGGTGCTCGAGGGCGCCGGGCTGCTGTGGATCGAGACTCCGTCCAATCCCGGGCTCGACGTCTGCGACGTGCGCCGTCTCGTCGAGGCCGCGCACGCGGTGGGTGCGCTGGTCGCCGTCGACAACACTCTCGCCACCCCGCTCGGCCAGCGCCCCCTGGAGCTGGGGGCCGACTTCTCGGTGGCCAGCGATACCAAGGGCATGACCGGTCACGGGGACATCCTGCTCGGTCACGTGACCTGCCGCGATCCCGGACTGGCGGCAGGGGTCCGGCGCTGGCGCAAGGTCGTGGGCGCGATTCCGGGCCCGATGGAGGCATGGCTCGCACATCGCTCCCTGGCCACGCTGGAACTGCGGATCGACCGGCAGTGCGCCAACGCCCTGGCACTGGCCGAGGCACTGGGCCGCCGTGGGGACGTGACCGGACTGCGGTACCCGGGCCTGCCCACCGACCCCTCGTACCCGCAGGCCGTGCGGCAGATGCGGCGCTTCGGTTCGGTGGTGTCGTTCGTGCTGCCCGGCCGGGAGCGGGCCGAGCGGTTCCTGGCCGAACTGCGGCTTGTCGACGACGCCACAAGTTTCGGCGGTGTGCGTTCCACGGCCGAGCGACGGGGGCGCTGGGGCGGGGATACCGTGCCGGAGGGCTTCATCCGCTTCTCCGTCGGCGCCGAGAACGCGGACGACCTGGTGGCTGACGTGGAACGGGCCCTGGACGCTGCGGCGGGCACGGCCTGATCCGGTCGGCGGGTACGGGCGGTCCGAGCCTCCCCCTCGTGGTTCGGACCGCCCCGGCGCCGTTGAACAACCGCCTCGACAAGGCTAGTTGACTCTCCGTCAGTGTCCAATCACCCGAGCGACAGCGACCTATCGACATATTTATAGTTGTACGGGTCAGACGTGTCGCGGCGATGAGGGGGACAGGACATGGACCTGTCCCTGTTGCGCACCTTCATCACGGTGCACCGGGCCGGCTCCTTCACCAGGGCCGCCGCACTGCTCGGCCTCTCCCAGCCCGCCGTGACCTCGCAGATCCGCGCCCTGGAACGACAGTTGGGCCGTCCGCTCTTCCTCCGAGGGGCGCGAGGGGTGACACCGACGACCACCGGTGACGAACTCGCGCACCGGGCGGCGCCCCATCTGGACGCACTGATCGAGCTGGCCGAGGCCGAACTCGACGAGCGATCGGGCATACGGACACTGCACCTGGCTGGCCCACCGGAGTTCACGTCGGTACGCGCCCTCCCGGCACTCGCACCGCTCATCGCGCGAGGCCTGACGCTGCGCAGTTCGTTCTTCACCGGTGCCGAGGAGACCCTGGAGGGGCTCGCCGCCGGCCATCACGACATGAGCATCACGACGGCCCGGCCCCGCGGCGGACTGCTCACCGCGGTGCCGCTCTGCGACGAGGAACATGTACTGATCGCCGCACCGCGCTGGGCCGGCCGCCTGGAGCCGACGGGTCTGCGGCACAAGGGTCCCGAAGTGCTGGACGGGCTTCCGGTCGTGGAGGTGCACGAAAGCCTGCCGCTCGTCTCGCGCTACTGGGCCACCGTCTTCGACGGCCGGCCCTCCGCGGCCGCGGGGACCGTCGTCGCGCCGGATCTCAGGGCCGTCCTGGAGTGCGCGGCGGCCGGGGCCGGACTTGCCGTGCTTCCTCGCTATCTGTGCGCGGGGGCTCTGGAACGGGGGGAGGTCGTGGCGCTCCTCGATCCCCCCATGCCTCCGTTGCGCACCTACTTCCTGGCCGTGCGCACCGGCACACTGGCGCTGCCGCACATCGCGCGGGCGCACGAGTGGCTGCTGCGGGCCGCAACCGACTGGTGAGGGGCAGGACGTCCCGGCGCCGTCCGAGGGTTTCGGAACCGGTTCGGTGGGCCACGCTCTTGCCATGACCGAACGTCCCGTGGTCAAGCGCACCGCACGCGCCATTCTGCTCGACGGCAACGACCTCGTCCTGATCAAACGCACCAAGCCCGGAGTGGACCCGTACTGGCTCACACCGGGCGGCGGGGTCGAGCCCGAGGACACCACCGTCGTCGACGCCCTGCACCGCGAGCTGGATGAGGAGCTCGGTGCCGAGGTCACCGATGTGGTCCCCTGCTTCGTCGACACCGTCGAGCACATCGAGGGCGGTGGGGTGAAGGGCGTAAAAGTCCAGCACTTCTTCGTCTGCCGGCTGAAGTCGATGGATCTTTCCCTGCGCCATGGTCCCGAGGTCGATGCCCCCTGCGGGGAGTACGAGGTCGTCCGGGTGCCGTTCAGCCGGGTGGGCATCGCCGCCGTCCATCTCGTACCGCTGTCGCTCCGGCACTACCTCGACGGCAATATCGAGGGCGTACGCGCCATGCACGCACCCGACCTGGGCTGACCGCTCCGGTCCTGCGGCGCCACCGGACCGCGGGCCTCAGGACCCGTGTGCCCTACCAGGTTGCACGTGTCACCCGTCAACGACGGCCGCCAGTTCCTCGACGGCGTCATGGCGGATGCGATCGGTCGGCATGCCCATGCTTCTGAGCGCGTCCGCACTGCTGCGGATCATGCCGGGTGGGCCCGAGAGATAGGCGTTGTACTCGCGCCACGGGCCGCATTCACGCACGGCCTCCGACAGCAGCCCCTGCAGACCGCCCTCCCACCCGGGTCGGCCGACCGCGACCACCGGCCGCACCGTGAGCCAGGGGAAGGTCTTCTGGAGGCGCATCATCGTGTCGATCTCGTACAGGTCGTGATCGCTGCGTGCCCCGTAGAGAACCTCCATGGGACGCCGGTCGCCGCGCTCCGCGACGTCCTCGACGAGTGCCTTGATCGGCGCGATGCCCGTGCCGCCGCCCAGGCAGAGCAGGCCGTGATGGGTGGAATGGTCGACCGTCATCGAACCGGTCGGCGGACCGAGGCGCACGACGTCGCCGGGCCGGGCCCGGTGAACCAGCGCGTTGGAGACCCATCCTGCCGGGACCGCCTTGACATGAAAGGTGAGCAGACCGTCGCGGCGGGGTGCCGAGGCGAAGGAGTAGTGACGCCAGACACGGGGCCACCACGGCGTCTCCATCGCCGCGTACTGGCCCGCGACGAAGGGATAGACCTGATCGGGGCGGACGGTGAGAACCGCTATGTCGCGTGTTCTCCGCTCGTGCGAGATGATTTCCGCGTGCCACCATGCCGGGGCCCGTCGCTCGTCCTCGGCAGCCGCGTCGATCATGATCTGTGACATCGCGGTGTAGGCGCGGACCCATGCTCCTTCGGTCTCCTGGTCCCAGACCGTGGTGACATAGCGGCTCAGCGCGCCGAGCAGTGCCTCACCCACAGCGGGGTAGTACGCGGCCAAGGTGCCGTACTTGCGGTGACCGCGGCCCAGCTCCCCGAGGTACTCGGCAAGCGCGGGGGGATCGTCGAACCGGTCCGCCGCGGCGAGGATCGCCCGGAAGAGACGATCGCGCTGCATGTCCATCGCGACCGGAAACAAGGCACGGAGGTCGGGACGCCGGGTGAAGAGCAGGGCGTAGAAGTACGAGGTCGCCTTGTCCGCGACCGGTGAGATCTCGGTCAGCGTGCGATGGATCAGAACCGCATCGGGAGATCTGTCCGTCCCGCCTTCGGTCCACCTGGTGGCCGGAGCATCCATACTGTGCCTCGCCTTGAACGTCTTATGGTCGCCCTGCGTACCCGGACGGCCCGCAACTGCAGCCCACGGGCGCTTTCCGACCCTGCTTGTGGTCGACGGCCGATTTCCTGCCCTTGGTTCCCCGCGGGCTCACATGCCATGAACGCAGACCACTATGAACACGGACCACTATGAGCACGGACCGGACACACGGCGGAGGGGCTGCACATCCGAATCAGCTTTCCCGTTACGCTCCTTTGCCCCGGGACCGGGCCGCGAATCCACCTCGGCCGCGCGCATCCATAAAGATGCGAGCCGCGGAGCCGCCCGCCTGCTGGGAGGCCGGAAGGGAATGCGTGCCGACCGGCCGTCCGACGGCCGCACAGAAGCTGGGCATAATACCAGTACACCGCCAGCAGTTGCGGGTACTCCCGCCGTCGGAAGCCCGGACCCTCTGGTCCCGGCACCGTGTTTCACGTGAAACCACTCACACGTTCCGCCCGCCGGAGCCTCCTCGTCGCACTCGTCGGAGCATCCGTGCGCTGGTCGAGATCGGCCTCGTGATCGCCCCGCCGCTGGCTGCGGTCACGCACCCGTTCGTCTCTGTTCATCACGGCGATCCCCGTGCTCAAGCCTCGAGAACCGACCTGCCGGACCGGGTGGTAATGGGGTGGACACGGTCGCATCCTGTCGGAGAGCCTGACCTGCATGCCTGCGCCACTGTCTCGTCCACTCGCCGAATTGCGAGTACGGCGTCTCACCCCGGCCGATCTGGTCGCCTGTGCCGATCTCTGCGAGGACCGTGGCTGGCCACGTGACGAACACCGATGGGGTCTGCTCCTTGCCGCGGGAACCGGATACGGCATCGATGATCCCGGTGGCGGCCAGGGACTGGCGGCCACGTGCGTGGTGACCTCCTACGGCCCGCGACTGGCCGCCATCGGCATGTTGCTCGTCGCCGAGCGCCATGCGCGACAGGGGATCGCCCGGCACCTGATGCTCCGAATGATCGACGAGGCGGGAGACACACCTCTCAGCCTGTACGCCACGTCAGCAGGACTTCCGCTCTACGAACAACTCGGCTTCGAACCCGTGGCCCGCGCCGAACGGGTCACCGGCCGCTTCGTGCCGGTGAACGGCGGCGAGCACACGGTGGGCGTCCGTCCGGCCACGGCGGAGGACCTGCGCGTACTCGTCCAGCTGGACGCGGAGGTATTCGGTGTCGACCGGACCCATGTCCTCGCCCGGCTGCCCGCCTACGCCGATCAGCTCCGGGTCGCGGAGGACAACGGAAGACTCGTCGGATACGCGGCGGCCTGGCCGAGTGCCCGCACCCAGGTGATCGGCCCATTGATCGCGCCCGACACCCGCACGGCCCAGGCGCTCGTCACGTCCCTCGCCTCGGCATCGGACCTGCCGTTGCGCGCGGACGTCGACGCACGCCACGCGGAACTGCTCGTCTGGCTCAAGGAGCGTGGTCTGCGCACCGACTCCGACACCACCCTGATGACGTACGGCGCCCCGGACCTCCCGGGCGACTGGACTCGTCGCTTCGCCCCGCTGACCGTGGCCATGGGCTGACCGAGGCAGCAGCCCGGCTTCTCGTCCCCGGCGGTCGGAACGGGCCTCCGCGCGATCGGCCGCGCGGACGCGGTCCGCATTCCGACGGGTGACGTCAACGCCGGATCGCAGTGGCCACCGGCCACCGCCGGTTCACCACAGCGGGTGCGGAACGAGCAGGCCGGAGAACGCCTCGGGCCGACAGAGCGAGGTGCGACCGCCCCTGGAAAGGACGGGGCCGGACGGTCCGCCCACCACTCGGGAACGTTCCTGCGCCGCCCGTGTGAGCTGCGTAACCTGCCCATCATGAACGAACTGGAGATACGCACCGCCACTCCGGCCGACATCCCCTCGATCGTGGCCATGCTCGCCGACGACCCACTGGGCGCACAGCGTGAGTCACCGGACGACCTCACTCCGTACCACGCCGCATTCCGACGGCTCGCGGACGACCCCAATCAGCACCTGGTGGTCGCCGTCCGCGAGGGCCGCGCTGTCGGAACTCTGCAACTGACGGTGATCCCGGGGCTTTCCCGGCGCGGCTCGACCCGTGCCGTCATCGAAAGCGTCCGCATTCATGCCGACGCACGCGGAAGCGGACTCGGAACCCACCTGATCACGTGGGCCGTGGAGGAATCCAGGCGCCAGAACTGTCAGCTGGTCCAGCTGACATCCGACGCAACCCGGACCGAGGCCCATCGGTTCTACGAGCAGCTCGGCTTCACCGCCAGCCATCTGGGGTTCAAGCTCTCGCTCTGACCACGGCCCGGGTCCGGCCCGAGCGCTCCCCGCACACCGCATCGGTGGCGAACAGCCGGGCGGGCCCGGACCCGGAACTGCCCTCAGGCCCATCCGTCTTCCGGGCCCGCCCCTGTGGCCACCCCGCTCCTGCGGCCAACCCGGTGGTCACTGCCGCTTCAGCATCCCCCAACCGGTCGTACCCGTTGCGTACCCGTTTCACGTGAAACACAGCGCTCAGGCTTCGAGGCCCCGCCACCCACCGCCGTCCACACCGCCGGGAACAGCTGCCTCGGGATCGTACGGCTTCCGCGTGAAGACGAAGGAGCCCAGGTCGAGATGGTTCACAGTGCCGTCGCCGTTCCGGACGACACGCAGAATCTCTCCCGCGTAATAGCCGTCACGACCTATCCAGGTGCCGTCACGTCGTGCGGTGAATCGGGCGCCACGTCCACTGCCCTGCAAGGGCCGGATCTCCAACCCGCCGTCCGAGGTCAGGCGCAGCACATTCGCCCGTACGCCCCAGTACCAGGGACCGGTCAGCGCGAGAAGCTCCTGGTCCGCCTCGGAAAGCGGGCGCCAGGGCTCCGGGATACGAGGCTCGGCGTCGGCGACGATCTCCACAAGATCGGCGGCGAGAGCGCCGATCAGTGGTCCCGACGTGACGTTGGTCAGAGCGACGGCCGCCACGTCGTCATCGACGCTGAACCACAGGGCTGCGAGGAACCCGGGCAGCGAGCCCGTGTGCCCGTAGAACGTGCGGCCGCCCCTCCGTTCGATCTGAAGGCCCAAGCCGTATACGCCGTCCCAGTCACCGGGCTGAGTCGGTGCGGACGGTTCGCGCATCTGCTCCACCGAGGCCGCGCCAAGCACCCGTTCGTCGCCCTCGGCAAGAAAGACCGCGAAGCGGAGAAGGTCGTCGGTGGTGGACCAGAGCTGGCCGGCCGGGGCCATCAGTCCGAGGTCCTCCGCCGGTTCGGGCAGCATGACATCCGCCCAGGGATGCACCGCCCAGCCACTTGCGTGCGGTGCCTGGGGACGGGGGCTCGTGCGGTGCATTCCCAGCGGCTCAAGAATTTCCCGCCGCAGCACCTCTTCCCAACGTTCCCCGCGCACCCGCTCGATCAGCGTGCCCAGCAGGGTGTAACCCGGGTTCGAGTAGTGGTACCGGTGGCCCGGCGGATGCATCCTCGTTCCCTCACCGAGTACATCGGCCAGCTCGGGACGCAATGCCCCCGGTGTCCTCTCCCACCACGGCGCGGGTGACTCCGCCCCCAGTCCGGCACTGTGGCCCAGGAGTTGATGGATGGTGACATCCCCCACGCCGGTTCCGGGGAGGTGCTTCTCCAACGGGTCCGACAAGTCCAGCAGTCCCTCGTCACGGAGCCGCAGGACCAGCACCGCGGTGAAGGTCTTGGTGAGCGAACCGATCCTGAACTGCGTGTCCGCGTCCGGTGCGTGACCATCCACACAACTCCGGGATCCATTCCAGACGGTCCGCTCCCTCCCCCTCCGCACTGCGGCGACGAGCGAAGGAGTCCGGCCTTCCGACTGTGCGGTGGCAATGCGGTGCATCAGAGCACGCTGTGTACCCGGAAGCAATTGTTCGGCTGAAGAAGTCATGCTCAACAACTACCCGTGAAAGCCGCATTACGACGAACGCATTTCGTCCGGCCTGATGCGACTGGTCACCTGGCGAAATCAGCCCGACAACGGCGAGCCACCCGTGATCGCGCCCGGCAGCTTCGGTCACCTTGCCCAGCCCCCGCGCCGCCTACCCGGGCCTGCGTTCGGGGCGTTGTCGACATGGACCCTGCCGATACCCGCGACCTCGAAGCACGGATGCGCCGTGCCGAGGCCGTGCTCGCCGATGGTCGGCCACACGCACACATCCGTCGTTGTTGCTTCCGCCGCCCCACCGAAGAAATGGCTTGTCGGCACGCGAATCACCCGCCTAAGGTGCTTCGCATGGGTTCCCTGTGACAGTCCCCCGCGGCCGCGTCGAGCTCGGCTCCGCCGTCGCGCGTTCTCATCCGTGATTCCACTCCTCCCGTAATGCCGCCTGCCTGGCGTGCCTCGGAAGGTTCTGACGTGCGCGGATGCGTTCTTCCACCCATGCCGATCGGCCCGGCCGAGAACAGGGGGCTCCATGCTTACCTCACAACTGTCTCTTCAGAACGTCACCCGCCGCTACGACGACCACACCGTGCTGGACGACGTGTCCTTCAGCATCAGTCCTGGCGAGAAGGCCGGCATCATCGGGGACAACGGGGCCGGGAAATCCACCCTGCTGCGGCTGATCGCCGGGCAGGACCGGCCCGATCACGGCGAGTTGACCGTGGTTGCACATGGCGGCTCGGGCCATCTCGCTCAGTCGTTGTCTCTGCCCCCAAAGGCCAGTGTCCAGGACGCGGTGGATGTGGCTCTATCCGATCTGCGCGTCCTGGAAGCACGGATGCGCGACGCCGAAGCCGGGCTCAAGGGCTTGGCGGGGGCGGAGCTCACCGCAGCACTGGACGCCTACGCCCACCTGGTGGCCCGCTACGAGGCGCGTGCCGGCTACGAGGCGGATGCCCGGGTCGACATCGCCCTGCACGGGCTCGGCCTGCCGGGCCTGGCCCGGGACAGACCGCTCGGCACGCTGTCGGGCGGTGAGCGGTCACGACTGTCATTGGCCGCGACCTTGGCATCCCAGCCGGAGCTGTTGCTGCTGGACGAGCCGACCAATGATCTGGACGACCAGGCGGTGGGCTGGCTGGAGGCACACCTGCGGGCGCATCGCGGCACCGTGCTCGCGGTCACCCACGACCGGGTGTTCCTGGAACGGGTCACCACCACGATCCTGGAGGTCGGCGAGGGCAAGGTGACGCGTTACGGCGACGGCTACGACGGATACCTCGCCGCCAAGGCCGCTGAGCGACGCCGCCGTCTGCAGGAGTACACGGACTGGTGCTCCGAACTGGCCCGGAGCCAGAAGTCGGCCGCCACGAACGTGGCACGGTTGGATGCGATCCCTCGCAAGCTGCCGTTCGCCGTGTTCGGCCACGGCGGCTTCCGTTCCCGCGGCCGTGGCCACGGGGCCATGGCCCGTATCCGCAACGCGAAGGAGCGTGTCGAGCGGCTGACGGAAAATCCTGTCGCGCCGCCGCCCGAACCGCTGATGTTCGCCGCCCGGATGACGACCGCCGACGGTCGGACGTCGCAGGCCGCGGCGGAACTCACCGGCATCCGTGTCGAGGACCGGCTGCACGTACCGTCGCTGCGGATCGGCGGCGGGGAAAGGCTGTTGGTCACCGGACCCAACGGGGCCGGAAAGACGACACTGATGCGGGTGCTGGCGGGTGAGCTGCAACCCGATGAGGGAACGGTGCGCACGCGGGGCCGAGTCGGGCACTTGAGACAGGAGGAAACGCCGTGGCCGGCCGGCCTGACAGTCCCGCAAGCGTTCGCCCACGGACGCGCGGGCGACCTGGACGAGCACACGGACCAACTCCTGTCCCTCGGCCTGTTCAGCCCCGCCGACCTGCGCCTGAAAGTGGGCGAGCTGTCCTACGGGCAACGGCGCCGGATCGAACTTGCCCGCCTCGTCAGCGAGCCCGTCGACCTGTTGCTGCTGGACGAGCCCACCAACCACCTGTCCCCCGCCCTGATCGAGGAACTGGAAGGAGCCCTGGCCTGCTACCGAGGCGCGGTCGTCGTCGTCACCCACGACCGCCGCATGCGGAACCGCTTCGCCGGCAGACACCTGGAACTGAACGCCGCCCACATCGCACAGCTTCATGAGGCCGCAGCCGACTAGCCCGCAGTTCGCCTCCGCCACCTCATCCAGCACGGGGCGGCCTTCCGACCGATGCTCTCTTCTGCCCCTCGCCGACCACGACCGGGAGACCGTGCTCCGCGGTATGACCGACTGTCTGAGAGTGATGCCCGGCGACCACACGGAGTCGACAGCGGCGACCCCACCGGCCCTGGCCTTCGCCGAGCCCTTCCACGACGGCCTCACCCCATTCGCCGAACTCGCCGCGGGACAACGACGCCTCCCTCAGACATTGGTGAAGGCAGGTCCCTGGGACGCGTCCGCGTTCGAAGAGGGTCTCAGGAGTCGGCGGCTGCCAGGCTTCCGGGGCGGCCCCTGCGCGTCTACGCGAGCCTTCCGGACGACGGACACGACGACACGACCGGATACATCCGGGGTCGAGCGTTGCCGCTGGTCGAACGGGCAGTTCAAGAATCATCGCTCCGGATCGGTGCCGGGCTGCGGCCACAGGCGTGCAGGCTCTTCCGGTAGACCGTGGAGCTGCGTCGAACCTTCATGCCCACGCGTAGGTACAGGGTGAGCGCGCCGGTGTCGGAGTGCGTGCCGAGCGTGCACGTCCGCCGTCCTTGCCGGTGGAAAGCGCGGAAGGCGTGACACAGCAGCAGGCGGGCGATGCCCTGGTTACGGTGGTCACGGCGAACCGCGACCTGCTCAATGTAGCCCTCACCGGTCTCCGGTAGGTCCAACGCGACCACGGCGCCTACCAGTTGCCCGCCGTCGAACGCCAGGGCAGACATCGCAGGGGCGAATGTGGGGCGTTCGACAGTGTGCCGGGCCCACTCCTGGTAGGGCATGCGCCGCTGCTGCCACTCGTCGAAGGCGTCCTCGATGAGCTGGTGCGCGTTGTGCTCATCGCCCGGGCAGAAGGGTCGGACCGTGATTCCCGCAGAGGGCTCCGGCACCGCGGGCTCATCGGGCATGGCGAACTCCAGCAGCCATTCGGTCACCATCGGCCCATATCCGCGGGAACACAGCAGCGCGACGGCCCCCGCGTCGTCGTCCGGCACGGTCTGGACGATCTGTTCGCTCCCTGCCCGGCGGGCACGGGCTTCGGCCCAGTCCAGGAGCATGGCGCCGAGACCGCGGCCCCGGTGCCGAGGATGGACATCGACCTCAGAGCGCCGGTCCACCCAAGCGCGAGCGGCCAGATGCCCCGTCCGGTCGTGGATCAGCAGGGTGTCCAGCTCCGGGACAAGCCCCGGTCGGGCGAGGACGGCGGTGATGCCGCCGAGGTCGGTCTGCACCCGACCGTACAGCTCACGCTCGCAAGCCGAGACGAGGCGATGAATGGTGCTGATGTCATCGGCTGTCGCTGGGCGTGCCCGGTAGCCGGCAGGCAGCGGTGGCACGAGCTCTGGCATAGGTAGGCACTCCCAGGACATCGAATCTGCCGCGTCCTGGCGACGCCACAGACGCAGGACCGCAGGACCGCAGGACCGCAGCACCGCAGCACCGCAGCACCGCAGCAGTCTTCCGGTCGACCTGGGGCGAATCAAGGGACTTATCCGCGCCGGGCTTCGGATCGCCGTTGGACCGGCACAGCGAACCGGACGGCCCACTCGCGCCCTTGAAGCAGGTTGTCGGGCTGTCTCACGTCATGGCCAGGACTCGTCTCAGGAGGGATGGCGTTTCCTCATGGCCCGCTTCAGGAGTCAGGACGGCCGGGCTGCGATCTGTCGGCGGACCATGTCCCAGACCTCCTGGAACTCCTCGGAGGTCAGTTGCTCCGGGTCGCGGCCTTCCCACTCCGAGACGGGCATTTCTGCGGTGATCCCGAACCTGTTGTCGTACTGGTCGAGGCGGCCTGCATCGTGGGCCTGCTGCCATTCCTTCAGGGAGGCGGCAGCGATCGGGGTCGGTCAAGGGCCTCGCAACTCGATCTGCCGGGTCACCCGGCTTTCGACGTCGACCTCGAAGTAGAACCAGGTGTCTTCCTCGTCCCAGTGGTAGCGCACTCATGTCATGACATGACCACGATGGGACGGGCACACACGAAAACTGACCGTCGCTCCCATCCCCACTCCCGTGGTCGGATTTGCCATCGGCAGCACGATGCTCCCGCTTCAACACACCGACGAGAGCGCACCGGCAACGCCTGCACTCGAACGGGGTGCAGCAGCGACCTGCGAGTCTCAGCTCAGTGTCGGATCCGACTTCGATCCGACATCGACCGTGAGATTCCGACACGAAATCTGAGACCCTACAACAACGGAATCAGGTCTGCGCCATGTCCACAAAGCGTGAATAGTGGCCCTGGAACGCCACGGTGATCGTCGCCGTGGGACCGTTTCGGTGCTTGGCCACGATCAGGTCGGCCTCGCCCGCACGGGGCGACTCCTTCTCGTACGCGTCCTCGCGGTGCAGCAGGATCACCATGTCGGCGTCCTGCTCGATGGACCCCGATTCACGCAGGTCGGACACCATCGGCTTCTTGTCCGTGCGCTGTTCGGGGCCACGGTTCAGCTGGGAGAGCGCGATGACCGGGAGTTGCAGCTCCTTCGCCAGCAGCTTGAGGTTTCGGGACATGTCCGAGACCTCCTGCTGCCGGCTCTCGGCCCGCTTGGAGCCGCCGGACTGCATCAGCTGCAGATAGTCGATGACCACGAGCTTGAGGTCGTTGCGCTGCTTGAGCCGACGGCACTTCGCACGGATCTCCATCATGGAGAGGTTCGGCGAGTCGTCGATGTAGAGAGGGGCAGCCGACACGTCCGGCATCCGGCGGGCCAGTCGCGTCCAGTCGTCGTCGGTCATGGTGCCGGAACGCATGTGGTGCAGCGCGACGCGGGCCTCGGCCGACAGCAGTCGCATGGCGATCTCGTTGCGGCCCATTTCGAGCGAGAAGATCACGCTGGGCAGGTTGCTCTTGATCGAGCAGGCCCGGGCGAAGTCCAGCGCCAGTGTGGACTTACCCATCGCGGGACGGGCGGCGATGACGACCATCTGCCCCGGGTGCAGCCCGTTCGTCAACGCGTCGAGGTCGGTGAAACCGGTCGGCACTCCGGTCATCTCGCCGCTGCGGGACCCGATCGCCTCGATCTCGTCGAGGGCGCCCTCCATGATGTCGCCGAGCGGCAGGTAGTCCTCACTGGTGCGCTGCTCGGTGACGGCGTAGATCTCGGCCTGCGCGGAGTTCACGATGTCGTCGACATCGCCGTCGGCCGCGTATCCCATCTGCGTGATCTTCGTCCCGGCCTCCACGAGCCGCCGCAGAACGGCCCGCTCGTGAACGATCTCCGCGTAGTACGAGGCATTGGCCGCGGTCGGCACGGACTGGACGAGGGTATGCAGATACGGCGCCCCGCCGACCTTGGTGATCTCCCCACGCTTGACCAGTTCGGCCGCCACCGTGATCGGATCGGCAGGCTCGCCCTTGGCGTAGAGGTCCAGGATCGCCTGGTAGACGGTCTCGTGGGCGGGACGATAGAAGTCGTGCCCCTTGATGATCTCCACGACATCGGCGATGGCGTCCTTCGACAGGAGCATGCCGCCCAGGACGGACTGCTCGGCATCGAGATCCTGGGGCGGCACCCGCTCGAACCCCGAGGGGCCGCTCTCCCATCCGTCGTTGTCCCTGCCGCGCTCGTGCTGATCGCCGCGGTCACGACCCTCGCCACGGCGCTGACGGGAAACGGGCAGACGGTCGCCGGGGCCGGTGTCGGCCCAGTCCAAGGGCTCGGGAATGCTCACCGGGCCACCTCCTCCCGTCCGCTCCGCGGACCTCGCCATGCCACTCCTTCTTACGGCACGGCACCGACAAACAGGACGCCCGACTCCGGTTCCGGCGCGTCGAGTTCTACGGGTTTCCAGGGCCGGAACAGGGTGCGGGCGCCGGACCACGGTAGGCCGCTCGGCACCGTCAGCCAATCTGGTTATCCACAGGGCATGTGGACGACAGACCAGATGCTGTGGAGAACCCGCCAGATCCTGTGCACAGAGCAGGGGACAGCACTGTGGACAAATTCATAGCGGCACCCCGATTGATGCCCTGACCTGCAACTTCTCCATCCACTGGCTGTGGGGAAGAAAAACTTCTTCCACCCACTCAAGATCACGGCCAACCTCACCCGGGAGAACGCCGACCCCCAGCAAATGTAAGGGACGTGATTAGGTTGCATCTATTACCTGTGGAAGATTAGATTGACGCTCATGACTCAGGCTCCGGCGCCCTCCCCACCCAGTCGTCGACGGCACGACCGCGAGATCATCTCGCTCGCCCTCCCCGCCTTCGGCGCACTCGTCGCAGAGCCGCTCTTCGTGATGGTCGACAGTGCCATCGTCGGCCATCTCGGTACGGCGCAACTGGCCGGCCTGGCCATCGCGGCGGCCCTGCTGACCACCGCCGTCAGCATCTTCGTCTTCCTCGCTTACGCCACCACGGCAGCAGTGGCACGCCAGGTAGGCGCCGGCGACCTGGCCTCCGCCATCCGACAGGGCATGGACGGAATCTGGCTGGCCCTCCTGCTCGGCATATTCGTCATCGCCGCTGTGCTGCCGTCCGCACCCTGGATCGTGAACGCCCTCGGTGCCTCCGAAACGGCAGCTCCCTACGCCACCACGTACCTGAGGATCTCCAGCCTCGGCATCCCGGCCATGCTCATAGTGATGGCAGCAACCGGCGTTCTTCGCGGCCTGCAAGACACCAGGACACCGCTCTATGTCGCCATCGGTGGCTTCGCCGCCAACGGGGCCCTGAACGTGGGACTCGTCTACGGCGCCGGGCTCGGCATCGCCGGATCCGCCTGGGGCACCGTCATCGCCCAGGTTTCCATGGCCGCCGCCTACCTGATCGTGGTGGTACGAGGAGCACGCCGACACGGCGCGTCGCTGCGCCCCGATGCCGCGGGGATCAGAGCCAGCGCCCAGGCAGGTGTTCCGTTGCTGGTCCGTACGCTGTCGCTCCGCGCAGTATTGATGATCGCCACCGCCGTCGCCGCACGTCTCGGCGATACCGCAATCGCCGCACACCAGATCATCCTCTCGCTCTGGAGCCTGATGGCCTTCGCACTCGACGCCATCGCCATCGCGGGGCAGGCCATCATCGGTCGATACCTGGGAGCCGGTGACAGCAGAGGGGCCCGTGAGGCCTGCCGTCGCATGGTCCAGTGGGGCATCGTCTCCGGGGTGGTGTTCGGAGCCCTGGTCGTCCTCGCGCGACCGTTGTTCGTCCCCTTGTTCACCAGCGACCAATCCGTCCAAGGCGCCCTGGTTCCTGCCCTGTTGGTGGTCGCACTGTCCCAGCCGATCGCGGGCGTGGTCTTCGTGCTGGACGGAGTGCTGATGGGCGCCGGCGACGGGCGTTACCTCGCATGGGCCATGATCGTCACGCTGGCGGTCTTCGCTCCGGTCGCCCTGCTGGTGCCGACCTTCGACGGCGGACTCACCGCACTGTGGTGGGCCATGACCTTGATGATGGCCGTCCGTCTGGCGACGCTCTGGCTCCGTACCCGATCGGGCAGGTGGGTGGTCACCGGCGCCACTCGCTGACCGACGCCAATGCCCTGTTTCACGTGAAACATCAGTCAGTGACATCCATCAGCGCACATGTCCTCATGTATCCGGCCTCTCGAATACCGTTTCACGTGAAACACCTCCTCACGTGCGGCGCCGACGATACGGAACAACGACCTGGCGATGGCGGCACGGAACAACGGTGAAGGGCCGCACCCGGTCGGATGCGGCCCTTCACTTGCTCAGGTGAGCTGTGCCCTTAGGCAGCGACAACCTCGATACCGAGCTGCGCGGCAACCTCGGGGTGCAGACGCACGGACACCTGGTGCCCGCCGAGCGTCTTGATCGGCGAACCGAGCTCAACGCGGCGCTTGTCGACCTCGGGGCCACCGGCAGCCTTGATCGCCGAAGCGATGTCAGCCGGGGTCACGGAGCCGAAGAGGCGGCCGGCGTCGCCGGAGCGAACGGCCAGACGGACCTTCACGCCCTCCAGCTTGGCCTTGATCTCGTTGGCCTGCTCGATCGTGGCGATCTCGTGGATCTTGCGGGCGCGGCGGATCTGCGCCACGTCCTTCTCGCCACCCTTGGTCCAGCGGATGGCGAAGCCACGCGGAACCAGGTAGTTGCGGGCGTACCCGTCCTTGACGTCAACGACGTCGCCCGCAGTGCCGAGGCCGGAGACCTCGTGGGTCAGGATGATCTTCATGATTCGGTCACCCTTCCCTTATCGCGCGGTGGACGTGTAGGGCAGCAGCGCCATCTCACGGCTGTTCTTCACGGCCGTGGCGACGTCACGCTGGTGCTGCGTGCAGTTGCCGGTCACGCGGCGGGCACGGATCTTGCCACGGTCGGAAATGAACTTCCGCAGCATGTTCGTGTCCTTGTAGTCCACGTACTGGGTCTTGTCCTTGCAGAACGCGCAGACCTTCTTCTTAGGCTTGCGCACAGGCGGCTTCGCCATGGTGTTTCTCCTGTGTGATCAAGAAGTGGGGTACGAGCTGCCCTAGAAGGGAGGCTCGTCCGAGTAGCCGCCGCCGGAGCCGCCGGAGCTTCCGCCCCAACCGCCTCCGCCGCCACCCTGCTGACCGCCGGAGGGCGCGCCGGTGGCCCACGGGTCGTCGGCGGGAGCACCGCCGCCGCCCTGCTGGCCGCCGCCACCGGGACCGCCGCCCCAGTTGCCGCCGCCCTGCTGGCCACCGCCGTATCCACCCTGGCCACCGCGACCGGTGGTCTTGGTGACCTTGGCCGTGGCGTTCTTGAGGCTGGGGCCGACTTCCTCGACATCCAGCTCGTAGACCGTGCGCTTGATGCCCTCGCGGTCCTCGTACGACCGCTGCTTCAGTCGGCCCTGCACGACGACGCGCATGCCTCGCTGGAGCGACTCGGCGACGTTCTCCGCTGCCTGCCGCCAGACCGAGCAGGTGAGGAACAGGCCTTCGCCGTCCTTCCACTCGTTGGTCTGCCGGTCGAAGATGCGGGGAGTGGACGCGACACGGAACTTCGCGACCGCCGCACCGGACGGGGTGAAGCGCAGCTCGGGGTCGTCGACGAGATTGCCGACGACCGTGATGACGGTCTCGCCTGCCATGGGTGAACCTCTCGGCGGGATTGCTTCTGGCTGCTTGCTGCTACTCGGACCCGATGACCGCTGAGCGGAATGCTCAGTGGATCTCGGGACGGAGGACCTTGGTCCGGAGGACCGACTCGTTCAGGTTCATCTGGCGGTCGAGCTCCTTGACGACCGCAGGCTCGGCCTGCAGGTCGATGACCGAGTAGATGCCCTCGGGCTTCTTCTTGATCTCGTAAGCGAGACGACGACGGCCCCAGGTGTCGACCTTCTCGACCTTTCCGTTGCCCTCACGGACGACGGAGAGGAAGTTCTCGATCAGCGGGGAGACAGCGCGCTCCTCGAGATCGGGGTCGAGGATGACCATCACCTCGTAGTGACGCATGTGGAACCCACCTCCTTTGGACTCAGCGGCCACGGTCGTTCCGTGGCAGGAGGGTCGTGATGCGTGAGCATCGGCGCCTCCGAGCGGAACGGCCGCCATGTACGCCTCCGTCGAACGGGGCTGGCGGGCCGACCTGGGCAGACACCGGTGCAGACCGTACAGACTACCCGCACACCGGCTTCCGGTTGAAATCCACGGCTCAGGAGACGCAATCTGTACACATCGGGTGTGAGCGGTGCCACAATGCACCGCCTTTCGGCCAGGAGGTTCTCCATGGCACAGGCAACACGACCCCGTCCCCCCGTCTCCCTCCTCGCCACGGACGGCAAGCCCCATCCGCTCCAGCAGGCCCTGGTGGCGGTGACGCTGGTGCTCGGGGCGCTCGCCTTCGTGACGGCGATGTTCCACAACCTGCATCTGGTCAGCTCGTGGGCGGGACTCGTCGGGATCCTCACCGCGGCATACGGGCTGTACATCTCGGTGACCACACGCGAGAGGTTCCCGCTGATCATCGGCCTGGGCGCCGCCGCCATCGGGTTCTTCCTCGGCATGGCACACGGTGGCCTCTTCGGCGGGGTGGTGGGCTGATCCGCCGCTGAACGCGAGCGGACGGAGCCGGTTCGGCAGGCCGCCGCCGCGAAGCCCGTACCGGGCTTCGGCCGAGTTTGCCCACGCCGGGACCCACCGGTTCCCGGCGTGGGCGAATCCGGTCGGGTCCCATACGGCCAAACGGCGCACTCACCGGTCACAGTAGGCTTCGGCGCGAGAGCCGGAGCCCCTGACCGATGGGGACACACCTGCCGAGGAGCGCCCCGCATGAGCCTGACCCTGAGGACCATCAGTCGAGAGCAGCATCTGGCATACATCCAGAATCTGCCCGCTGCAAGTCACATGCAGGTCCCGGCATGGGCAGACGTGAAGGCCGAATGGCGCTCGGAGAGCCTGGGGTGGTTCGACCGGGACGGACAGCTCGTCGGCGTGGGGCTGGTGCTCTACCGGCAGCTGCCCAAGATCAAGCGCTACCTCGCCTATCTGCCCGAGGGCCCGGTCATCAACTGGTACGCGCCGAACCTGGACGAGTGGCTGCGGCCGATGCTGGCGCATCTCAAGCAGCAGGGTGCCTTCTCGGTGAAGATGGGCCCGCCGGTCATCATCCGTCGCTGGGACGCGGCCGCCATCAAGGCGGGCATCCAGGACCCGGAGGTGAAGCGGCTGCGCGACATCGAGGCCACCCACATCGAGCCCCGCGCCTTCGAGGTCGCCGACCGGCTGCGGAAGATGGGCTGGCAGCAGGGCGAGGACGGCGGAGCCGGCTTCGGCGACGTACAGCCCCGCTACGTCTTCCAGGTACCGCTGGCCAACCGTTCCCTCGAAGATGTCCACAAGGGCTTCAACCAGCTGTGGCGACGCAACATCAAGAAGGCCGAGAAGGCCGGCGTCGAGGTCGTCCAGGGCGGCTACGACGAACTCGCCGAGTGGCAGCGGCTGTACGAGATCACGGCGGAGCGCGACCGGTTCCGGCCGCGCCCGCTCAGCTACTTCCAGCGCATGTGGACGGCTCTCAACACCGAGGACCCCAACCGGATGCGGCTGTACTTCGCACGGCACGAGGGTGAGAACGTCGCCGCCGCGACGATGCTGATCGTCGGTGGACACGTCTGGTACTCGTACGGTGCGTCCGCCAACCACAAGCGGGAGGTCCGGCCCTCGAACGCGATGCAGTGGCGAATGCTGCGCGACGCGTACGCCATGGGCGCCACCGTCTACGACCTGCGCGGCATCTCCGACTCGCTGGACGAGACCGACCACCTCTTCGGCCTGATCCAGTTCAAGGTGGGCACCGGCGGGCAGGCGGCCGAGTACCTCGGCGAGTGGGACTTCCCGTTGAACAAGCTGCTCCACAAGGCTCTCGACATCTACATGTCTCGCCGCTGACCCACGTCGTCCCGCCGATGCGCGTCGTCCCCCGTAGGACACGCGCCCGGTCGGAAACGCGTCGCCCCGCTGACGGAACCGGCTTCATTCGTTTCAATGGGGGCATCGCACCGACACACATCCCCGCGGAGCCCTCGGCGGGTTTCCACCCCGGGCGATGCGACCGACCCCGCACACCCCCGACATCCCGCAGCCACCAGAAAGGTTCCGGACCGGCCATGGCGCTCTCCCTGTACGTCGACACCTCGCGCTGGCGGGCGCACCAGAAATCCGTCCTCGACCAGTTCCCCGGCATCGTCCCGGTCTGCAAGGGCAACGGATACGGCTTCGGTCACGAACGGCTCGCCGACGAGGCCATCCGCTTCGGCTCCGACATGCTCGCCGTCGGCACCACCTACGAAGCGGCGCGCATCAAGGACTGGTTCAGCGGCGACCTGCTCGTGCTGACCCCGTTCCGCCGCGGCGAGGAACCGGTGCCGCTGCCCGACCGCGTCGTCCGGTCCGTCTCCTCCGTGGACGGCGTGCACGCCCTGGTGGGCGCGCGGGTCGTCATCGAGTGCATGAGCTCGATGAAGCGCCACGGTGTCAAGGAGGAGGAACTCGGGCAGTTGCACGCGGCCATCGAGGACGTGCGTCTCGAAGGTTTCGCCCTTCACCTTCCGCTGGACCGCACGGACGGTTCCGACGCGGTCGAGGAAGTCATCGCCTGGATGGACCGGCTGCGCGCGGCCCGGCTTCCGCTGCACACGATGTTCGTCAGCCATCTGCGCGCCGAGGAGCTGGGACGGCTCCAGCAGCAGTTCCCGCAGACCCGTTTCCGCGCCCGCATCGGCACTCGGCTGTGGCTCGGCGACCACGAGGCCACGCAGTACCGGGGCGCCGTTCTGGACGTCACGCGCGTCGCCAAGGGCGACCGCTTCGGCTACCGCCAGCAGAAGGCGGCCTCGGACGGCTGGCTGGTGGTCGTCGCGGGCGGAACGTCGCACGGGGTGGGCCTGGAGGCCCCGAAGGCCCTGCACGGTGTGATGCCGCGTGCCAAGGGGGTCGCCCGCGCGGGCCTGGCCACGGTCAACCGCAACCTGTCCCCGTTCGTCTGGGCGGGCAAGCAGCGATGGTTCGCCGAACCGCCGCACATGCAGGTGTCGATCCTGTTCGTGCCCGCGGACGCCCAGGAGCCGAAGGTCGGCGACGAACTGGTCGCCCACCTGCGCCACACCACCACCCAGTTCGACCGGCTCGTCGACCACTAGGCCCCGGCACCGGTCCCGCGACCGGGCCACAGCCAGGCATTGTTCGGGCCGCGCTGCGCCCGGAAGGGTTCGCCGGCGCTCGACGCCCGGCAGCCCTTCCGGCCGCAGCGCCGGAACGAGATCGGCGGGCCGCCGACGGCGAGGGTCTTCCCGGGAAGGTTCGGGAAGACCCTCGTCTCAGTCCGAGGCCGGTTCCCCGGCCTCGGACAGGCCGGCCCACGGGCCCGGTACGGCGGCGACGGACTTCCGCGGCGGATACGCCGCCCGTCCCAGCACGAACGCGTCCTCGGAACCGTCGAGCACCCCGCCGGACGGGTCGTCCGATCCGTCGCGCCGCACGACGTCGCGCTCCGGCACAAGAACGTCCCGCACCACGACGGCGCAGAGGTACAGCGTGCCCAGCAGGTGCAGGGCGATCGCCAGCTGGTACCCCTCCGTGGGCAGCCCCTGGTGCTTGTCCCCGCTCGTCGTGTACGCGAGGTACATCCAGATGCCCAGGAAGTACATGACCTCGCACGCCTGCCAGATCAGGAAGTCGCGCCATCGGGGCCTGGCCAGGACGGCCAGCGGGATCAGCCACAGCACGTACTGCGGCGAGTACACCTTGTTGACCAGGATGAACACGGCGACGACGAGAAAGACGAGCTGCGCGAAACGCGGCCGACGCGGTGCCATCAGCGTCAGTGCGCCGATCGCCGCGCACAGCACGACCGTCAGCAGGGTCGAGACGGTGTTGACGGTCGTGACCTCGATCGCCCTGCCGGTGCGCTGGGTGATGATCAGCCAGAAGGAACCGAAGTCGATGCCCCGTTCCTCGCTGAAGGCGTAGAACCTCTTCCATCCCTCGGGGGCAAAGATCATCACCGGCAGGTTCACCACCAGCCAGGACGCCGCCGCGCCAAGCGTCGCCACGACGAATTCCCGCCACTTTCCCGCTCGCCAGCACAGGACGAAGACCGGCCCGAGCAGCAGCACCGGGTAGAGCTTGGCCGCCGTGGCCAGCCCGATCAGGATGCCGAACGCCAACACCCGTGCCCGGGACCACATGAGCATCGCCGCGGCCGTCAGCGCGACCGCCAGCAGGTCCCAGTTGATCGTCGCGGTGAGCGCGAAGGCAGGTGCGAGGGCGACCAGCAGCGCGTCCCAGGGGCGGCGGCGGTGCGTGCGGGCCACGCAGACGGCGATGATCACGGCACAGATCATCAGCATGCCCGCGTTGACCATCCAGTACATCTGCTCGCGGTGCTGCAAGGACCCGCCCGGCGTCAGCCACGACGCGACCTGCATGAACACACCCGTCAGAACCGGGTACTCCAGGTACTGCATGTCACCGGGAAACCGGTCGAAGTACGGCACGAGACCGTCGGAGAACCCGCGTGCGACGAAGAGATGCGGGATGTCGGAGTAGCAGGCGTGCGTGTACTGCGACGTGGCACCTCGGAACCACGCCCAGTTGTAGCAGGGGAGCTTCTGCACCATGCCCAGGGCGAACATGCCGAGTGCCACCAGTGCGACGGCTCCCACGGGCGTGAGTGCCGTGCTGCCGAGCCGTGTCCAGCGTCCCGACCGTCCGCCGATCAGCTCGCTGCCCGCCGCGGCGATCTCGTCCTGGTGCGTGGGCCGTACGACGGGCCGTTCCTGGTCCACGTCGGTCTTCTCTGCGCTTGGCATGCCGTTCATCCTGCCGTACGGGGATGTGGAAACGACGAGGGCCGCCGCACCATCCGGTGCGGCGGCCCTCATGGGGTGATGCCACGGATCGGGCCGATGTCAGCCGTGCGGTCCGCCGAGGATCGATCCGGGTCCTCCCGGGCCTCCGGGACCGCCTGGGCCTCCCGGACCGCCATGACCGTTTCCGTTGTCACCGCCCGGTGGCGGCGTCGACGGATTGCCGCCGGGACCGCCGTTGTCCGAGCCGTCCGTGGAGCCGGTATTGGTCCCGCCGTTGTTGTGCTTGCAGTCCCAGTCCCACATCTCGCAGGTCTCGGTGGGGTCGGGCACCGGCGGGGGCGACGACGGCGTGTTCGGCGCTGTCGGCGACTCGCTGTGCGTGGGCTTCTCGTCCATGGTGGGCGTCGGCGTCGGGCTGTGGGCACCGCCGCCGTACACCTTCTCGCCGATCGGCGTCGGCTCCGGGAACGACACGGCCGGCACGCCCTTCAGCGCCCCCGCCATGTAGTCGTGCCAGATCTGGGCCGGGAAGGAGGCACCGTGAATCGTCTTCTCGCCACCCGTGCCGTACATCTTCTCGAACTTGCGGTCCTTGTTGGTCTCGTCGTCGTCCAGCCGGTACATGCTGATGGCCGTCGACAACTGAGGGGTGTAGCCGACGAACCAGGCCGACTTGTTGTCGTCCGTCGTACCGGTCTTGCCCGCCACGTCGCGGCCGGGGAGCTGTGCGGGGGTACCGGTCCCCTTCTCGACGACGTTCTTCAGGACGTCGGTGACGTTGTCGGCGATCGCGGGATCGAAGGCACGCTTGGCGACGTCCTTGTGCCGGTAGATGGTCTCGCCCCGGTGCTTCACCTCCTCGACCGAGTAGGGCTCGCGCTGCTGGCCGCTGGCGGCGAAGGTGGCGTACGCACCGGCCATGCGGATCGCGCTGGGCGAGGACGTACCGATGGAGAACGACGGAACGTTCGAGTTCGCCATGTTGGTGTCGTCCTTGAGCCCGGCGGCGATGGCGACGTCCTTCACCTTGTCGGTGCCGACGTCCATGCCGAGCTGCACGTACGGGGAGTTGGCGGACCACTGCATCGCCTCGCGAAGGGTGATGTTGCCCTTCGACTCACCGCCGTCGTTGGCCTGCCGCCACTCGTTGCCCTTCTCGTCCGTCCAGATCTGCCCGTTGTACTTCTTGATCTTCAGGTTGTGATCGGCGTTGTAGATGCTCAGCGGGGAGACCTTCTCCCGCTGCGACTCGTCCTGGTCGGGGCCGCCTGCGGGATCACGCCTGCCGTACTCCATCGCGGCCGCCAGCACGAACGGCTTGAAGGTCGATCCGACCTGCGCACCCGTGGGATCGGCGTTGTTGGTGAAGTGCTTGGTCGCGTCCTGACCGCCGTAGATCGCCGCGATGGCACCCGTCTTGGGGTTCACCGAACCGCCGCCGAACTGGACGTGGGTGTCCGTCTGGGGCCGTTCCTTGGGCTTGATCTTGGTGTCGTAGACCTTCTGGACCGCGGCGTTGAGCTCCTCGACCTTCTTCTTGTTGAAGGTGGTGTGGATCTCGTAGCCGCCCTGGGCGAGCATCTCCGCCGTGACGCCCTTGTCGTTGTTGTTGAGGAAGTAGTTCTTGGCGAGGTCGACCAGGTAGCCGGTCTGGCCGCCCAGCTGGGCGTTCTTCCTCGGCGGCTTGGGGTCCGGGAACTCGGTGTACTTGGCGCGTTCCGCCGCCGACAGCCGCCCGTCCTTGACCTCCTCGTCGAGGATCCACTTCCAGCGCTTCTTGGCGCGCTCGGCGTTCAGCTCCTTGGTCGCCTGCTTGGCGTCGATCTCGGGTGCGCCCGCCGGGTCGTAGTACGTCGCGCCCTTGAGCAGCGTGGCCAGGAAGGCGCACTCGCTCGGGTTCAGGTCGCTGGCGTCCTTGTCGTAGTACGTACGCGCCGCCGCCTGAATCCCCGACGCGCCCCGTCCGTAGTACGAGACGTTGAGGTAGCCGGTGATGACGTCCCGCTTCTTCACCTGGTTGGCGACCTTGAGCGTGATGAAGAGCTCCTCGAACTTCCTGCTCAGGGTCTGTTCCTGGGACAGGCGCGAGTTCTTCACGTACTGCTGGGTGATCGTCGAACCACCCTGGGTCTGGCCGCCCGTGGCCATGTTGAACAGGGCGCGGCCGATGCCCATGGGGTCGATGCCCCGGTCGTGGTCGAAGGACTTGTTCTCCGCCGAGATGACCGCGTTCCGCATGGCCTCGGGGATCTGCTCGTAGCTGATCTCCTGGCGGTTGACCTCACCGCCGGTGGCGACCATCTGGGTGTCGTCGTCCCAGAAGTAGACATTGTTCTGCGCCTTCGCGGCGTCCTTCACGCTGGGCATGCCGACCATCGCGTAGGCGATGCCGGCGAATCCCATGAGCAGGCCGAGGAAGCCGACACAGAGGCCGGAGACCAGCCTCCACGACGGCACCCAGCGGCCCGCCCCGTACTTCCCGGCGCGCGGATAGTCGATGAACCGCTTCTTCACCGGTTTCTGAGCGGTCCGGCCACGTCGTCCCCGACCCGGGCCCTCGTGTCCGTTGTCGCCGCCACCACCGCGGCGACGGCCGCCACCGCCACCGGAACCGCGGCCACCACCGCCGCGCTGGGCAGCACGTCTGGCCGCCGCGCGACCGCCGTACGGGGCTTCCCCGCCATGCGAACCGGATAGTGACTCGGATGTTACTCCGCGTGACGGAGCGGCTCGGCGTCCGGAGGACTGCTGGGCGGCTCGTCTGGCCGCTGCACGCCCGCCACCTTGCGGTTGCGGCGTTTTGCGACGGTGCTCGCTCATGGAACGACTACTCCTCGGGCAGGCGAGAGCGCCTGGAAGCGGCAGTTGAGATCCGGTCCCCCCGAATCCGGTCCCCCCGAAATACGGATCGGCCGGGCGTCGGCCCGATCCGCCATGCGTCCGGCTGATCCGCGAAGACTGACGCGGGCGGGCGTCTCACGGTTCCCGGTGGTCTGCATGCCGCACAGACTACGCACGGCCAAAACCCACCTAGGGCCGAACTTCACCCCAAACAACGCAAGTCGGTGCCTACGAATTCGCGATGTGACGCCGTTCACCATGACTCGTCTTGTCGCGACGCGACACCCGATCTATCGTCGTGATGTATCGAGTCGATACATCAGCTCGGTACATCAGCTCCGCACAAGGACCCGCAGAAGCATTCGGGAAAGAAGGAGGCGAAGATGAGCAGACGCTCCGGCATCCTCGAATTCGCCGTTCTCGGTCTGCTTCGCGAGTCCCCCATGCATGGGTACGAGCTGCGCAAACGCCTCAACACCTCGTTGGGGATCTTCCGCGCCTTCAGCTACGGGACCCTCTATCCCTGCCTCAAGACGCTGGTCGCCAACGGCTGGTTGATCGAGGAGCCGGGGGTCGCCCCGGCCGACCTCCCAACCGCCGCCGGACGTCCGGTCGCCCCCGCCTCCTCACTGGCCGGGCGCCGCGCCAAGATCGTCTACAGGCTTACGGCGGAGGGCAAGGAACACTTCGAGGAACTGCTCTCGCACACCGGCCCGGATTCCTGGGAGGACGAGCACTTCGCAGCCCGCTTCGCCTTCTTCGGACAGACGGAGCGCGAGGTGCGGATGCGGGTGCTGGAAGGCCGGCGCAGCCGGCTGGAGGAGCGCCTGGAGAAGATGCGGGCCTCTCTGGCCCGCACGCGCGAGCGCCTCGACGACTACACACTTGAGCTTCAGCGACACGGCATGGAATCCGTGGAGCGCGAAGTGCGCTGGCTGAACGAGCTCATCGAGAGCGAGCGGTCGGGACGGGATCAGCGACGATCCTCGCCCGGGGGCGAAGCTCAGCAGGACACCGCAGGAGAATCGGGCGGCCTGCCCCGGCGCCGGGGTGACACCCCGCCGGATCCGTCCGACGACACCTCACAGTGAGGTTCCCGCAGATCCGCGGGGCCTCATCGGGAACATCCATTACACACAGGGAGCAACCGGAATGGGTTCGGTTCGCGTAGCCATCGTCGGCGTGGGCAACTGCGCCGCCTCGCTGGTCCAGGGCGTCGAGTACTACAAGGACGCCGATCCGGCCGGCAAGGTGCCCGGTCTGATGCACGTCCAGTTCGGCGACTACCACGTGCGGGACGTCGAGTTCGTCGCCGCCTTCGACGTCGACGCGAAGAAGGTCGGTCTCGACCTCGCGGACGCCATCGGTGCCAGCGAGAACAACACCATCAAGCTCTGCGACGTGCCGAACACCGGCGTCACCGTCCAGCGCGGGCACACCCACGACGGTCTGGGCAAGTACTACCGCCAGACCATCGAGGAGTCGTCCGAGAGCCCGGTCGACATCGTCCAGGTCCTCAAGGACCGCGAGGTCGACGTGCTCGTCTGCTACCTGCCGGTCGGCTCCGAGGTCGCGGCGAAGTTCTACGCCCAGTGCGCCATCGACGCCAAGGTCGCGTTCGTCAACGCCCTCCCGGTCTTCATCGCCGGCACCAAGGAGTGGGCGGACAAGTTCACCGAGGCCGGTGTCCCGATCGTCGGCGACGACATCAAGTCGCAGGTCGGCGCCACCATCACGCACCGCGTGATGGCGAAGCTCTTCGAGGACCGGGGCGTCATCCTGGACCGTACGATGCAGCTGAACGTCGGCGGCAACATGGACTTCAAGAACATGCTCGAGCGCGAGCGCCTGGAGTCCAAGAAGATCTCCAAGACGCAGGCGGTCACGTCCCAGATCCGCGACCGTGAACTGGGCGAGGACAACGTCCACATCGGCCCGTCGGACTACGTGGCGTGGCTGGACGACCGCAAGTGGGCGTATGTGCGTCTTGAGGGCCGTGCCTTCGGTGACGTCCCGCTGAACCTTGAGTACAAGCTTGAGGTGTGGGACTCCCCGAACTCCGCCGGTGTCATCATCGACGCGCTCCGCGCCGCGAAGATTGCCAAGGACCGCGGCATCGGCGGCCCCATCCTCTCCGCGTCCTCGTACTTCATGAAGTCCCCGCCGGTCCAGTACTTCGACGACGAGGCCCGCGAGAACGTCGAGAAGTTCATCCGCGGCGAGGTCGCCGACTGACGCGAGCGGACACGGTCCGTCAACGCGATCCGGATGAGGAGCGGCAACGCCCCGTCGAGATCGTGCCGTCGAGGGTTCCCGGGTCACCCGGGGACCCTCGACGTATGTGACTCTTGCTCACATGCCCGTCGTAGGTGATCTGCGCGTACTGCTGCGCCTTCGGAACTTTCGTCGTCTGCTCGCCGTACGACTCCTTTCCCAATCGGCCGACGGCGTCTACCAGGTCGCGCTGGCCTCGTACGTTGTCTTTTCTCCCGAGAAGGAGGCTTCGGCAGCCGCCATC
This sequence comes from Streptomyces sp. NPDC056061, assembly GCF_042266885.1. Lineage (NCBI taxonomy): Bacteria > Bacillati > Actinomycetota > Actinomycetes > Kitasatosporales > Streptomycetaceae > Streptomyces > Streptomyces sp. NPDC056061. The sequence continues at coordinate 210,769 of NZ_JBHJWQ010000003.1, read as the reverse complement.
GCCTCGGCCATGGCCGTGCTACTGCTGCCGTACTCGTTCGTCGGTCCGTTCGCAGGCGTCCTGCTGGACCGCTGGTCACGTCGCCAGGTCTTTCTGTACGGCAATGCGCTGCGCGCCGCGCTCGCCTGCTGCACCGCATTCCTGATCCTCGGCTCGGTACCCGAGTGGCTCTTCTACGCCTCGGCGCTGTGCGTGACCGCGGTCAACCGTTTCGTGCTGGCCGGGCTCTCGGCAGCGCTGCCCCGGGTCGTCGACACCGAGCGGCTGATCCTGGCCAACTCGCTCTCACCGACCGCAGGCACGCTCGCTGCCACGGCCGGTGGTGGCCTCGCGTTCGTCGTGCGACTGGTATTCGCCGATTCCGACGCGGCGGTGGTGCTGTTGGGAGCCATGCTCTATCTCGCATCGGCCCTGATCTCGCTGAGGCTGCCCACCCGGCTCCTCGGGCCGGATCCGGACGGAAACCGAATCCGACTGGGAACGGCACTGGCCATCACCGCTCGCGGGCTCGTCGAGGGGCTGCACCATCTGGCGGAGCGCAAGCCTGCCGGCCGGGCGCTGGCCGCCATGACCGCCATCCGTTTCTGTTACGGCGCGCTGACCGTGATGGTACTGATGCTGTGCCGATACGCCTGGTCCGCCAACGATTCCGAGGGCCTTGCCCTTCTCGGGCTTGCGGTGGGTATCTCCGGAGCGGGGTTCTTCGCCGCGGCAGTGGTGACGCCCTGGACGGCGGCGCGGCTCGGCCGGTTCCGCTGGATGGCCACATGCGCGGCTACTGCCGCGGTACTCGAACCCGCGCTGGGGCTCTGGTTCGCCCTCTCGCCGATGCTCGTCGCGGCCTTTGTCCTCGGACTCGTGACCCAGGGCGCGAAGATCGCGACAGACACGGTGGTGCAGACCGCGGTGGAAGATGTGTACCGCGGTCGTGTCTTCTCGCTCTACGACGTACTTTTCAACGTCGCCTTCGTGGGCGCTGCCGCAGTGGCCGCCCTGTTGCTGCCACCCGATGGGCGCTCTGCGCCCGTGGTGGCCGGAGCGGCAGTGCTGTATGCCGTCGTCGCCGCACTGCTGTTCCGATGGAGTCGCACCGACCGGGACCAATGACCGGTTGGTGTGGGTGGGGGGTGGTGTTTGACGGGTAACACCACCCCCCACCCCCACCACACACCCACTCCGTAGAAGTGAAACAAAGCCACACCCCCCCCGCCGCGGCCC
>NZ_JBHJWQ010000003.1:0-209541 GCF_042266885.1 Streptomyces sp. NPDC056061 | reverse complement strand
GTTGTGTTTTTTTTTTTTTATACCCCACGGCCCGGGCCCCCTCGCGGGTTGGGGGGGGGGGGGGGGGTTTGTTCCCCTAAAAACACCCCCCCCCACCCACACCAACCACCCTCACGTTTCACGTGAAACAAGGCAGCACACCCCGGTCAGCGGCAAGCCGGGGTCCAATGACTCATCCCTGAGCGGCCCACCACGCCTTGAGCCGGTCGACGGCCATGTCATGCCCCATCGGCCCGTGCTCGAGCCGCAGATCCAGCAGAAACGCGTACGCCTTGCCGACCACCGGCCCGGGACCGACGCCCAGGGTCTTCATGATCTCGTTGCCGTCCAGGTCGGGCCGGATCGCATCCAGTTCTTCCTGCTGCTGCAACTGCGCGATGCGTTCCTCAAGACCGTCATAGGTCCGGGAGAGTGCGGCGGCCTTGCGTTTGTTCCTGGTGGTGCAGTCCGAACGGGTCAGCTTGTGCAGCCGCTCCAGCAAGGGCCCGGCGTCACGGACGTACCGACGCACTGCGGAGTCGGTCCATTCGCCGTCGCCGTAGCCGTGGAAGCGCAGGTGGAGCTCCACCAGCTTGGACACATCCTTGACCATGTCATTGGAGTACTTGAGGGCGGTCATGCGCTTCTTGGTCATCTTGGCGCCCACCACCTCGTGGTGGTGGAACGAGACCCGCCCGTCCTTCTCGAACCGTCGCGTCCTCGGCTTACCGATGTCATGGAGAAGCGCGGCAAGCCGCAGAACCAGGTCGGGCCCGTCCTCCTCCAGGTCGATCGCCTGCTCCAGCACGGTCAGCGAGTGCTCGTAGACATCCTTGTGGCGGTGATGCTCATCACTCTCCAGCCGCAGGGCGGGCAGCTCCGGCAACACCCACTGCGCCAGCCCCGTATCGACGAGCAGCGCCAGGCCCTTGCGCGGGTTGCCGGACAGGAGCAGCTTGTTGAGCTCCTCCCTGATGCGTTCCGAGGAAACAATCTCGATACGTCCGGCCATTTCCGTCATCGCCGCGACCACGTCGGGGGCCACGTCGAAGTCCAGCTGTGCGGCGAAGCGGGCAGCGCGCAGCATCCGCAGCGGGTCGTCGGAGAAGGACTCCTCGGGGGTGCCCGGGGTTCGCAGCACATGCCGGGACAAGTCCTCGAGTCCACCGTGGGGGTCGATGAATTCCTTCCGGGGCAGCGCCACGGCCATCGCATTGACCGTGAAGTCACGACGGACGAGGTCCTCCTCGATGGAGTCTCCGTAGGAGACCTCCGGCTTGCGCGAGGTCCTGTCGTACGCCTCCGACCGGTAGGTGGTGACTTCGATCTGGTAGCCGTCCTTCTGGGCGCCCACCGTGCCGAAGGCGATACCGACCTCCCAGACCGAGTCGGCCCAGGGACGCACGATCTTCAGCACGGCTTCGGGGCGGGCGTCCGTCGTGAAGTCGAGGTCGTTCCCGAGCCTGCCCAGAAGGGCGTCCCGGACCGAACCGCCGACCAGAGCGAGACCGAATCCGGCATCCTGGAAACGGCGGGCGAGGTCGTCGGCGACCGGTGACACCCGCAGCAGTTCACTGACTGCGCGGTGCTGCACCTGGGTAAGGGCGCTGGGGCTGTCTTCGTTGGCGTTCGACACAACAGAAAAGGGTACGTGCCCGGACCGGCCCGGTCGTCCGAGTTCCGCCCCGCCCCATGAGGCTTTCCGATCTTGTGGCCCACTCCGCAGCACTGGGCACCCGCGTACATCGTTACCATGCGTGGACGCAACAACCGACAACCATCGACACCAGCTGACAACGACGAGGGACGGGCAGGCGCGTGGCCGAGGCGGCAGACAATCAGGGAATCAGTCCCTCTCCTGCCCGCCGCTGGCTGCGGCGCACAGCATCCCTGATCGTCGGGGCCCCGCTCGTCGCGGCGCTGCTGACCGCGCCGACCGCCCCCTCAGCCCACGCCGACCCGGCCGCGAAGGCACCCTCCGGCTCCGAGACGGTGAAAGTGTCCTTGGACACCATCGCTCCCAGCGCTCCGGTGAAGGGGGACACACTGACCGTCGCCGGCACGGTGACGAACCGGGGCAAGGCAACGGTCACCGATGCGACGGTGGATCTGCGGGTGGGACCAAGGCTCACCGGCCGGACGATGATCGATGCCGCCTCCAAGCGCACCGGATACGTTCCGGGCGGTGATCCCGCCCCGCTCGGTGGCAAGTACACGGTGAAGCTGCCGAAGCTCCGCTCGGGGATCAGCCAGGACTTCACGCTGTCCGTCCCGGTCTCCAAGCTGGACCTCGGCGACGACGGCGTCTACCAGATCGGTGTCTCCCTGTCCGGGCAGACCTCCCGGGCGCAGTACGACCACGTGCTGGGGATCCAGCGCACCTTCCTGCCCTGGCAGGAGGAGGAACGCGACACCCGGACGAAGTTCACCTACCTCTGGCCTCTCATCGCGCCGGCCCACGTCACCGCCGAGACCGGAGCCGACGACGAGCAGACGGCGGTATTCGCCGACGACGGCCTGGCCGCCGAGCTCGCCCCGGGCGGACGCCTTGAGCAGATGGTCGCGCTCGGCAGCCAGCTGCCGGTGACCTGGGTCATCGATCCCGACCTGCTGGCCAGTGTCGACGCGATGGCACGGGGTTACCGGGTCAAGTCCGGAGACACCACCGTCGCCGGGCAGAACCAGGCCGTCGCGAAGAAGTGGCTCGCCGCCCTGGAGGCCGCGGTGTCCGACGGCAAGGTGGTCGCGCTGCCTTTCGCCGACCCCGATCTGGCGGCCATCGCGCACCGCGGCAAGAGCGTGTCGGGAACCCTCAGCCATCTGCAGACTGCCACGGAGGCGGCCGGGTCGACCGTGCAGACCGTCCTGCACGTGACGCCGTCGACGGACTTCGCCTGGCCCGTCAACGGAGCGATCGACCCGGCGATCGTCGATGTCGCCACCTCGGCCGGCGCCCACAAGGTGATCGCCCGCAGCGACAGCCTGGAGGAGAGCGACAACCTGTCGTACACGCCGACCGCGGCCCGTCCGATCGGTGGCGGCACCACGGCGGTGGTCTCCGACGCCCGGCTCTCCACGGCGTTCCAGGGCGACATGTCGAAGGCGGGGAGCTCCACTCTCGCGGTGCAGAAGTTCCTCGCCCAGACCCTGGCCCTGACTGAACAGGACACGGGGACGGACGCGGAACGCAGCATCGTCGTCGCGCCGCAGCGCATGCCGACGGTCGCCCAGGCCCACTCGATGGCGACCGCCCTGCACGCACTCGACGACGGGCGCTGGACCCAGCCCCTGGGGCTCGTGGACGCGGCCGAGGCGAAGCCCGACGCCGACGCGACGACCAGCGTTCCCGGCGCGTCCCACTACCCGAAGAAGCTGCGCAGCCAGGAACTGCCCACCCAGGCATTCCAGGACATCAAGTCCACGCAGGTCTCGCTCAACAAGTTCCAGGTCATCCTCACCCTGCCCGAGCGTGTGGTCACCCCCTTCGGCAACGCCGTGAACCGGTCCATGTCGACGTCGTGGCGAGGCAAGCCCCTGGAGGCCCAGCAGTACCGGGACTCCGTTCGCACCTATCTCCAGGGCCTCATCAACGAGGTGCAGCTGATCTCGAAGTCCGACGTCACCCTGTCCGGCCGCAGCGCCACGATCCCGGTGACCGTGCAGAACAGGCTCCTGCAGGGCGTGGACAATCTGGTCCTGCGCCTGAAGTCGGACAACGCGACCCGGCTGAAGCTGAACGACGGCGGAGCCGTGGCGGAACAGCCGATCCGGATCGCCGGCGGCCACAGCCAGTCCGTGAAGTTCGACGCCGCGGCCAACATCAACGGCCAGGTGCAGATGACGGCCCAGCTCTACACCGAGGACGGCACACCGTACGGCGAGGAGATGACCTTCACCGTGAAGGTCTCGGAGCTCACCCCGACCGTGCTGCTCGTCATCGCCGGCGGACTGCTGCTGCTGGTCCTCGCGGGCATCAGGATGTACACCCAGCGCAAGCGGGCCGCCGCGGTCGGCGCGGATGCGGACGGAGACGACGGCGAGGAACCCGAGCACCCGAGTGACCCCGCGCCGGACACCGGTCCGGAAAGCCGGGAGGCGTCGGGCTCGGGTGAGAAAGTGGAACGTTGAGCGATGTCTGTCGTGGCCGGTCGGCCGGGGACGATGAGGTGGGGTTTCGATGAACGCGCCGTACGACGGTGACCGCGGTCAGGGTGCGGGCGGAGCCGGGCCTTCCGACGGTCCGCCGATGCCTCCCGGACCGGGCGGGGTTCCATCGACGCCCGATCCGTACCTGCAGACCGCGTACGGCCACGATCCCTACCGGGCTCAGGACCTGTCGTCCCAGGACCCGGTGGCCGAGGCGCTCTACGACCGCGCCGCGCACCCGCCGCCGCCCCCCGGCACGTACGAGCAGCCCCAGCCGATGTACCAGCAGCCGTCCCCGGCGCAGTACCCGCCGGATCCGCGTGTCTGGGCCCAGACGCCGCCTCCCGAGCCCGACGGTCCGTCGCGGTATCTGCCGTACGGCGACAGCGCGGCGACCACCCAGTACGTCGGGGTGGACGACCTCGTCGGCCAGGCGTCGCAGGGCCAGGAGCAGCCGGATGCCTTCGCGCACCTGTACCGCGACCAGGAAGGTCCGGCGAGCACCTCGCCCGTTCCGGCCGAGCCCGAGCCCGCACCGGCGCCCGCGCCCGCCAAATCGGGTGGCCGGGCCTCCGGCCTGCTGAAGTCCAGTGCGCTGATGGCCGCCGGCACCCTCGTGTCCCGGCTCACCGGCTTCGTCCGCACACTCGTGATGACCGCCGCACTCGGAGCGGCCCTGCTCGGCGACAGTTTCACCATCGCGTACACCCTGCCGACGATGATCTACATCCTCACTGTGGGCGGCGGCCTCAACTCGGTGTTCGTGCCCCAGCTCGTCCGTTCCATGAAGGACGACGAGGACGGCGGCGAGGCATACGCCAACCGGCTACTGACTCTGGTGATGGTCGCGCTCGGTGTGATCGTCGCGATCGTCGTCCTCGCCGCCCCGTGGCTGGTCCACGCGATGTCGCCGACCATCGCACGGGATCCGGCGGCCAACAGCGTCGCCGTGACGTTCGCCCGGTACTGCCTGCCCACCATCTTCTTCATGGGCATCCACGTCGTGATGGGGCAGATCCTCAACGCCCGCGGCAGGTTCGGCGCGATGATGTGGACCCCGGTCCTCAACAACATCGTCATGATCTTCACGTTCGGCATGTTCATCTGGGTCTACGGCACCTCCGCCGAATCCCGGATGGGGGTCCAGACGATCCCGCCGGACGGCATCCGGCTCCTGGGCATCGGCACCCTTCTCGGCCTCGTCGTCCAGGCACTGGCCATGATCCCGTACCTGCGCGAGGCAGGCTTCCGGTTCCGTCCGCGCTTCGACTGGCGGGGGCACGGCCTCGGCAAGACGATCAAGCTGGCCAAGTGGACCGTGCTGTTCGTCCTGGCCAACCAGGCGGGCGTGCTCGTCGTGACCCAGCTGGCGACCTCGGCGGGCAAGCTGTCCGGAAAGGACGGCGCGGGGTTCCTCGCCTACTCCAACGCCCAGCTGATCTGGGGCATGCCGCAGGCGATCATCACGGTGTCGGTCATGGCGGCCCTGCTGCCCCGCATCTCCCGAGCCGCCCACGACGGCGACCCGGGTGCCGTCCGTGACGACATCTCCCACGGCCTGCGCAACTCGGCGGTCGCCATCGTGCCGGTCGCCTTCATGTTCCTCGCCCTCGGTCTGCCGATGTGCACCCTCATGTACTCGTCGGCCGGCAACGAGGCAGCGCGTTCCATGGGATACATCCTCATGGCATTCGGGCTCGGCCTCATCCCGTACTCCGTCCAGTACGTGGTGCTGCGAGGCTTCTACGCCTACGAGGACACCCGGACGCCCTTCTACAACACGGTCATCGTCGCCGCCGTCAACGCGGCCGCCTCGGCCCTCTGCTACGTGATCCTGCCGGCCCAGTGGGCCGTGGTCGGCATGGCCGCCGCATACGGGCTCGCCTACGCGGTGGGCGTGGGAGTCGCCTGGCGACGGCTGCGCAACCGGCTGGGCGGTGACCTGGACGGTGCGAACGTCGTACGCACCTACGCCCGGCTGTGCCTGGCGGCCGTCCCGGCGGCCGTGCTCGGCGGCGGAATCGGCTTCGCCGTTCTCCAGGGTCTCGGTGAGGGCGCCTTCGGTTCCCTGGTCGCGCTGATCTGCGGGGGAGCCGTTCTGATGGGCGTCTTCGTGGTCGCGGGCAAGCGGATGCGCATCGAGGAGATCAACGGCATGGTCGGCATGGTCCGCGGGCGACTCGGACGCTGAGGATCACCGGTGCACAACCATCACCGCCCCTTGCGTGTCGTGCATTGCGTCGGAGTGTGGGCACAATTGGCGTGACTGTGCAGAGCTGGCTGGCATCGCGCAACGGATGGGGAGGCAGGAACGACGGTGGCGGAACGTAGCACGGCTGCCGTCGACGTGGCCGACAACAGCGGTGACGAACCGCTGACCGCCAAGGCGGATGAGACCACGGCCGACGGTACGGCAGAAGTTCAGGACTCGACGGGCCCGAAGTCGCAGGACAAGGACGACGAGCGTCACCGTTCCGAAACCACCCTGCCTGCCCCCGACCTGCACAGCGGGCACAAACTCGCGAAACGCTACCGGCTGGAGGAGTGCGTCACCCGGCTGGACGGGTTCAGCAGCTGGCGTGCCGTCGACGAGAAGCTGCGCCGCGCGGTGGGCGTTCACCTGCTCCCCGCCGACCACCCTCGCGCCCGCTCCGTGCTGGCCGCCGCACGGTCCGCAGCGTTGTTGGGCGACCCGCGTTTCGTGCAGGTGCTCGACGCGGTGGAGGAGGACGACCTCGTCTACGTCGTCCACGAATGGCTCCCCGACGCCACCGAGCTCACCTCCCTGCTGGCCTCGGGGCCGATGGAGGCGCACGACGCGTACCAGCTCGTCAGTCAGGTCTCCCAGGCCATGGCGGCGGCCCACCGGGAGGGGCTCGCCCATCTGAGGCTGACGCCGGGGGCAGTCCTGCGGAGCTCCACGGGCCAGTACCGGATCCGCGGCCTCGCGGTGAACGCCGCCCTGCGCGGCATCACCTCCGACGGACCGCAGCGGGCGGACACCGAGGCGATCGGGGCCCTGCTCTACGCCGCACTCACTCGGCGCTGGCCGTACGAAACCGATGCCTACGGTCTGTCCGGTCTGCCCAAGGGCGTGGGCCTGATCGCTCCGGACCAGGTGCGGGCCGGAGTGCACCGTGGTCTTTCCGAGCTCTCCATGCGTGCCCTCGCCAATGACGGCGCCACTGCCTCCCGGCAGGAAAAACCGTGCACCACCCCGGACGAACTTGCCAAGGCCGTCGCGGCGATGCCTCGCATCCGCCCGCCGGAGCCCGTCTTCACCGCGCCCCCGGAGTACCAGCGCACCACCTACCAGCAGGGAAACTATCGGCGTCCGGCCGCCGGGCCCGGCGTCGCCGCGACCGCACCCGTGATCGCCGTGCCGCCGCCTCCGCTGCAGAGCCGCACCGGCAAGGCTCTGAAGTGGGCGGTCTCCGCCCTGCTCATCGCCGCGCTGGGACTTGGCAGCTGGCAGCTGGCAGACGCCCTGCTGCACCACGACAAGGGGTCCGACGACCAGCAGACGACGCAGACCACCGACGACGGCGGCAAGCCGAAGGCGCCCGCCCCGGTCAAGATCACGGAAGCGCGGGAGTACGCCCCGGACGGATTCCCGCAGGCGCCGGGCGAGGTCGACAAGACGTACGACGGCAAGAGTTCGACCTTCTGGCGGTCCAAGACCTACATGGACGGCCCCGAACTCGCCCCGTACAAGAAGGGCGTCGGCATCGTCTACGACCTCGGCTCGGAGAAGAATGTCTCCAACGCGTCCATAGGACTCCTGTACAGCGGGAATCACACCACGGTTTCGCTGTACGCGGAGGACGGCATGTCGCCGAGCGCCCCCGTCGAGTCGCTGAAGCCGTTCGCGACACAGAGCACGAACGGCGTGTCGGTCCAGCTGAAGGCCGGAACACCGACAAAGACGCGTTATGTACTCGTCTGGATCACTGCCGCACCGTATGCGTCGGGTGATTCCTACACCCAATCCGGCTACAAGCAGGCCATCACGGACGTCACCTTCTCCGCCGCGGAGTAATCACATCGGCCTTGTCCGCCACGGCGTGGAAAGCCGGGCCCGCCAGGAACGAAAGCTCCGGCGGCCCCGGCTTCTTCGATCGGCGCGAAGGCGTCTTCGAGCGCGGGCACAAATCCTCAGGAATTCCATGCAGGAAAGGCATGCGCAACCGCCACCCTTCCCATCCGAATTGCCCACGATGCGCGCCCGCGCGGCATGGCTCCCCACGGATTCCCGCAACTCAGCGGCTTCCAACACCCAGCACGACAACAAGAGTTGGGCAGGCAAAGGTGACAACGCCGCATGGCACGCTCACCCATACGAACATTTCTCTTCATTGGTGATCAGATATCCCATTACGGGGCAGGCGGACTCTCAGCCTTTTTGGTGAAGGATGTTTCTCACCATCCTTACCTGTGCGATTGATCCTCATCATTTACTTTCCGGGACGGATCGGTTTCAATGCACGCATGGCGTCGGCCGAGGAGGGAACCCGTGAGTCCTGGGGCGGACACCCCCCACACGGCAAGCGACCAGGACCTCCTCCACCGTCATGTCGCCGGCGACGCCGACGCCTTCGGCGAGCTCGTACGACGGCACCGTGACCGGTTGTGGGCGGTGGCCCTGCGAACCCTTGGCGACCGCGAAGAAGCCGCCGACGCGGTTCAGGACGCCCTGGTCTCCGCCTTTCGTGCGGCTCACACCTTCCGCGGGCAGTCCGCCGTCACCACCTGGTTGCACCGCATCACCGTCAATGCCTGCCTCGACCGGGTCCGTAAGGCGGCCACCCGCAAAACCTCACCCATCGACGACAACGAGAGGTTCGAGCAACTCCTCGAACCTCATGAATCCGCTGAAGCACCGGCGGAGCGTCAGGACCTCCATCGCGAACTCCTGGCCGCGCTCTCCACCCTTCCCGCCGAACAGCGTGCGGCACTCGTCCTCGTGGACATGCAGGGATACCCGGTGGCCGAAGCGGCGCTCATCCTCGACGTGCCGACAGGCACCGTGAAAAGCCGCTGTGCACGGGGCCGGGCGCGGCTCGCTCCCTTGCTCAGACATCTGCGCCATGAAGGCATGAGAGTCGATGAATCCGAGAGGGAAAGGAACCGGACGTCACATGCATCCGTCCCACCCGCATCGGGACCGAAAGATACGGGCACGAGTGATCCCGCTGCGGTGAAGGGCGGAGGTGGACACGCATGACATCAACGACCGACACGAGCAGCCATCCCGACGTTTCGGAGATCTCCGATTTCACGGAGGGTCTTCTCCCGTCGGCAAGAGCGGACACGGTACGCGGCCATGTGGACGACTGCACGCTGTGCAGTGATGTCCACGCCTCGCTCATCGGGATTCGCCAACTGCTCGGTACTGTGCCTGTGCCGCAACGCATGCCCACCGATGTCGCTGACCGGATCGATGCCGCTCTCACCGCTGCGGCCCTCCACGACACGATCACCGACGACGTGGCACATGTTTCACGTGAAACAGAGCCGCTCCCAGCGTCGAAGTCCGATGTCCCCCTCACCACCGACCGCCCGGCAGGACGCCCCAGCGCTGCCACCGGGCCCGGCCGTCGCCCCACACGCCGCCGCCGTCGCACGGCTGTTCTGGGCACCGCTCTCGGCGCGGCCCTCGTCGGCGCAAGCTTCCTCATGTTGCAGGGCGTCCACACGACGCAGGACACTGCCACCGGTCCCAAGACCACGACCCGTGATACCGGCTCCGCGGCGAACGACGCGTCGACGTTCTCGGAGTCCACGCTGGAGAACCAGGTCCGAAGCCTCCTGCATGCCGAGTCGGAACCGTCGCCCCCGGACGGGGTCACCACCGAGAAGCGGGCACCGTCGCTCAAGATGCAGTCGACGCCCGAGAACGAGCCTCCCGTTTCCGGGTCGTCCCCATCCCCACTCCGGGCACCCATCGTGTCCGTTCCATCCTGCGTACAGCGAGGAACCGGCCGCGATGCCGCGGCCCTCGCTATGGAGAAGGGCAGCTACGAAGGGACGGACGCTTTCCTCGTCGTCCTGCCTCATCCCTCCGACTCTTCCCGGGTGCAGGCCTACGTCGTGGACGCGGCCTGCACCCGGGAAGAGGGCACGACCACGGGAAAGCTCCTGCTCACCCACGTCTACGCACGCCCCTGAGAACCGGACCGGATGCCGTCCGGCACGTCGGGAATGCATCCCCCGTAGGATCCGTTGGGTGGGGTGAGAGTCGTTGAACCGCCCCCGGTAGGCGTGGACAGTAGGCAGTCTGCAGAAACGAGGAAGAGACCCGTGAGCGACGTCCGTAATGTGATCATCATCGGCTCCGGCCCCGCGGGCTACACGGCCGCCCTTTACACAGCACGTGCCTCGCTGACGCCGCTGGTGTTCGAGGGCGCCGTCACCGCCGGTGGCGCACTGATGAACACCACAGACGTGGAGAACTTCCCCGGCTTCCAGGACGGGATCATGGGTCCCGAGCTCATGGACAACATGCGTGCCCAGGCCGAGCGCTTCGGTGCCGAACTCGTCCCGGACGACATCGTCTCCGTAGACCTCACGGGCGACATCAAAACGGTCACCGACACCGCCGGTACGGTGCACCGTGCCAAGGCCGTCATCGTGACGACCGGATCCCAGCACCGCAAGCTCGGCCTGCCCAACGAGGATGCACTCTCCGGACGCGGTGTCTCCTGGTGCGCCACCTGCGATGGCTTCTTCTTCAAGGATCAGGACATCGCCGTGGTCGGTGGTGGCGACACTGCGATGGAGGAGGCCACCTTCCTTTCCCGCTTCGCCAAGTCGGTCACCATCGTCCACCGCCGTGACACGCTGCGTGCCTCGAAGGCGATGCAGGACCGCGCCTTCGCCGACCCGAAGATCAAGTTCGCTTGGGACAGCGAGGTTGCCGGGGTGCACGGCGAGCAGAAGCTCTCCGGCCTGACCCTTCGCAACACCAAGACCGGCGAGACTTCGGAACTCGCGGTGACCGGCCTCTTCATCGCGGTGGGGCATGACCCGCGCACCGAGCTCTTCAAGGGACAGCTCGACCTGGACGACGAGGGCTACCTGAAGGTCGACGCCCCCTCCACCCGCACCAACCTGACCGGTGTCTTCGCCGCCGGTGACGTCGTCGACCACACCTACCGGCAGGCAATCACCGCAGCCGGCACAGGTTGCTCGGCCGCTCTGGACGCAGAGCGCTTCCTCGCCGCGTTGGCGGACGAGGAGAAGGCCACCGCTGCCACCGTCTGATCTTTCTTTCCCACCTCACACCCCAGTAGCTGAATGAAGGAGGCCGCCGTGGCCGGCGCCCTGACAAACGTGACCGACGAAACCTTCGACGAGGTCGTCCTCAAGAGCGGAAAGCCTGTCCTGGTGGACTTCTGGGCTGCCTGGTGCGGGCCGTGCCGCCAGATCGCGCCCTCCCTGGAGGCCATCGCCGCTGAGCACGGCGACCAGATCGAGATCGTCAAGCTCAACATCGACGAGAACCCTGCCACAGCAGCCAAGTACGGCGTCATGTCCATCCCGACCCTGAACGTCTACCAGGGTGGCGAGGTTGCCAAGACCATCGTGGGTGCCAAGCCGAAGGCCGCGATCCTCCGTGACCTCGAAAGCTTCATCGGCGCATAGAACCGCTGTCCGCTGTTTCACGTGAAACGGTCCGTCCTCATCAGGAGGACGGACCGTTTCTCATTGCCCGGACCGGAGCGAGCGGCTGAATCACAGTGGCCGCAGAGCCGGTTCCTTCTGGACGACGCCGAGCAACCGGTCCAGCGCCAGCTCGACGTCTTCCTTCCAGGAGAGTGTCGTCCGGAGTTCCAGTCTCAGCCGGGGATGCACAGGGTGCGGCCGCACCGTCTTGAAGCCGACCGCAAGAAGGTGATCAGCGGGAAGTACACAGGCGGGCTGCTTCCACCGGGCATCCCCGAAAGCCTCGATCGCCCTGAAGCCACGACGCAGCAGGTCCTTGGCGACGGTCTGCACCATCACCCGGCCCAGTCCTTGCCCCTGGTATCCGGGCGAGATCCAGGCAGTCATCAGCTGAACGGCATCAGGAGCCACGGGGCTGGTGGGAAAGGCCGTCGAACGTGGCACATACGCCGGCGGCGCATACAGAACGAAGCCCACCGGTGCGTCATCGACGTAGACGACCCGGCCACATGATCCCCACTCCAGGAGAACGGCCGAGATCCACGCCTCCTTCTCCAATTCGGGCGTGCCAGCCTTTACCGCAGCTTCTCCGCTGACCGGATCGAGCTCCCAGAAGACACACGAGCGGCAGCGTCTGGGAAGGTCGGAAAGGTTGTCCAGTGTGAGCGGTACGAGCCGACGCCCCATAAAGGCTGTTCCTCGCTTCCTTCGCCCGTCGCATCGCGTATGACACTCACTGCGCGCCGTTCAGGTGCGGGAGCCGATGGCTCCCGAGCACTCCTGAGTCCGGTCACACCGCCACCGGTCGCCTGCGGCTCCACCACCGCATGGTCGCCCTCAACCCAGGTGGCTCAAGCAGTATGTGCCATACCAGAACGCATCGTATCCACCCGGACATCAAATCGGCACCGAGAGAAAGCAATGGGCGGGCTGTGTTCCGGTCGACACCGGAGCACAGCCCGCCCATTGCTCGTCCCGGAGGATCAGCCTTCGCTGTCCTTGGCCTCGTCCTCGGGCGGAGCCCCGTCGAGAACCCGGCCCTCGCCCGGTGCCAGGCTGCCGAGAATACGGTCGAGATCCTCCATCGACGCGAACTCGACGACGATCTTCCCCTTCTTCTGCCCGAGGTCGACCTTCACCCTGGTCTCGAAGCGATCCGAAAGACGGGAAGCGAGATCCGACAGGGCCGGTGAAACTCGGCCGCCGGCCCGCGGCCCCTTGGGCTTCGCGGAGCTCGTGGAATCGGAGCCCATCAGCTTCACGATCTCTTCGGCCGCACGCACCGAAAGACCCTCCGCCACAATGCGATGCGCCAGCTTGTCCTGCTCCTCCGAGTCCTCCACCGAGAGCAACGCCCGCGCATGACCGGCTGACAGCACTCCGGCCGCTACCCTCCGCTGAACCTGTGGCGACAGCTTCAGCAAGCGCAAGGTGTTCGACACCTGCGGGCGGGAGCGCCCGATCCGATCGGCAAGCTGGTCGTGCGTGCAGCTGAAGTCCTTGAGCAGCTGGTCGTACGCGGCCGCCTCTTCCAAGGGGTTCAGCTGAGCCCTGTGAAGGTTCTCCAGGAGAGCGTCCAGGAGAAGCTTCTCGTCCTCGGTGGCCCGGACAATGGCCGGGATCCGGTCCAGGCCCGCCACGCGACAGGCCCTCCACCGCCGCTCACCCATGATGAGCTCATAGCGATCCGGTCCCGCCTTCCGTACGACGACGGGTTGCAGGAGGCCGACTTCCTTGATCGAGGTCACCAGCTCGTCCAGCGCATCCTCGTCGAACACATCACGAGGCTGCCGCGGATTGGGAGTGATGGCATCGAGAGGAATCTCGGCGAAGTACGCCCCGGCGACCCCCGTCGGTTCTGCGGCTGCCACGGGCTCCGCAACCGGGCTACTGGGCTCCGGCACCACCGGAGTGGAGACAAGGCCGGCCACCTTGGCGGCTGCCACTCCGCGCCCCGATGCCATGACCGGCCCCGCACCGGCAGAGGCCGTGCCCGGTCCTGCGGACGGCACCTGCTTCTCCTGCGGAGCGGCGGGGATCAAGGCACCCAGCCCACGCCCCAACCCTCTTCGACGCTCGCTCACTGAATCCCCTCCGAAATGTTCTGCTGGCTGATCCCACTGCCCGTATGGGCATGCTGGGCGTCGTATTGCACCCCGACACCTCGCAGGGCGATCTCACGCGCCGCTTCGAGGTAAGACAGCGACCCGCTCGAACCGGGGTCGTAGGTCAGCACGGTCTGCCCGTAACTCGGCGCCTCCGAAATGCGCACCGACCGCGGAATGCTGGTCCGCAGGACTTCCTTGCCGAAGTGACTGCGCACCTCCTCCGCGACCTGCGAAGCGAGCCTGGTCCTGCCGTCGTACATGGTGAGCAGAATCGTCGATACATGAAGATCGGGGTTGAGATGCCCCCGGACCAGTTCCACATTGCGCAGCAACTGTCCAAGCCCTTCCAGCGCGTAGTACTCGCACTGGATGGGAATCAACACCTCTGCACCGGCGACCATGGCATTGACGGTCAGCAGACCGAGCGACGGCGGGCAGTCGATCAGGATGTAGTCCAACGGCTGCTCATACGCCTGGATCGCCCGCTGGAGACGGCTCTCCCGCGCCACCAACGACACCAGTTCGATCTCGGCACCGGCGAGATCGATGGTGGCGGGAGCGCAGAAGAGTCCTTCGACGTCCGGGACCGGCTGAACCACTTCCGAGAGCGGCCTGCTCTCCACCAGGACGTCATAGATGGAGGGAACTTCGGCATGGTGGTCGATGCCCAGGGCCGTGGACGCATTGCCCTGAGGATCGAGGTCGACTACGAGAACGCGCGCGCCGTGGAGCGCAAGCGAAGCGGCAAGATTGACCGTCGTGGTCGTCTTGCCCACTCCACCCTTCTGGTTGGCCACCACCATGACGCGCGTACGGTCAGGACGGGGCATGCCCTCGCCGGCGCGGCCGATGGCCTCGACCGCCAGTTGGGCCGCACGACCGATGGGGGTGTCGTCCATCGGCGGCGGTGTTTCACGTGAAACACCCTCCCCCGCCGATTCGGTTCGGGGACCGGGGACCGGATCGGTCATCGGTCCCGCAATGTTGGCGTCGGACCGCAAGGATTCACTCTCCTCGACTTCAGGCTCGCAATGAACAGAGCCTGCCATGCTTTCAGGGTCGTGAACCAGCGAGGCCCGCTCTTCTGTGGACGAATCCATTTCTGTGGACAACTCCGTAGCCCTAACGGGCCTGCTACGCCTCGGTGTGCCGGCGGCGCGACCACGGCTGATGATTCCATGCAGCAGAGAGCGACGTTTCACGTGAAACACGATGCCTCCGCAACGTTGCTACGGAGGCACGACACTCCGCATCGTGTACGCACGGCAGCGCTCCAGGAACATCATCTGGAAGCGGCCGAAGCAGACCGCGCAAGGCAGATCGCCTCTGCGCGTGCGCTCAAGCGGATCAGCGGCGGCGCCTCGTACGACTCGTCCGCGCGGCCTTGGCCCTCTTCGCCGCGAACCGCACGCCCCCGGGGCTCTCTCCGACCACCACACGCACCACCGTGGACATCGGATCGACAATGCCTTCTCCGACATGCAGCACTTCGGTCTCCACCACCCCGAGCTTGCTCAGCGCAGCCCGCGCACCGGCAAGCTCCTCCTCGGCGGTGTCCCCCTTGAGAGCCAGCATTTCTCCGTACGGCCGCAGGAGTGGAACCCCCCAACCGGCCAGTCGATCGAGCGGCGCCACGGCGCGAGCCGTCACCACATGGACGGGCTGGACCGTCCCCAGAACCTCCTCGGCCCTGCCACGCACCACCGTCACATGGTCCAGCCCGAGCAGTTCGACGACCTCTTGAAGGAAGTTGGTGCGCCGCAACAGCGGCTCCAGCAGAGTGATCTTGAGGTCGGGACGCACCAGCGCCAGCGGGATGCCCGGCAGACCCGCGCCGGAACCCACATCGCAGACCGTGACCCCCTCCGGCACGACCTCGGAGAGCACCGCACAGTTCAGCAGATGCCGCTCCCAGAGCCGAGGCACTTCACGCGGACCGATCAGCCCCCGTGTCACCCCGGCATCGGCCAGCAGTTCCGCGTACCGGACAGCTTCCGGGAAGAAGTCACCGAAAACTGCCTGCGCGCCCTCGGGCGCCTGGGGAAGCTCTACTTCCGCCGTCACGGGAACCGTCCTTCCATACCGCACGACCGCACTGTGGCGGCTGACTATCAGGCTGACAAAGATCGGCCCCGCCTGTGAACAGACGGGGCCGACAGAACAAGGGTCCGGTCAGGCCGGGAGAACGACGACGAAGCGCTGCGGCTCCTCGCCCTCGGACTCGCTGCGCAGGCCCGCGGCTGCCACCGCATCGTGCACGACCTTGCGCTCGAACGGTGTCATCGGGTCCAGCTTCACCGGCTCACCGGTGCTCTTGACCTCATCCGCGGCCTTGGCGCCCAGCTCGGCGAGCTGGGCCCGCTTCTTGGCCCGGAAGCCGGCGATGTCCAGCATCAGCCGACTGCGGTCCCCGGTCTCCCGGTGCACGGCGAGCCGCGTCAGCTCCTGGAGCGCCTCCAACACCTCACCGTCACGGCCCACGAGCTTCTGCAGATCACGTGCCGAGTCGCTGATGATCGAGACCGCGGCCCGGTCCGCCTCGACGTCCATGTCGATGTCGCCGTCGAGATCGGCGATGTCGAGCAGGCCCTCGAGGTAGTCCGCTGCGATCTCGCCCTCCTGCTCAAGGCGGGTCAAGGTGTCGCTGCCCTCAACGGCCGTGGAGGTGGTGCCTTCCGTCACGGATGGACTCCTTCTTACTTCTTGGACGGGTGCTTGGGCCGCTGCGGACCCTTGCGCTGTCCGGACTTGGCTTGGCGTGAGGAGCCGGACGCGGCCTTGCCCGCCGGCTTGTCGTCCTGCGAGGCGTCCGACGTCTTGGCCCGCGCCTGGGAACCGCCGGTGGCCTTCGAACGCGTCGGGGTCGTACCGCCGGTCTTGGTACCGGCCTGCTGCGTCGTACCGGCGCCGGTCCCGGTGGCGGCACCGGTCTGGCGCTGGGACTTCGTCTGGCGCTTGGGCTGCTGGCGTCGCTGCGCGGCGCCGCTCTCGGCCTCGGCGAGGGCGGTGTCGCTCTTGACCACCGAGCCGTCCTCCTGGGCCGCGAAGCCCTGCTTGGCCAGGCCGGTGATGAACTTCCGCTCGATGTCGTTGCGGTCCGGGCCCTTGGACACGATGCGCTTGACCATGTTCCGCCTGGTCCGGCCGCGCACCTCGCCATGAGCCATGACGCTCTTCAGCAGACGTCCCAGGTACTGGTCCTGCGCCTTGCTGCCCGGCGTCGGGTTCTGGTTGATCACGTACATCTGCTGACCCATGGTCCAGACGTTGGTGGTCAGCCAGTAGACGAGGACACCGACGGGGAAGTTGATACCCATGACGGCGAAGATCACCGGGAAGATGTACATCAGCATCTTCTGCTGCTGCATGTACGGCGTCTTGACCGTCAGGTCGACGTTCTTCGTCATCAGCTGGCGCTGGGTGAAGAACTGCGAGGCCGACATCATCACGATCATGACCGCGGTGACGACCCGGACGTCGGTCAGAGAGGCTCCGAGAGCCTGGACCTTCTCCTCGCTGTCCATGAACTTGGCAGCGAGCGGCGCGCCGAAGATGTGTGCCTGACGGGCGCTGTCGAGCAGCGACTGGTCGATGACACCGATCTTCTTGTTCGACGCGATGGCCGAGAGCACGTGATACAGGGCGAAGAAGAACGGCGACTGCGCCAGGATGGGAAGGCACGAGGAGAGCGGGTTGGTACCCGTCTCCTTGTACAGCTTCATCATCTCTTCGGACTGACGCTGCTTGTCGTTCTTGTAGCGCTCCTGGATCGCCTTCATCTTCGGCTGGAGCACCTGCATGTTGCGGGTCGACTTGATCTGCTTGACGAACAGCGGGATCAGGCAGATCCGGATCAGCACCACCAGGGACACGATGGACAGGCCCCAGGCCCAGCCGGTGTCATTGCCGAAGATCGCTCCGTACAACCTGTGGAACTGGACAATGACCCATGAAACAGGCCAGGTGATAAAGCTGAACAGACTGGCAATCGTGTCCACTAATCAGGCTCCTTGAGCATTGGGCGAAGTCTCTGCGGCCGGGCTCGGGGGCTCGGAAACCGACCCTCCGGGAGGCACATCAGCGGTGGAGTCCCCGCCCTTGCCGCCGCGCATGGCATGGCGCAGCAGTTCGTGCCAACGCGGACGTTTGCGTGGTGGAACATGGTCCACGCCACCGGGTGACCACGGATTGCACCGCAGGATGCGCCAGGCCGTCAGCGCTGTTCCCTTGATCGCTCCGTGCCGGTCGATCGCCGTATATCCATAGTGGGAACACGACGGGTAGTAGCGGCAGACGGGTCCCAGAAGCGGGCTGATCGTCCACTGATAGAGCTTGATGAGAGCCAGCAGCGGGTACTTCATCGCGCGCCCCCTCCCAGCAGCCGCTGGAGTGCGGCGTCCAGGTCTCGGGCCAGTTGTGCGTGGTCGGCGTCACCCGCTCCGGGCAACGCTCGTACGACAACCAGGCTACCGGGGGGCAGCAGGGCCAGCCGTTCTCGGACCAGGTGGCGAAGCCTGCGCTTCACCGCAGTACGCACAACCGCTCCACCCACGGCTTTGCTGACAACGAAACCCGCACGTGTCGGGGGAGCGTTCTCCCCAGTCACGTGCGGGTCCGTGGCACCGCTGCGTAGATGAACGACGAGAAGCGGGCGGCCGGCCCGGCGTCCTCGGCGTACTGCGGTCGCGAAGTCCTCGCGCCGCCTCAGCCGATTCTCGGTAGGCAGCACGTCATGACCTGTAAGCGATCAGGCGGAAAGGTTGGCGCGACCCTTGGCACGGCGGGACGCGAGAATCGCGCGGCCGGCACGGGTGCGCATCCGCAGCCGGAAGCCGTGGGTCTTCGCGCGACGACGGTTGTTCGGCTGGAAGGTGCGCTTGCTCACTCGGGGGCTCCAGAAATGACTCGGGTTTTGGCGGGACATCGTCTGGCTGTCACCGTGCGCCCACGAGAGACTCGGTAAACGCTCAAGTGCACCGCTTCACGACCACAGATCGTGATCTTTGCCCATCGGAGGCAGGCGGCAGCAGCCATCGACAACTCGACCTGGTCACGGTACGCGCGGCTACGCCATCCGGTCAAACCGGCTCCGTGACGCCCGCACTGTGCACAGGCTGTGGACAACAACTTGAACCGTGCGGGTCGCCCTGGCTACCGTGGCTGAACCCCGGTTCTTTTTCTTCCTGCCTGCCGGTCCTCACCCATCCCGACCCACCCCGTCCCGAGAACCACACATTCGTGGGACCAGCGAGAGAGCGTGCCCTGTGGCTGACGTACCTGCCGATCTTGCCGCAGTGTGGCCACGCGTGCTGGAGCACCTCCTCGGGGAGGGGCAGCAGGGCATCGAGCCGAAGGACAAGCAGTGGGTCGAGCGCTGCCAGCCGCTCGCGCTGGTCGCCGACACCGCGCTGCTCGCCGTCCCCAACGAATGGGGAAAGCGGGTGCTGGAAGGCCGGCTGGCGCCGCTCATCAGCGAGACGCTGAGCCGTGAGTGCGGCCGTCCGATCCGCATCGCGATCACCGTCGACGACTCCGCGGGGGAGCCCCCGAGCCCGCCCGCGCCCCCGATACACCAGTCCCCGCAGGCCCAACAGCAGCGCTACCCGGAACCGCCGCACGACGAGCGCCGGCACAACGACGCGTACGACGGATACGGGCACCGGCCCTCGGACGACGGCATGCCGACCGCCCGGCCCGCCTACCCCGACTACCAGCAGCAGCGTCCCGAACCCGGTGCGTGGCCGCGCACCCAGGAGGATCTTTCCTGGCAGCAGCCCAGGCTCGGGGGATTCCAGGACCGCGACTCGTCCGTGGACCAGTGGCGGGAGCCCTATGCGGGTGGGCACTCCTCGCACGACTACCGGCCGCAGCCGCCCGAGCGCCAGGCGTACGAACAGCAGCGTCCCGAGCGCCACGACCTGCCGGGCCCCCAGGCCCAGCACCGTCCCCCGGCCGCCGGAACCGGCAGGCCCGGGGGTCCGGGCGGGCCGATGGGCGGGCAGCCGTCGTCGACGCCCGGTCCCGGGGAGCCGGCGGCCAGGCTGAATCCGAAGTACCTCTTCGACACCTTCGTCATCGGGGCGTCCAATCGGTTCGCGCACGCCGCCGCGGTCGCGGTCGCCGAGGCGCCCGCCAAGGCGTACAACCCGCTCTTCATCTACGGGGAGTCCGGGCTCGGCAAGACGCACCTGCTGCATGCCATCGGGCACTACGCCCGCAGCCTCTATCCGGGCACCCGGGTGCGGTACGTGAGCTCCGAGGAATTCACCAACGAGTTCATCAACTCGATCCGCGACGGCAAGGGCGACACCTTCCGCAAGCGCTACCGCGATGTGGACATCCTGCTGGTCGACGACATCCAGTTCCTGGCGAGCAAGGAGTCGACGCAGGAGGAGTTCTTCCACACCTTCAACACGCTGCACAACGCCAACAAGCAGATCGTGCTCTCCTCGGACCGGCCGCCCAAGCAGCTGGTGACGTTGGAGGACCGGTTGCGCAACCGCTTCGAGTGGGGGCTGACCACCGATGTGCAGCCGCCGGAGCTGGAGACGCGGATCGCGATCCTCCGCAAGAAGGCGGTGCAGGAGCAGCTCAACGCCCCGCCGGAGGTCCTGGAGTTCATCGCCTCCCGTATTTCCCGGAACATCAGGGAGCTGGAGGGTGCACTGATCCGGGTCACCGCGTTCGCCAGCCTCAACCGCCAGCCGGTGGACCTCGGGCTGACCGAGCACGTACTGAAGGATCTGATCCCCGGTGGTGAGGACTCGGCACCGGAGATCACGGCGACGGCCATCATGACGTCGACCGCGGACTACTTCGGTCTGACCGTGGACGATCTGTGCGGAACCTCGCGCAGCCGCGTACTGGTGACGGCCCGGCAGATCGCCATGTACCTCTGCCGCGAACTCACCGATCTCTCGCTGCCCAAGATCGGGCAGCACTTCGGCGGCCGTGACCATACGACGGTGATGCACGCGGACCGGAAGATCCGCGCGCTGATGGCGGAGCGACGTTCCATCTACAACCAGGTCACCGAGCTCACCAACCGCATCAAGAACGGCTGACGCGGCGCCGACGCCGCTCCGCGTCCACAGCAGGGGCGCCGGTGGAACTTCGACGGGTTCCACCGGCGCCCTTGTGCGTGGCCGCGGTCGGCCGACGACGGCCCGGAACGCGCCGCAGCCCCCAACAACCGCCTCCTGCTCCTGGACGGCCCCGTCGTGGGCTGCCGGACGGCCTTCGGGCGGGCCGATGCCTCCGCCCGCCCCGTCCGGGGACCGTTCCGGGCCCGCCTCCGCCGCTGCGGCACGGCTGCGCTGTTCGAATACCTGCCGTCGGCAGCCTGTTCTCCACAGATCTGGGGAGTTTTCCCCTTCCACAGCCTGGGGATCCGGAAGTTGTCCATACTGCTTCCACAGGCATGGCTCCCGACATGCCATCAGGCCAGGTCATGAGTCTGGGGATTTGTGGCAAACCTTGATCCACAGCCTGTGGAAAAAATCTTCGTCCACAAGACACTGCTGATGTTGTCCACTGGCAACCCACAGCTACGCACGTGTTGTCCCCAGCTGGGCCGGGCTTCTCCACACCGCTGTCCACTGTTCGGCAACGTGACACCACTCTTCACTGCGCCGAGTGAAAGGCGTCACACCAGAAGGGGCGGTTGGGCTGTGGGGAACGTGGGTAAAACTGGGGACAGCCCTGGGGAGAAACCCCCCTGTCCTGTGTATCGGGTGTGCAGAACTTTCATGTGTCCACAGAGACACCAGGTTGTCCACTGCTGTCGCCCACAGGGCCGGTGGACAAAAAATCGGGCCTGAGCTGGGAAAACAGCGTTATCCACGGTTTCCACAGGCCCTACTACTACTGCCACATAGAGTTAGCTCAGGATTCGGTTTGAAGTGGGGGCTGTGCACAACTTGGGCCCGGCGCCGACCGAGCCTCTTGGCACGACTTGACCCCGAGCCGCACCGAGTGTCGGTGCCGTACGTCAGACTGGTCCCCGGCGTCCTCCCGCCGTCATGGGAGGGGACGCAGTCAGAAGACGAAGGCCGGCAGGGCGAGCGAGCAACAGCAGGAGGCGGTTCCGGTGAAGATCCGGGTGGAGCGCGATGTACTCGCGGAGGCGGTGGCCTGGGTGGCCCGCAGCCTCCCGGCCCGTCCGCCGGCGCCCGTTCTCGCGGGCCTTCTGCTGAAGGCGGAGGACGGTGCCCTCAGCTTCTCCAGCTTCGACTACGAGGTCTCGGCGCGGGTCTCGGTGGACGCCGAGGTGGACGAGGACGGCACGGTCCTGGTCTCCGGTCGGCTGCTCGCCGACATCTGCCGCGCGCTTCCCAACCGGCCGGTGGAGATCTCCACCGACGGTGTACGGGCGACCGTGGTCTGCGGCTCCTCGCGGTTCACACTCCACACCCTTCCTGTGGAGGAGTACCCGGCGCTCCCGGAGATGCCGACCGCGACCGGGACCGTCCCCGGTGAGGTCTTCGCCTCCGCCGCCGCCCAGGTGGCCATCGCCGCAGGCCGCGACGACACGCTCCCGGTGCTGACCGGTGTGCGGATCGAGATCGAGGGCGACACCGTCACCCTCGCCTCCACCGACCGTTACCGCTTCGCGGTCCGCGAGTTCCTGTGGAAGCCGGAGAACCCCGACGCCTCCGCCGTGGCCCTGGTCCCCGCCAAGACGCTGCTCGACACCGCCAAGGCCCTGACCAGCGGTGACACGGTCACGCTGGCGCTCTCGGGCTCGGGTGCCGGTGAGGGCCTGATCGGTTTCGAGGGCGCGGGCCGCCGGACCACCACGCGGCTGCTCGAGGGCGATCTGCCGAAGTACCGCACACTGTTCCCCACCGAGTTCAACTCGGTCGCGGTCATCGAGACCGCCCCGTTCGTCGAGGCCGTCAAGCGCGTGGCCCTGGTCGCCGAGCGGAACACCCCGGTGCGGCTCAGCTTCGAGCAGGGCGTGCTGATCCTGGAAGCGGGTTCCAGCGACGACGCACAGGCTGTGGAAAGGGTCGACGCGGTGCTGGAGGGCGACGACATCTCGATCGCCTTCAACCCGACCTTCCTGCTGGACGGCCTGAGCGCGATCGACTCCCCGGTCGCCCAGCTGTCCTTCACGACGTCGACCAAGCCCGCGCTGCTGAGCGGTCGTCCGGCCGTGGACGCCGAGGCCGACGAGGCGTACAAGTACCTGATCATGCCGGTCCGCCTGTCCGGCTGACCCGGGCAGACCGACCCGGCACGGACCGGCCCGGGGCGGCCCGCCGGCCGGTGGACGAAACCGGTTGGCAGACCGCTGCCGGACCGGCCGGGACCGCCGCGGCGGTCACGTTCGTCGACGGGTGTGACCGCGGCTCCGTCCGCCGCCGGGCGTAGGCTCGGTCCCGGGTACGCATCGGCACAACGCTTAAGGATTCTCTGATGGAGCTCGGTCTCGTCGGCCTCGGCAAGATGGGCGGCAACATGCGCGAGCGCATCCGCCGCGCAGGCCACACCGTCATCGGTTACGACCGCAACCCGGACGTCTCCGATGTCCACAGCCTCGAAGAGCTTGTGGGCAAGCTGAAGGGCCCGCGGGTCGTCTGGGTGATGGTGCCGGCCGGTGCCCCGACCCAGGCCACGGTCGACGAGCTGGCCGGGCTCCTCTCCCCCGGCGACATCGTCGTGGACGGCGGGAACTCCCGCTGGACCGACGACGAGAAGCACGCGGTCGAGCTGGGCATCAAGGGCATCGGCTTCGTGGACTGCGGAGTCTCCGGCGGCGTCTGGGGCCTGGAGAACGGCTACGCGCTGATGTACGGCGGTGACGCCGAGCACGTGGCGAAGGTCCAGCCGATCTTCGACGCGCTGAAGCCCGCAGGTGAGTTCGGTTCGGTCCACGCGGGCAAGGTCGGCGCCGGTCACTTCGCGAAGATGGTCCACAACGGCATCGAGTACGCCATGATGCAGGCCTACGCCGAGGGCTGGGAGCTGCTGGAGAAGGTCGACTCCGTCACCGATGTGCGCGAGGTCTTCCGGTCCTGGCAGGAGGGCACGGTCATCCGGTCCTGGCTGCTGGACCTGGCGGTCAACGCGCTGAACGAGGACGAGCACCTCGACGAGCTCCGCGGTTTCGCCGCCGACTCCGGCGAGGGACGCTGGACGGTGGAGGCCGCCATCGACAACGCGGTGCCGCTGCCCGCGATCACGGCGTCGCTCTTCGCGCGTTTCGCCTCGCGCCAGGAGGACTCCCCGCAGATGAAGATGATCGCCGCGCTGCGCAATCAGTTCGGCGGCCACGCGGTCGAGAACAAGAAGTAACGCACCGGGGAGCGGGCCGGGAGACCGGTCCGCCACCGCGGAGCACGGAGCAGGAAGCCGGGAAGGTCGGCGCACACCATGCATGTCACGCATCTCTCGCTGGCCGACTTCCGCTCGTACGCCCGGGTCGAGGTACCTCTCGATCCGGGCGTCACCGCTTTCGTGGGGGCCAACGGCCAGGGCAAGACGAATCTGGTGGAGGCCGTCGGATATCTGGCGACGCTCGGCAGCCACCGGGTCTCCTCCGACGCACCGCTGGTGCGCATGGGCGCGGACCGGGCCGTGATCCGGGCGGCCGTCACCCAGGGCGAACGGTCGCAGCTCGTCGAGCTGGAGCTCAATCCGGGCAAGGCCAACCGCGCAAGGATCAACAGATCGTCGCAGGTCAGACCGCGTGACGTGCTGGGGATCGTGCGCACGGTGCTGTTCGCGCCGGAGGATCTGGCGCTGGTGAAGGGCGATCCGGGGGAGCGCCGACGGTTCCTCGACGAGCTGATCACGGCGCGTTCGCCGAGGATGGCGGGCGTGCGGTCCGACTACGAGCGGGTGCTGAAGCAGCGCAACACC
The DNA here is from genome assembly GCF_042266885.1 of Streptomyces sp. NPDC056061. Lineage (NCBI taxonomy): Bacteria > Bacillati > Actinomycetota > Actinomycetes > Kitasatosporales > Streptomycetaceae > Streptomyces > Streptomyces sp. NPDC056061. The sequence goes on along the minus strand of NZ_JBHJWQ010000003.1, from coordinate 184,777 downwards.
CTGCTGAAGTCGGCGGCGATGGCGCGTCGGCACGGCGGTCGGTCGATGGATCTGTCCACGCTCGACGTATGGGACCAGCATCTGGCCCGGGTGGGCGCGGAGCTGCTGGCGCAACGGCTGGACCTGCTCACGACCTTGCAGCCGCTGGCCGACAAGGCGTACGGGGACGTCGCGCCGGGCGGTGGGCCGGTGACGTTGGAGTACCGCGGTTCGGCGGGTGCGGCGGTCGGTGCCGCCGGTTCGGCGGGGACGCGCGAGGAGCTGTACGAGCAGGTGATCGCGGCTCTGGCGGAGGTCCGCAAGCAGGAGATCGAACGGGGCGTGACGCTGGTCGGGCCGCACCGGGACGAGCTGCTGCTGGGACTGCGCGGGATGCCGGCCAAGGGGTACGCGAGTCACGGCGAGTCCTGGTCGTACGCCTTGGCGCTGCGGCTCGCCTCGTACGAGTTGCTGCGCGGCGAGGGCAACGAGCCGGTGCTGGTGCTGGACGACGTCTTCGCCGAGCTGGACGCCCGCCGACGCGAGCGGCTGGCGGAACTTGTCGCTCCGGCCGAGCAGGTCCTGGTGACGGCCGCGGTGGACGACGACGTGCCCGGTGTGCTGGCGGGCACGAGGTTCGCGGTGTCCGCGGGTGAGGTGGAGCGGCTGTGAGCGGACGGGACGAGGCGGCCGCGACTCCCGGTGCCGGACGGACATCCGCGGACCGGCCGTCGGGTGCGGGGCAGCCGGAGCCGACGGGTGTCGATCTGGCGCGGGTGGCGTTGCGCGCGGCGAAGGAGCAGGCCCGGGCGCGTGGTGCCGCGGCGCAGCAGAAGAAGCAGGCGAGGCGGGGCGGGGGGCTGCGTTCCGGGGCGCGGGCCGACGGGCGGGATCCGTTGCCGCTGGGCGCCGCGATCCATCGTCTGATCGCCGAGCGCGGCTGGGAGACGCCTGCCGCGGTGGGCGGGGTGATGGGGCGCTGGCCGCAGATCGTGGGTGACGATCTGGCCAATCACTGTGTGCCGTTGCGGTACGACGAGGACCCGGACGAGCGGGTGCTGACGGTGCAGTGCGACTCGACGGCGTGGGCGACGCAGCTGCGGTTGCTGGCGCCTCAGCTGGTGGCCCGGCTCAACGCGGATCTGGGGGCGGGCACGGTGCGGATGATCAAGGTGCTGGGGCCGGGTGGTCCGCAGCGCAGGTTCGGTCCGCTGCGGGCGCCCGGAAGTACGGGCTCCGGTGACACCTACGGCTGATGCCGGGGCGGTCGATGCCTTCAGCTGACACGTGCCGACCTGGAGTTTTCCCGGTTCTCGGGTGAAGCGGGGCGATTTTTCGGCAGGCGGCGGGCGGAGTTCCGGGCCGGTGCGCGGTGCTGCGGGGCGTGCCGGGGAGCGACCCCGTCCACCTGTGTCGAACGGGTGCGCAGTGGTCGAAACCGTGAAGCGGAAGGGGAGCGTCCCTCACGGTAGCGGGAGGTTGACAGCCCGAAGCGCACAATGCCGGTGTGGGGCTCTTGAGGGGCCTTCCTGAATATGGGGAGTCGTCAGCCGCTTATTCAGGGCGGCACATGCGTACTCAGGTGCCCGCAAACCCCCATGAGTGTCTGCGCTACCGGTAGACTGGTGCACAATCCCGCATCTCGCGGGAGTCGTCGATTACAAGCCGAACGACGCAGCCGTTCCGGACTGTCCGGAGGACGGCCTGTGCTGTGCCAGAAAGGGCGCTTCGTGGCCGAATCCGGCAACCCCAACGAGAACATTCCGTCCACCTCGGGTGAGGGCGGCGACGCCGCCGTCCCGGCCGGGGCGCCCACCTCCGGCGAGACCGTCGCCCCGGCCGAGGCATCGGCCTCGTACGACGCCAGTGCGATCACCGTCCTGGAGGGCCTGGACGCGGTCCGTAAGCGACCTGGCATGTACATCGGTTCGACCGGTGAGCGCGGCCTGCACCACCTCGTGTACGAGGTCGTCGACAACTCGGTCGACGAGGCCCTGGCCGGGCACGCGGACACCATCGACGTCACGGTCCTCGCCGACGGCGGCGTCCGCGTGATCGACAACGGCCGCGGCATCCCGGTCGACATCGTCCCGTCGGAGAAGAAGCCGGCGGTCGAGGTCGTGCTGACGGTGCTGCACGCCGGCGGCAAGTTCGGCGGCGGCGGCTACGCGGTCTCCGGCGGTCTGCACGGTGTCGGCGTCTCCGTGGTGAACGCCCTGTCGTCGCGGGTCTCCGTGGAGGTCAAGCGGGACGGTTACCGCTGGACCCAGGACTACAAGCTCGGCGTCCCCACCGCGCCGCTGGCCCGCAACGAGGCCACCGACGAGTCCGGCACCTCGGTCACCTTCTGGGCCGACGGGGACATCTTCGAGACCACCGATTACTCCTTCGAGACCCTGTCGCGCCGCTTCCAGGAGATGGCGTTCCTCAACAAGGGCCTCACGATCAGGCTCACCGACGAGCGCGAGTCGGCGAAGGCCACCAGCGGCGCCGACGAGGCGGGGGCGGACGAGAAGGCCGAGGTCAAGTCGGTCACGTACCACTACGAGGGCGGCATCGTCGACTTCGTGAAGTACCTCAACTCCCGCAAGGGCGACGTCATTCACCAGTCGGTGATCGACATCGAGGCCGAGGACAAGGAGCGCATGCTCTCGGCCGAGATCGCGATGCAGTGGAACACGCAGTACAGCGAGGGCGTCTACTCCTTCGCGAACACGATCCACACGCATGAGGGCGGTACGCACGAGGAGGGCTTCCGTGCGGCGCTGACGACGCTGGTCAACAAGTACGCGCGGGACAAGAAGCTGCTCCGCGAGAAGGACGACAACCTCACGGGCGACGACATCCGCGAGGGCCTGACGGCGATCATCTCGGTGAAGCTGGGCGAGCCGCAGTTCGAGGGCCAGACCAAGACCAAGCTGGGCAACACGGAGGCGAAGACCTTCGTCCAGAAGGTGGTCCACGAGCACCTCACGGACTGGTTCGACCGCAACCCGAACGAGGCCGCCGACATCGTCCGCAAGGGCATCGCGGCGGCCACCGCCCGTGTCGCGGCCCGCAAGGCGCGCGACCTGACCCGCCGCAAGGGGCTGCTGGAGAGTGCCTCGCTGCCGGGCAAGCTCAGCGACTGCCAGTCCAACGACCCGACGAAGTGCGAGATCTTCATCGTCGAGGGCGACTCCGCCGGTGGTTCGGCGAAGTCCGGCCGCAACCCGATGTACCAGGCGATCCTGCCGATCCGCGGCAAGATCCTGAACGTCGAGAAGGCCCGGGTCGACAAGATCCTCCAGAACACCGAGGTCCAGGCACTGATCTCGGCCTTCGGCACCGGGGTCCACGAGGACTTCGACATCGAGAAGCTCCGCTACCACAAGATCATTCTGATGGCGGACGCCGACGTCGACGGCCAGCACATCAACACCCTGCTGCTGACGTTCCTCTTCCGCTTCATGCGTCCGCTGGTCGAGGCCGGGCACGTCTTCCTCTCGCGTCCGCCGCTCTACAAGATCAAGTGGGGCCGGGACGACTTCGAGTACGCGTACTCGGACCGTGAGCGCGACGCCCTGGTCGAGCTGGGCAAGCAGAACGGGAAGCGGATCAAGGAGGACTCGATCCAGCGCTTCAAGGGTCTCGGCGAGATGAACGCCGAGGAGCTGCGCGTCACCACGATGGACGTCGACCACCGGGTCCTCGGCCAGGTCACGCTCGACGACGCGGCGCAGGCCGACGACCTCTTCTCGGTGCTCATGGGCGAGGACGTCGAGGCACGGCGCTCGTTCATCCAGCGCAACGCCAAGGACGTCCGCTTCCTCGACATCTGAGTCGGCCGCACCAGCCAGCCGCCGCTCGAAAGGACTTTGACCAGCAATGGCCGACGAGAACACCCCTGCCCCCGTGACACCCGAAGAGGAGCCCGCCACCGCCGGTGTGGGCATGCGTGTCGAGCCCGTCGGGCTCGAGACGGAGATGCAGCGCTCCTACCTCGACTACGCGATGTCCGTGATCGTCTCGCGTGCGCTGCCGGACGTGCGGGACGGCCTCAAGCCCGTCCACCGCCGGGTGCTGTACGCGATGTACGACGGCGGCTACCGGCCCGAGAAGGGCTTCTACAAGTGCGCCCGCGTCGTCGGTGACGTCATGGGCACGTACCACCCGCACGGCGACTCCTCGATCTACGACGCCCTGGTCCGCCTGGCGCAGCCGTGGTCGATGCGGATGCCGCTGGTGGACTCCAACGGCAACTTCGGTTCCCCGGGCAACGACCCGGCCGCCGCCATGCGGTACACCGAGTGCAAGATGATGCCGCTGTCCATGGAGATGGTCCGGGACATCGACGAGGAGACCGTCGACTTCCAGGACAACTACGACGGCCGCAACCAGGAGCCGACGGTCCTGCCGGCGCGCTTCCCGAACCTGCTGGTCAACGGTTCCGCGGGGATCGCGGTCGGCATGGCGACCAACATCCCGCCGCACAACCTGCGCGAGGTCGCGGACGGCGCGCAGTGGTATCTGGAGCACCCGGAGGCCTCGCAGGAGGAGCTCCTGGAGGCGCTGATCGAGCGCATCAAGGGCCCGGACTTCCCGACCGGCGCCCTGGTCGTGGGCCGCAAGGGCATCGAGGAGGCGTACCGCACCGGCCGCGGTTCGATCACGATGCGCGCGGTCGTCGCCGTCGAGGAGATCCAGAACCGCCAGTGCCTGGTGGTCACGGAGCTTCCGTACCAGACCAACCCCGACAACCTGGCGCAGAAGATCGCCGACCTGGTGAAGGACGGCAAGATCGGCGGCATCGCCGACGTCCGCGACGAGACCTCCTCGCGCACCGGCCAGCGGCTCGTCGTCGTGCTGAAGCGGGACGCGGTCGCCAAGGTTGTGCTGAACAACCTGTACAAGCACACCGATCTCCAGTCCAACTTCGGTGCCAACATGCTGGCGCTGGTCGACGGCGTGCCGCGCACCCTGTCGATCGACGCGTTCATCCGCCACTGGGTGACGCACCAGATCGAGGTCATCGTCCGGCGCACCCGCTTCCGGCTGCGCAAAGCCGAGGAGCGGGCGCACATCCTGCGCGGCCTGCTCAAGGCCCTGGACGCGATCGACGAGGTCATCGCCCTCATCCGCAGCAGCCAGACGGTCGACGTGGCGCGCGAGGGCCTGATGGGCCTGCTGGAGATCGACGAGATCCAGGCGAACGCGATCCTGGAGATGCAGCTGCGCCGGCTCGCCGCGCTGGAGCACCAGAAGATCACCGCCGAGCACGACGAGCTCCAGGCGAAGATCAACGAGTACAACGCGATCCTGGTGTCGCCGGAGCGGCAGCGGAAGATCGTCAGCGAGGAACTGGCGGCGATCGTCGAGAAGTTCGGCGACGACCGGCGTTCCAAGCTGGTGCCCTTCGAGGGCGACATGTCCATCGAGGACCTGATCGCCGAGGAGGACATCGTCGTCACGATCACGCGCGGCGGCTATGTGAAGCGCACGAAGACGGACGACTACCGCTCGCAGAAGCGCGGCGGCAAGGGCGTGCGCGGGACGAAGCTCAAGGAAGACGACATCGTCGACCACTTCTTCGTCTCGACGACGCACCACTGGCTGCTGTTCTTCACCAACAAGGGCCGGGTGTACCGGGCGAAGGCGTACGAGCTGCCGGACGCCGGACGGGACGCGCGCGGTCAGCACGTCGCCAACCTGCTCGCCTTCCAGCCGGACGAGCGGATCGCTCAGATCCTGGCGGTCCGCGACTACGAGGCCGCGCCGTACCTGATCCTGGCCACGAAGGGCGGCCTGGTGAAGAAGACCGCGCTGAAGGACTACGACTCGCCCCGTTCCGGCGGCGTCATCGCCATCAACCTGCGTGAGACGGCGGACGGTTCGGACGACGAGTTGATCGGCGCGGAGCTGGTGTCGGCCGAGGACGACCTGCTGCTCATCAGCAAGAAGGCCCAGTCGATCAGGTTCACCGCGACGGACGAGGCGCTGCGGCCGATGGGCCGTGCCACCTCGGGCGTCAAGGGCATGAGCTTCCGCGAGGACGACGAACTGCTCTCGATGAATGTGGTCCGGCCCGGTACGTTCGTGTTCACCGCCACCGACGGCGGGTACGCCAAGCGGACGGCCGTCGACGAGTACCGCGTCCAGGGTCGTGGCGGCCTCGGCATCAAGGCTGCGAAGATCGTGGAGGACCGGGGTTCGCTGGTCGGCGCGCTGGTGGTGGAGGAATCGGACGAGATTCTCGCCATCACGCTCGGCGGCGGTGTGATTCGTACGCGAGTCAATGAAGTCAGGGAGACGGGCCGTGACACCATGGGCGTCCAACTGATCAATCTGGGCAAGCGCGATGCCGTCGTCGGTATCGCACGCAACGCCGAAGCCGGCCATGAGGCCGAAGAGGTCGAGGGGTCCGAGGAGGACGCCGCGGCTGCGACGGCGGAGGCTGCCGAGAGCACGGTCGACGCCAATGTCGAAGGCACGTCGCCTTCGGCCGGGGAGCACGAGGAGTAGAGCGTGAGTGGAGCCACGGGCGCCGGTTCGGCCGCTTCCGGAGCTGGAGCGCACGGTGCCCGTGGCCCCGCCACGGACTCCCAAGGGGGCACAGTGACGGACACCCGGGGGCCTCAGCCCCAGTACGAGGGTTACGCGACCGGGCCGTTGCCCGGTGAGCGCGAGCCCGCACCGGGGAAGGCGAGCGGGCCGTACCACCCGCCGCAGGCGTACCCCTCGCCCGCGGGCGGGACCGAGGGCGGCCGATCGCACGGCACGCAGGGTGGTGCACAGGGCGCCGGAGCCGCGCAGGCGGCCCGGTTGCCGCGTACGGGCGCGCGGACGACCCCGCGTACCCGCAAGGCGCGTCTGCGGGTGGCGAAGGCCGACCCGTGGTCGGTGATGAAGGTGAGCTTCCTGCTCTCGATCGCCCTCGGCATCTGCACCGTGGTGGCGTCCGCGGTGCTGTGGATGGTGATGGACGCGATGGGCGTCTTCGAGACGGTGGGCGGCACGATAAGCGAGGCCACCGGCTCGAACGACAACAACGGCTTCGATCTGGAGTCGTTCCTGTCGCTGCCGAGGGTCCTCATCTTCACGTCGGTCATCGCCGCGATCGACGTGGTGCTCGCGACCGCGCTCGCGACGCTGGGTTCGTTCATCTACAACATCTCGGCGGGTTTCGTGGGCGGCGTCGAGCTCACGCTCGCCGAGGACGAGTAGGTCGCGCGGTATCGATTTTGGGACTGGCCCCGACGTGCGCTAATCTTCAGAGGTCAGCGCGCAGCGCGGCGGGGCTATAGCTCAGTTGGTTAGAGCGCATCCCTGATAAGGATGAGGCCACAGGTTCAAATCCTGTTAGCCCCACCAGCACGAAGGCCCCCACTGGAAACGGTGGGGGCCTTCGGCGTTTTCGGGGGCGGTGGGGTCCTCGATCGTTCGTGCCGTGGCCGCTGACGTCCGATTGCCATGCGCGCGGCAGGCCGCCGCGCGTCCGGCGCGCACATGGTCCGGAGCCGGACCGATCCCGGACCGATCCCGGGGCGATCCCGGGGCGGGACGCAGGATGCGTGCGGTGGGGTGGGCCGCGATGTCAAGCGCTGCGTGCGGCCCTGGAACAGGGCAAGTTCGTGGAGTACCACGAGGTGCTGTACGCCAATCAGCCCGACGAGGAGGCCGACGGCTGCACCGACGACTTCCTGCTGAAGATCGCCGAGCAGGTGGAGGGGCTGCGCGGTCCGGAGTTCGACGCGGCGGTCAGGACCATGAAGTACCGCTCCTTCGGTACCGCTTCCCAGAAGGCGTACGAGCGGGCCGGCGGCGAGGAGGAGCCAGAGGGCCCCGGCACGCCCACCGCGGTCATCAACGGCAAACGGATCCCGGTGGAGCACACCGAGTTCCTGATGGACCGCCGGGGATTCGGCGGCGTGTTCAAGCTGATACACGGCACTCCCGCGGGATGGGACACCGTGCAGCTGGGAGAACCCACGACCGGGATCGTCAGCCGGTAGGGGCCGTCCCGCGATCCCGGCAGGCGCACGCTGTCCGAGGTGCGCGGCCGCTCCCCGGCGCACGAAGAAGCCCCCGTCCGGTGCGAACCGGCCCGGGGGCTCTGGGTGTCAGCCGTGCCGCTCTCAGGGCGGGAGGAGGGACGCGTCTCCGGCCGGGGCCCGGTGGAGGGTGTGGGCGGAGCCGCCGGTGTTCGCGGCGTTCGAGGCATGCGCGGTGTTCAGGGGCACGTGCCGGGTGGCCGGCGAGGAGCCGTGCGCCTCCGCGTGGATGCGCTGCTTCATCGTGGGCGGCAGTGCTCTGTCCCGCGGAAGGGTCCACCGCACGGACGGGGCGCTCGCGGTTGCGGAGGTCGTGGTGGCCGGGGCCGTCTGCTCCTGGTTCGTGGTGGCCGGCTCCATGGCGCTCTGCTCCGTGGCCGCCGCCGGGGTGCTCATGAATCCCAGGGCGGCGAGGAGGGCGAAGAAGGCGGTGACGAAGGCGGTCCAGATGTTCTTGGCCTTGGAGCTGCTCATGGCCCCTCGCTTTCGGGTGGTCCGGTTTGCTTACCTTTCCGATGATGTGGAAGCGCCCCGAGATTTCGTGGACCGACGCCTCGAATTCGGCGATCTTCAGATGAACACCACTCGTATGGTTCAACCGGTCTTGACGGGCCCGTGCGGGGCGATCGAGGGCGATGTGTCCCCTGGGGCCGGGTCGTCGCCCGGAGCGCCTCACAGGGCCGTTCCCGGGGTGATTCCCGAAAGCCGTGTCCGGGGCGGTACCGCGGGTGATCGCTATTCCTGTGGCCCCAGTTGGGTTGCCGGTAGGTCACCGATCGATATCGGCCGGTGTGTATAGTCGGGCGGCAGAAGTCCCCTACGTCAAGGAAAGACGAGGTCGCGCGGTGAAGAAGCTTCTCCTGGTCGCACTGGCCGCCATCGGCGGGCTCCTCGTGTACCGCCAGATCCAGGCGGATCGCGCCGAGCAGGATCTGTGGACGGAGGCGACTGACTCCGTGCCCGCAGGTTCGGGTGTGTGAGACAGAACAGTCTGATTGCGAGCCCCGGTCGTCGAGCGACCGGGGCTTCGTGCTGTTGCGGGGCGGTGGCGCGTGTGCTCGGTTCGATTCGGGTGGACCGGTCGGGGCGGGCAGGGGCACGGCGGCCGGGGGCTCCGGTCGGCCCCGGGGACGTTCCGGTTGGTGCTCCGTCGGGAGGCAAGTCCGGCGTCCCGTCGGCGTCCCGTGCCCCGTCGGTGGGAAAGTGCCATGTCCCGTCGGTGGGAAAGCGAAGAACCGGGGCAATCCGGTCGGCGTCCGGGACAGCGGTGGCGCGGTCGGGGCAGGATGGACCGGCATCGTGGCCGCCGCCCGGCGGACGCCGTGCCGGTGACGCGGGGCCGCGGCCGTGCGCCGGTGTCGCGGGCGGGCCGCAGGGACGACGAGGGGGTAGCGCGTGATGAGGCAGCGCAACAGTGGCTGGGTGACGCTGGCCGCGGTCGTGGCGATGTGCGCGGTGGCGGCGCTGCCGGGGCAGGCGCATGCGGCCGGGGAGGACACCGCGTACGCCTTCGATCCCGGGGCGAAGAAGGTCGACGGCGCGGAGGTCAGCACCGAGGCGCCGCCGCTCACGCCCGGGTCCGTCTACCGGAGCTCGATCGGGCGGGGCGAGAAGCTCTACTACCGCCTGAACCTCGACGCGGGCACCAACGCCTACGTGTCGGCGGTCGTCGTGCCCGAGGGCGGCGGCAAGGTCGCCTACGGGGACGGCATCACGGTCAGCATCCGTGACAGCACGGACCGGCAGTGCAGTTCCGAGAGCGCCCGGTTCCAGTCGGCGGAATTCCCGCGTCCGATCGCCGCGTACGCCCACCGCATCGTCGAGAAGGACAGCAGTTCCTGCCAGGAGGCCGGAACGTACAACGTTCTGATCGAGCGGGAGAGCAAGGCGACGTCGTCGCCCGGGGCATGGGGCCTGGAACTGCGCTACGCCGCGGAGCCCCGGACGAAGCCGGGCGGCGCGATGCCGACCGAGGCGCCGGAGAACTGGCCGTCGGAGTCGCCCGCGCCGCCGACGGCCGAACCGCGAAAGCGGTCGGGCGGCACCAGCTACCACGACGCCGCCGGTCTGGAGACCGGTGAGTGGCACGACGACATCGCCCCGGGCCAGACCCGTTTCTACCGGATTCCGGTGGACTGGGGGCAGCAGATCTTCGCGAGCGCGGACCTGGGGAACAGCAACGCCTCCACCGAGTACATCAGCGGCGCGCTCACGATGTCCCTGGACAATCCGGCGCTCGGCCACGTCGACAGCGCCTCCCCGCTCTCGTACTCGGGCAAGCCCACGTCCGTGTCGTTGGACCCGCTGCCCCCGGTGGCGTACGAGAACCGGTACGACTCCTCAGGCCGCGTCGGCGCCATGAGGTTCGCCGGCTGGTACTACCTGTCGGTGTCGCTCAGCCCCGAGATCGCGAAGGCGTACGGCGACAAGGCGATTCCGCTCAGCCTCAAGGTCACGGTGAAGGGGACGGCGGAGAAGTCGCCGTACGAGGGGAACGCCGGGCTCTTCTCCGTCACCCAGAACGACAAGGACATGGCGAGCAGCGGCAGGAGCGCCTCCGAGGCGGCCCGGAGCAGCACCATGAAGACGGTCGGTGTGGCCGGGATCAGCGCGGGTGCCGTGCTGGTGATCGGGCTCGGGGTGTGGACGCTGCTGGCACGGCGCCGTGCCGCGGCGGTTCCGGCCGGTGGGCCCACGGTTGGGGACGGCCGGGCGCCGTACGGAGGGCCGCCGCAGAGCTGGTAGGCCGGGTCGGCGGACGGCGCACCCTTGCGGGGGCCGAAGCCCCGCCGTGCGGGTACGGGCGCCCCGATACGACCGCGCGGGCCGGGCCCATCGCCCCCTGTCTGTGTACGGACGGGGCTTACGGGCGGGGCTTCTGCGTATGGGCGGGGCTTCGGGTCTCTTCCGGGTCTCTTCCGGGTCAGCTCTGGGTCAGCTCTGGGTCAGGGCCCAGATGCCCACGGCGAAGCAGATCAGCGCCACCACCAGGATCGCGGCCGCCATCTTCGGGGGCGGTCCCGGACGGCTCCGCGGCGCCACTGCCGGAACCGCGGCCGGGACGGGCTCCGGCCCCGCCGCCCCGGGGCCGGAGAACTGCGGCTGCCCGGCGGTGTACGCGCGAGTGAGGGCCGGGTCGCGCGGTACCGCGGACGTGGGGAGCTGCGAGAGGTCCGGGGCGGGTGCGACCGGCGGGAAGGGGGCGTCCGTGTGCGAGGGGTGAGGTGCGGGCGGAGCGACCGCGTGCTCCTGCCGGGGCGGCGTCGCGGGCTGCCGAGGCGGCGGCGGAAGATGGAAACTGCCGGTCTCCGACATCGAGACCGGGGGCTGTGGCTGAGGCTGGGGCGACGGAGTGGAGTGCTGCGTCGAGGGGCCTTCGTCCGTACGCCCCTGGTCCGGCTGTCCGGGCCGGGCGGCGTCCTGTTCGGCCGGCGACGCCGCCGACGGGCCTTCGGGGCCGAACCCGGCCGGCAGCGGGCCGATCTGGTCGAAGACCTCCACCGGCTCGTCGTCGCCGCCGGACTCCGGCAGCATCTCGACCGCGGCGGACAGCGCCTTGCGCGCCCCCGTCGCCGTACGGAACCTGGCCTGCGGGTCCGGTTGCAGCAGACCGGCGAGGACCTGCCACAGCGGCTCGGGAATGCCCTCCGGGGCGCCGGGGGTGCCGTGCAGGGCGAAGTACTCGACGAGGGCCTGGGAGTCCGGCTTCTTCCCCTGGAGCAGATACAGCGCGACGAGGCCGACCGCGAACAGGTCCGCGGGGAAGTCGGGTTCCGCGCCCATCATCTGCTCGGGCGCGAAATAACCCGGCGTGCCCACCACGTAGTTGGTCTCGGTGAGACGCGGCTCGCCCTTCCGCATGGAGATCCCGAAGTCGGACAGCCGCAGATGCGGTCGTCCGGTGCCGGTGGCCTCCAGCAGGATGTTGGCGGGCTTGATGTCCCGGTGGACCACACCCTCCGCGTGCACCGTGGAGAGCCCGGACAGCAACTGGTCGAGCAGCACGCAGACGAAGCGCGGCGGCAACGGGCCGTAGTCGCCGATGAGATGGGCGAGCGAGCCGCCGCTCACCAGGTCCATGGTGAACAGGACCTTGTCGTCGTCCGCGGCCCAACTGGCAGGGGCGAGCACGTGCGGATGCTCGATCCGCAGCGCCTGCTCGCGGACGAAGCGCAGCAGGGTGTGGGCGTCGCTCTGCTGGAGGACCTTGGCCGCCACATAGCGGCGTCGTCGGTGGTCCCAGGCGCGCCAGACGGCGCCGACCCCACCACGTCCGATCGGATCGATCAGTTCGTACCGACCGGCGAAGACCTCACCCATGGTGTTGCGCCCGCTCCCCGTTCCTGGTCTCGGCTCGTTCCCGGTTTCGGCTCGTTCCCGGTTTCGGCTCGTGCCCGGCTTCCGCGGGGCGGTGCCCCGGGAACTGCCGGACCGCCCCCGGCCGTGCGGTTCCCCGTTCCCGGGGATCCCGCTACGGCGTCGTCAGTTCTGGTGTCCTTCGTAGTGCGCCACCGCGTCCGCGGTGCGCCCCGCGCCGTACACCTTGAGGAACTCTGCCAGTTCCGGATGGGTCGGGGCGAGGGAGTCCGCGGCATCGATGATGTCGCCGGCGGCCGCGACCGACCTCAGCAGCGACTGGATCTCGCGGACCACGCGCCGGACGGTGGGGGCGCCGCCGGTGTGGGTGGTCTGGCTGGTAGCGGTGAGGACGGAGCCGCCCTGGGACTTCTTGATCTCCTCCATGCGGTTGGTGGCCTCGCCCGCGCTGACACTGCCGTCGGCCACCTGACCGGACAGCTCCTGCAGTGCCTGGACGCGCTGGACGACCGCGGGATTGCCGATCTTCGCCCGCTGGCCGCTCATCAGCTGGGAGAGCATGGGGGCAGACAGCCCGAGGACTGCGGCGAGCCGGGCCTGGTTCAGGCCGAGATCATCGATCAGTCGACGGAACAGCGCTCCGAGGGGCTCTCCGTACCAACTGCGCTGAAGTTCCCTGGCTCTTGCCGTAGCCTCTTGCTGCGCTGCATCCATGGCGTCTCCCCTTCGCTGCCGCTTCGCTGCTGCGAACCTCGTCGTGCATCTTACGGAGAGTGGTCGCCGACCGGGAGTCCCCATCTTTTTTGCAGGATTTCCGGGAGTACCCGGTACTCTGGTTCCCGGCGGTGGCCGAGGCGCTGAAACGTCCGGTGTTGTCCGCCCTTTTAGGGGCCTTAGCTCAGTTGGTAGAGCGCTGCCTTTGCAAGGCAGATGTCAGGAGTTCGAATCTCCTAGGCTCCACAACGGACGAAGCGGGCTCCGGAGGATCTCAGGATCCTCCGGAGCCCGCTTCGTCGTACGGGGCGGGGTGTGCGTGCGCGGACGGCTCGGACGCGGGTGGCTCGGTCGCGCCGGTGCGGTCGGTGCTCCCCAGGTCGTCAGCGGTTCTCCCCGTCCTCCTCGTTCGGCGGGGTCCTGGGCTCGGTGTCCGGGGCGGGCGAGGACGGGCCGGAGCCGTCGACCGAGGACAGCGGGGTGTGCTCGGAGACCTCCGTGGGGGCGGACGGTTCGACCAGCCAGTCCGGATTGGCCTGCTTGTCCCACCACCTCCAGGCGGCGTAGGCGGCGCCCGCCACGACGCCGGCCACGAGGAAGCCCTTGCACAGCCGCCCGGCCCTCGCCCGCCGCTCGTGCTTCCTGGCCAACTGCCTGATCTCCGCCGCGGTGACCTGACCGCGCAGAGCGGCCAGCGCCGCGGCGCTGCGGGCCGATGCCTCCTCGGCCACGGGCTGGGCCACGGCCATCGCGTGTTCCACGCGCGGAACGGTGTACTCCGCCGCAGTACGGGCGGCCCGGCGGGTCTGGTGTGCGGTGCGCCGGGCGGCCTCGTCGATCCTGAGCGGTACATGGGCCCGGGCGAGTTCGATGCGCGGCGCGACGTGTGCTCCGTACTGGACACGGGCCTGATGGGCTGCCTTCGACACCTTCGGCGCCAGCCGTGTGCGGGCCTCGTACGCGAGGTGCGCGGCCTGGACCCTGGCGGTGTCGGCGTAGGGCGCCACCACGTCCGCGGCGTGCTGCACGCTGTCCTTGGCCGAGTCGGTTGCGGCACGCACGCTGTCGATGCGGGTCACGGGATCCTCCTCCTTGGTGGCGGGTGGTTGGTCCGCCTTTCCACCCACTGAGAGATCATGCCTGCCGGAGACGGGTCCGGCATGTGGGGCGGGCATACGGGTCATCCGGACAGCGGGGTGATGCGCGCGGTCGGCGGAACGGCAGTGCCGGGTGGCACCCGCGGCCGGGCGGTTGTCGGGCAACGAGGTGAGCCCGGCGTGTACGGAGCGGCAGCCGCGCGCCACCCGGCGCGGGCCGTGCGAGGATCGATGGACGTCACTGAAGACTTGACGTCATCGAGGACTTACGGAAGGCAGATCGTGGCTGAGCAGCTTTACGCCACCTTGAAGACCAACCAGGGCGACATCGAGATCCGGCTCCTGCCGAACCACGCGCCCAAGACGGTCAAGAACTTCGTCGAACTCGCCAACGGCGAGCGCGAGTGGACGCACCCCGAGACCGGCAAGAAGTCCACGGACAGGCTGTACGACGGCACGGTCTTCCACCGCGTCATCAGCGGTTTCATGATCCAGGGCGGTGACCCGCTGGGCAACGGCACCGGTGGCCCGGGGTACGAGTTCGGTGACGAGTTCCACCCCGACCTCGGCTTCAACAAGCCCTACCTGCTGGCCATGGCCAATGCCGGCCCGGGCACCAACGGCTCGCAGTTCTTCGTGACCGTCGCGCCGACCGCCTGGCTGACCGGCAAGCACACCATCTTCGGCGAGGTCGTCGACCCCGCCAGCCAGAAGGTCGTGGACGCCATCGCGTCCACCCAGACCAACCCCCGCACCGACCGTCCGCTGAAGGACGTCGTGATCGAGTCGGTCGTCGTCGAGACGCGCTGATCACCGATGGTCAATGGATGATCACGTTCTGATCGTCCTTTCGGGAACCAACCGCCCTGCCCGTCCGTACTTGTTACATAGCGGACGAGCAGGGCTGCGTTGTGCGTGCTGCCGCCACGACGAGGACCGAAGGGACCGGAAAGCCATGGGACCGATGGACCAGCAGCCGCCGGGAGATCACGCCACGGACGGTGCGACCGGCTGCTACCGCCATCCCGACCGCGGTACGCACATCCACTGCACGCGCTGCGACCGCCCGATCTGCCCCGACTGCATGGTCAGTGCCTCGGTCGGTTTCCAGTGCCCGGACTGCGTCCGCCGGGCGACGGGCACGGGGCACGACCCGGCCGCCGGCCGGCCGCGCACCGTCGCGGGCGGCACCATCACGGCCGATCCCCGGCTCGTCACCAAGATCCTTCTGGGGATCAACGTCGCCGTGTACATCGCCGTCCTGGCGAAGGGCAACGAGCTGGTCAACGAGCTGCTGCTGCTCGGCCGCGCCACCACCCACTACGGCGGCCCGCTGGAGGGCGTCGCCGAGGGGCAGTGGTACCGCCTGGTGACGTCGATGTTCCTGCACCAGGAGATGTGGCACATCCTCTTCAACATGCTGGGGCTCTGGTGGCTCGGCGGCCCGCTGGAGGCGGCGCTCGGCCGCGCCCGCTACCTCACGCTCTACCTGCTCTCCGGCCTCGCGGGCGGTGCTCTCACCTACTGGCTCTCCGCGCCGGTGCAGGGATCGCTCGGTGCCTCCGGGGCGATCTTCGGCCTGCTCGGCGCCACCGCCGTGCTGATGCGCAGGCTCAACTACGACATGCGCCCGGTCTTCGTGCTGCTCGCCGTGAACCTGGTCATCACCTTCAATCCGTGGGGCGGCATCGCCTGGCAGGCGCACGTCGGGGGTCTGATCGCGGGCACGCTGATCGCGATCGGCATGGTGCACGCGCCACGTGAGCGCCGTGCGCTGGTGCAGTACGGCACCTGCGCCCTGGTCCTGCTCGCCGTCGTCGCCGTCGTCGTGGCCAGAACGGCCGCGCTGACCTGACCCGCCCGGTGATGTGTCCGGGGCACGCCCCGGTGACGTGTCCGGTGTGGTGTCCGTGATGCGCCCGCCGACGCGCCCGCCGACGCGTCCGCCGACGCGTCCGGTGACGCGGCGCGGGACGACGCGTCGGGCGCGCGCGGGAAGTGCGGTGCGCGTTCGGCAGCGGGTTCAGTTCCGGCAGCGGGTTCAGTTGTCCACAGCATGTACCGGATCTTGTGCGTTCTGTGGGAACAACTGAGCCCCTTGTCGCTGAGCTGGGTTTTTCCAGGAGGGACAAGGGGCGTTCCCTCTGGCGAGGAGGGGGGATGTAGTCACATCGGCGTCAACCGACAGTGAGTTATCCACAGATCTTCTGACCTTTTCCCCTGGCTGTGGATAACGCTGTGGGTAACTAGGGGCAAGGGTTGCGGAACCCGGGCGCGCTGTGGGATGGGCGCACCGCCCACCGGGCCCGCCACGGGCCTGGCCCGGTGGGGGATCAGACCCCTGGCGCGACTACTTCCACTGGGTGGAGACGCCGAAGCCACCGGCGATGAAGCCGAAGCCGACGACGATGTTCCAGTTCTCCAGCGACTTGATCGGCAGATCGCCGTCGGTCACGTAGAAAACGACGATCCAGGCCAGACCGATCAGGAAGAGCGCCAGCATCACCGGCGCCACCCAGCTGCGGTTGGTCAGCTTTATGTTGGTCGTCTGCTTCGCCGGAGGGGGCGTGAAGTCGGCCTTCTTGCGGATACGTGACTTCGGCACGAGGAACTCTCCTGTCGATGCGCTGCGTGACCGCGCAGGTACTGTGGCTGGCGCCGGGGCAAGGCGCGAGGGGGAATGCTGCCTCCCCCGGGCGTCCGTTAGCGTAGTGCTTCCGTGGCGCCGAAGGAGATAAGGGTACGTTGAGCAATTCTGCCGACTCCTCCTCAGGACCGGGCCGACGCCTCTTCCGGCACCCGGCCCGGGTGCTCACCGCTGCGGTCTTCGCGCTCGCCGGACTGATCTTCGTCACCAGCGCCAACACCGCCAAGGGCACCAACCTCCGTACGGATTCCTCGCTGCTGAAGCTCTCCGACCTCATCCAGCAGCGCAGCGGCAAGAACGCCGACATGGAGGGGACCAACGCCGCCGCGCGCAAGGACGTCGACGCCCTCGTCCGGCGCGACGACGGCAGCACCGAGGCGGAGAACGCCCGGCTCAAGGCACTGGAGCAGGCCGCGGGCACCGCGAAGCTCTCCGGCCGTGCGGTCTCCGTCACCCTCGACGACGCCCCGCCGGACGCCACCGCCAACCCCGGCTACCCCGACCCGCAGCCCAACGACCTGGTCATCCACCAGCAGGATCTCCAGGCCGTCGTCAACGCCCTCTGGCAGGGCGGTGCCCGCGGCATCCAGGTCATGGACCAGCGGCTGATCTCCACCAGCGCCGTCCGCTGCGTCGGCAACACCCTGATCCTCCAGGGCCGGGTCTACTCACCGCCGTACAAGATCACCGCGGTCGGTGACCCGGCCGGTCTCAAGCAGGCGCTCGACGACTCCCCGGCGATCAGCAACTACCTCCTCTACGTGAAGGCGTACGGGCTCGGCTGGAAAGTCGACCAGCACCGGGCGGTGACTCTTCCCGGGTACTCCGGCACAGTGGAGCTCCACCAGGCGGAGCCGGTGAAGTAGCGAACAGCTGTGGGGAGGCCCACGAGGTGTCGGTGCGACTGATCGTGCGGACGTTCAGCGAACTGTGCATCACCGTCGGTGCCCTGATCGTGCTCTTCGTGGTGTACGTGCTGTTCTGGACCGGGGTGAGGGCCACCGACGAGGCCGCGGGTCAGCTCGACACCCTGCGCGGCCGGTGGGCGCGCGGAACGGCCGCCCCTGCACCGCCGGTGCCCTCCGCGTCCGCCGCGCCGTCCGCGCACCCGTCACCGGCGCCGCCGCCCGCCCCGACGGCGTACCGGGACGGCAAGCCCTTCGCGATGCTGTACATCCCTCGCTTCGGCAAGGACTGGGAGTGGCCCGTCCTGGAGAACACCGAGGTCAGGACCTTGCAGAAGGGAATCGGTCACTACGCGGGGACCGCCCGCCTCGGCGCACGGGGCAACTTCGCCCTGGCCGGCCACCGCCGCACCTACGGAGACCCGTTCAAGGACTTCCCGAAACTCCGTCCGGGTGACGAGGTGCTGCTCACGGACGGGACGACATGGTTCACGTACCGGATCGACAGGAAGCCCTACCGGACGGTGCCGACCGACGTCGGGGTCATCGACCCCGTGCCCCGCAAGTCCGGTTTCGACGGGCCGGGCCGCTATCTGACGCTGACCACCTGCGAGCCCGAATGGGGCAGCAGCCACCGGCTGATCGCCTGGGCGCACCTCGATGCGACCCGGCCGGTGACCGACGGTGAGCGGGCAGCTTTCCACAGCTGACCCACGTCCCTGCCTTGGCCCTTTAGTCTGGTCCCGTACCGAATGGAGGGGACTGCATGTACGGCTGGATCTGGCGGCATCTGCCGGGCAACGCGTGGGTGCGTGCGCTCATCTCGCTCGTGCTGGTGCTGGCCGTCGTCTACGCGCTTTTCCAGTACGTCTTCCCATGGGCCGAACCACTGCTCCCGTTCGGAGACGTGACGGTCGACGGCGCGAGCGGATCGGGGGCCGGACGATGAGTGCCCGCATTCTCGTCGTGGACAACTACGACAGCTTTGTCTTCAACCTCGTCCAGTACCTCTACCAGCTCGGTGCCGAATGCGAGGTGCTGCGGAACGACGAGGTGACCACGGCGCACGCCCAGGACGGCTTCGACGGGGTCCTGCTGTCCCCCGGCCCCGGCACCCCCGAGCAGGCGGGCGTCTGTGTCGAGATGGTCCGCCACTGCGCGGCGACGGGTGTCCCGGTCTTCGGGGTCTGCCTCGGCATGCAGTCGATGGTGGTGGCGTACGGCGGGGTGGTGGGCCGTGCCCCCGAGCTGCTGCACGGCAAGACCTCACTGGTCACTCATGAGGGCACCGGCGTCTTCACCGGCCTGCCGTCCCCCTTCACCGCCACCCGATACCACTCGCTCGCCGCCGAGCCGGACACGGTCCCGGCGGAGCTGGAGGTGACGGCCCGTACCGCCGACGGCATCATCATGGGGCTGCGCCACCGCGAACTGCCGGTGGAGGGTGTCCAGTTCCATCCGGAATCGGTGCTGACCGAGCACGGTCACCTGATGCTGGCCAACTGGCTGGTGCGGTGTGGAGACAGCGGGGCCGTCGCGAGGTCGGCCGGACTCGCACCGGTGGTGGGCAAGGCCGTCGCGTGACCGGGCTCCGTCCCGGGCCCGACGCCGGAGGGGACGGCCCCCACGAGCGGAACGGGTACGGGGCCGCGGGCCCGGACGAGGCGACGGGCGCGTTCGAAGCAGCTGTCGACCGGCTGGCGGATCCGCTGAACGATCCGCTCCCGGGGCGGCACGCCTCGCCGTGGTTCCGCGCGGACAACCTGCCCCCGGACGGCCCGGGAACGGGGCACGGACGGGGACGGGGACAGCACCGGGCCCCGGACAGCCCGGACGGGCGGACGCGGGAACCGGGGCCGCAGGCGCCGCCGGGAGCGCACGGCCGCCAGGAGGCCCCGCAGGAGTGGTACGACCCCGAGGGGTTCGAACGGGACTGGTACGGGCCGCGGAGCCCCGTGCCGACGCCCGACGGCCGGCCTGCCGCCCCGCCCGCCCCCGCCCCGGTCGCCCCGGTCGCCCCGGAGAACGAGGTCGCCGTACCGGGCACGGCTCTCCCCGGCCGTCCGGATTTCCCCGGCCGTCCGGACGAGGACGGTGCGCCGACGCGGCTGTTGGACCCGATCTCCGTCTCCACCCCTGCCCCGGGGCCGGAAGCGGTGTTCGCACGCCACCGGGCTGCGGGTGTCGACGACGGCCCCGCCGAGCCCGGTACGGCTGCGGACACGCATGCGCGTACCGGCCCGGAGCGGCCGGAAGCCGAGCCGGGACCGACCACCGGCGGTCGCGCCGAGCGTCGGCGCGCGGCGAAGGGGCGGGGCCGTCGGAGGGGCGAACCGCGGCCGGGGCCCGCGCACCCCACGTCCGCGGCGCCGGGGAAGCCGATGTCGCGTGTCGAGGCCCGGCGTGCGGCACGCGCGGCCAAGGACAGCCCGGCCGTGGTCGCGAGCCGCGTCGTCGGAGAGCTGTTCATCACGCTCGGCGTGCTGATGCTGCTGTTCGTCACGTATCAGCTGTGGTGGACGAACGTGCGCGCCGATCTGTACGCCGGCAAGGAGGCGCACAAGATCCAGGACAACTGGGCGAAGGGCGACCGCAATCCCGGCACGTTCGAAGCGGGTCAGGGCTTCGCGATCATCCACATCCCCAAACTGGATGTGGTCGCTCCGATCGCCGAGGGCATCAGCAAGGAGAAGGTCCTCGACCGGGGCATGGTCGGGCACTACAGCGAGGGCACGCTGCGCACCGCGATGCCGTCCGCCGCGCAGGGCAACTTCGCGCTGGCCGGCCACCGCAACACACACGGTGAACCCTTCCGGTACATCAACCGGCTGAACCCCGGCGACCCGATCGTGGTCGAGACGCAGGACGCGTACTACACGTACGAGATGACGAAGATCCTTCCGCAGACCACACCGTCGAACGTCTCGGTCATCGGTCCCGTGCCGCCCGAATCGGGGTTCACCGAACCCGGGCGGTACATCACGCTGACGACCTGTACACCGGAATTCACGAGTACGTACCGTTTGATCGTCTGGGGCAAGATGGTCGACGAACGACCGCGCAGCAAGGGGAAGCCCGACGCGCTCGTCGGCTGAGGCATCATCACGACAGGGACGGGTGCGGTGACATCGAGGACCGAGCACGAACAGCCGACCGGCGAGTCCGCGCCCCCGCGGCGCAGTGGCGGCCGGCATCCCGTCGCCGCCGTCGTCAGCGTCTTCGGTGAACTCCTGATCACCGCGGGCCTGGTCCTGGGCCTCTTCGTCGCGTACTCCCTGTGGTGGACGAACGTGCTCGCCGATCGTGAGGCGACGAAGCAGGGCCACACCGTCCGCGACCGCTGGGCGGGCGGGCCGGGTGCGCTGGACACCAAGGACGGCATCGGCTTTTTGCACGTTCCGTCGATGAAGAACGGCGAAGTGCTGGTCAAGAAGGGCACCGACACCGACAACCTGAACGACGGCATCGCGGGTTACTACACGGAACCGGTGAAGTCGGCCCTGCCGTGGGACGAGAAGGGCAATTTCACCCTTGCCGCGCACCGCGACGGCCACGGCGCCAAGTTCCACAACATCGACAAGATGAGGACGGGCGACGCGATCGTCTTCGAGACCAAGGACACCTGGTACGTCTACAAGGTCTTCAAGGAACTCCCCGAGACGTCGAAGTACGACGTGGACGTGTTGCAGCCGGTGCCGAAGGGATCGGGCGCGAAGAAGCCGGGCCGGTACATCACGCTGACGACCTGCACCCCGGTCTACACGTCCAAGTACCGCTACATCGTGTGGGGCGAGCTGGTGCGTACGGAAAAGGTGGACGGCGACCGTACGAAGCCGGCGGAGCTGCGCTGAGGCGACTTTGCGGCCCCGCCGGGCACCCTCACGACGGCGACGACAAAGGACCCCGGTCGCCCGTTGGCGGGTGACCGGGGTCCGATGGTGTCGGTACGGCGGGGATCAGTGCTGGTGTGAGCCGGACGGGCCGCCGAACATGTTGCCGTCGCCCCCACCCGGAATCGTCTTCACGTTGACCGCACTGTCCTTGGCGACCTGCTGGCCCGTTCCGGGTTCGAAGACGACGATCCTCGCGTTGTCGTCGTTGGGCCCCTGCACCTGTCCGAGCTGCAGTCCCGCGCCGCCGAGCAGGTTCTTCGCTTCCCCGATGGTCTTGCCCATCAGGTCCGGAACCGTGGTCTGCTCAGGCTGCTGAGGCCCCTTGGAGACCTTCAGGACGATCTGTGCGTCCTTGGGCTGCTTTCCGGCCCCCGGGCTCTGCTCGATCACGGTGTTCGCCGGCTCGTTCGAGTCGACGTCCATGCGCGAGATGTTCGTGAACCCGATGTTCTTGAGCTGGGTCTCGGCGTCGTTCCACGAGCGGCTGACCACGTTGGGGAGGTCGAGGGATGCCTTCTTGGCGACCGTGATGGTGACCTCGGAGTTCTTCTCGGCCTTGGAGTTGCCCGGAGGGTTCTGGTTGATGACCGTACCCTCGTTGCTCTCGGACTCCTCCGTGGTGACCTTGACCGTGAAGCCCTTCTCCTCAAGGTACTTGCGGGCGTTCTCCTCGGACTTCTCGGTGACGTCCGGGACCTCGACCTTCGGCGCGCCGGTGGAGACGACGACCGTGACGGTCTCCTTCTCCGCCATCTGGTCGCCGGCGCTCGGAGTCTGACTGCAGATCTTGTCCTTGGGCTGTTCCTCGCAGGGCTCGCGCGAGCCGACCTTGAGGATGACACCCGCGCTGTCCGCGAGTTTCTGTGCCTCCTCCATGGTCGAGCCGACCAAGTTGGGTGCGTCGATCTTGCCGTTGTCGCTGTTGTCCTTGAACAGCGACTGGCCGATCAGGACCGCACCTATCAGCACCAGGACGCCCGCGACGACCAGCAGGATCGTCGAGGTGTTGTTCTTCTTCTGGCGGCGCCGGTCGGGGCGGTCGTCGTAGCCGTAGCCGCCGTCGTCCGGGTTGACCGGGGGAAGCATGGAGGTGGCGGCGCCGTTCGGGTCGGCGGGGCGCAGCGCGGTGGTGGGCTGGTCGTTGCCGTACCCGCCGTCGTAGCCGCCGTAACCGGGCGCGCCCATCGCCGCGGTGGCGGCGACCGGCTGCCCGTCGAGGCACGCCTCGATGTCGGCCCGCATCTCGTCGGCCGACTGGTAGCGGTAGTCGGGGTCCTTGACCAGGGCCTTCAACACGATCGCGTCCATGGCGGGCGTGATCTCGGGGTCGAAGTTGCTGGGAGGCTGCGGCTCCTCCCGTACGTGCTGGTAGGCGACCGCGACGGGGGAGTCCCCGACGAACGGCGGCCGGACCGTCAGCAGTTCGTACAGCAGGCAGCCGGTCGAGTACAGGTCGGAGCGCGCGTCCACCTGCTCGCCCTTCGCCTGTTCCGGGGAGAGGTACTGGGCGGTTCCGATGACGGCCGCGGTCTGGGTCATGGTCATGCCGGAGTCGCCCATGGCACGGGCGATGCCGAAGTCCATGACCTTGACCTGACCGGTGCGCGTCAGCATGACGTTCGCCGGCTTGATGTCACGGTGGACGATGCCCGCCCGGTGCGAGTACTCCAGCGCCTGGAGGATGCCGACGGTCATCTCCAGTGTGCGCTCGGGCAGCAGCTTGCGGCCGGAGTGCAGAAGCTCCCGGAGCGTCGAGCCGTCGACGTACTCCATCACGATGTACGGGATGGAGACGCTGTCGACGTAGTCCTCGCCGGTGTCGTAGACAGCGACGATCGCCGGGTGGTTGAGCGAGGCGGCGGACTGGGCCTCACGGCGGAACCGGGCCTGGAAGGACGGGTCGCGGGCCAGATCGGCCCGCAGCGTCTTCACCGCCACGGTGCGGCCGAGCCGGGTGTCGTGTGCGAGGTAGACCTCGGCCATGCCACCACGGCCGAGCACCGAGCCCAGCTCGTACCGGCCGCCGAGGCGACGCGGCTCTTCCATAACTGTTCCAGCCCTCTCCGTCAGTCCCGACCGCACCGGTGTGCGGTCCGGCGGTGTGCTGCTCGCGCATACGCTACCGGCCCCGCACTGCCCGGTCGGCCCGGAATTCGGACCTGATACCCGACCGGTATCGAAGGCGCAGGTATGGCACCGGGTGTGATGGTCATCACCTCTTGTCGATGACCGCCTTCATGACCGCCTTGGCGATCGGGGCGGCCAGCCCGCCACCGGAGATGTCCTCACGGTTGACGTCGCCGCCCTCGACGACCACGGCCACGGCCACCGGGGAGCCCTTGTCGGTCTTGGCGTACGAGATGAACCAGGCGTACGGCTTCTTGCTGTTGTTGAGACCGTGCTGGGCCGTACCGGTCTTGCCGCCGACGGTGACGCCCTGGATCTGGGCGTTCTTCCCGGTGCCGTCCTGGACGACGGTCTCCATCATCTTCTGGACCTTCTGGGCGTTCTCGCCCGAGAGGGGCTGGCTGAACTGCTCCTTCTTGTGGGTGTAGAACGTGTCCAGGTTGGGTGCCTGACGCTTCTCGACCATGTACGGCTGCATCAGCTTGCCGTCGTTGGCGATCGCGGCGGCGACCATGGCCATCTGGAGCGGGGTGGCGCGGTTGGACGCCTGGCCGATGCCGGCCATGGCGTTCTGCGGCCGGTTGTCCTTGGGGTAGGCGCTGGCGTCGGCCCGTACCGGGGTGAAGATCTCCTTGTTGAAGCCGAACTTTCCGGCCTCGTCCATCATCTTCTCGTTGCCGAGATCGTCGCTGATCTTGCCGAAGACGGTGTTGCAGGACCACCGCAGCGCTTCCCGGAGCGAGGCGTTCTGGCACGGGATGTTGCCCTCGTTGTCCAGGTTCATGGTCGACTGGGGCAGCCGCCAGGGCAGCGGGGAGTCCGTCTTCGCGTCGATGTCGGTGTACAGCCCGTTCTCCAGGGCTGCGGCGGCGGTGACGACCTTGAACGTCGAGCCGGGCGGGTAGGTCTCGCGCAATGCCCGGTTGAGCATCGGCTTGTCCTTGTCCTTCAGGAGCGCCTGCCGGGCCTCCTCGTCCTTCTTGGAGTTGCCGGCGAAGGTCGAGGGGTCGTACGAGGGGGTGCTGACGAGGGCCAGGATGGCGCCGGTCTGCGGGTCGATCGCCGCGACGGCGCCCTTCCTGTTCCCGAGCCCCTTGAACGCGGCCTTCTGGGCGGCGGAGCTGAGGGTGGTGACGATGTTGCCGCCCTGCTTCTTCTCACCGGTGAACATCGACAGCGTCCGGTCGAAGAAGAGCTGGTCGTCGTTGCCGGTGAGGATGCCGTCCTCGATCTTCTCGATCTGGGACGCGTCGAAGGCCTGCGAGGAGTACCCGGTCACGGGGGCCCACATGGGGCCGTCCTTCCAGACCCGCTTGTACTTGAAGTCGCCCGACTTGGTCTCCACCGAGCCGGTCACCGGGTTGCCGTCGACGATGATGTCGCCGCGCTCGTGCGCGTAGCGCTCGATGCGGACGCGGCGGTTCTCGTCCCGGCTGTTCAGCTCGTCGGCCCGCACGTACTGGAGGTAGTTGGTGCGGACGAGCAGGGCGAGGACGAGGACGCCGCAGAAGATCGCGATCCGGCGCAGGGGCTTGTTCACGGTCGGACCACCTGGGTCATCTCGGCGTCGGGTGAGGGTGCGGGGGCCGGGGCGGGGCGGCGGGCGGTATCGCTGATCCGGATCAGGATGGCGATCAGTGCCCAGTTGGCGAGCACGGACGAACCACCGTAGGCGAGGAACGGCATCGTCATACCGCTGAGGGGGATGAGCCCCATGACGCCGCCGGCGACCACGAAGATCTGGATCGCGAAGGCGCCCGACAGGCCGATGGCGAGCAGCTTGCCGAAGGGGTCCCGGGCGGCGAGCGCCGTGCGCACGCCCCGCTCGACGATCAGGCCGTAGATCAGCAGCACGGCCATCATCCCGGCCAGGCCCAGCTCCTCGCCGACGGTGGCGAGGATGAAGTCGGCGTTGGCGGCGAACATGATCAGGTCGGAGTGGCCCTGGCCGAGCCCGGTGCCGAGCGTGCCGCCGGACCCGAAGGCCATCAGCGACTGCGCGAGCTGGTCGCTCTGGGCCAAGGTCGCCTTGGCGAACGGGTCGAGCCAGGCGTTCACACGGGACTGCACATGGGGCTCGAAGGACGCGACGCCCACCGCACCGACCGCGGACATCAGCAGACCGAAGACGATCCAGCTGGTCCGCTCGGTGGCGACGTACAGCATCACCACGAAGAGGCCGAAGAACAGCAGCGAGGTACCGAGGTCGGTCTCGAAGACCAGGATCAGGATGGACACGGCCCAGATCGTGATGATCGGCCCGAGGTCGCGCCCACGCGGCAGGTACATCCCCATGAAGCGGCGGCTGGCCAGCGCCAGCGCGTCACGCTTCACCATGAGGTAGCCGGAGAAGAACACCGCGATCAGGATCTTGGCGAACTCACCGGGCTGGATCGTGAACGGGCCG
The DNA here is from genome assembly GCF_042266885.1 of Streptomyces sp. NPDC056061. NCBI lineage: Bacteria > Bacillati > Actinomycetota > Actinomycetes > Kitasatosporales > Streptomycetaceae > Streptomyces > Streptomyces sp. NPDC056061. The sequence goes on along the minus strand of NZ_JBHJWQ010000003.1, from coordinate 158,661 downwards.
AGGCTGATCCAGATCTTCGCGCCGTTCACCGGCTTGAAGAACATCGGCAGGATCAGCAGGACCAGGGCCACGGCCATCGAGATGTACGTGTAGCGCTGAAGGATGCGGTGATCCTTGAGGATCATCAGCACCGCGACGAAGAAGGCGACCCCGATCGCCGAGTACAACAGCTGCTTGGGAGCGTCCGGGCTGTACTCCCCGTACAGGTACTCCGCACGCTGGATCAGTCTCTGCGACTGGTCCAGGCGCCAGATCAGCACCAGCCCGAGACCGTTGAGCAGGGTCGCCAGCGGCAGGAGCAGCGGGTCCGCGTACGGCGCGAACTTGCGCACCACCAAGTGGGCGACGCCGCCGAGCAGGATGAGCCCGGCGCCGTAGCCGAACATGCCGGACGGCAGCTTGCCGTCGATGGCGAGTCCGACGTTGGCGTAGGCGAAGACCGAGATGCCGATGGCGAAGACCATCATCATCAACTCGGTGTTGCGGCGGCTCGGTGCGTCGATCGCGCCGATCGTGGTCGTATTGGTGACTACGCTCATGGTGCTGAAGGCCCCCTACGGCTTACTGCTTACCGCACTGCGGGACCAGCTTTTTCTCTTCCGCCGAGAGGCTGGGACCAGGAGTGGGAGTCGTTTCGGTCGACTTGGTCTTGGGATCGCGCGGCTTGTCGGTCGTCTTGGCGGCGTCCGCGTCCGTGCTGCCGGCCTGGCTCTCGTCCGAGTGGTTCTTCTCGGCCGCGCGTCGCTGCTCGTCCTTCTTGCAGGCGGAGGCCTGGACGGCGAGCTCGTCGATCTTCTCGCGGGCGGAGACGAGGTCGCCCTCGGCGATGGTCGACTCGACCTGCTTGCGCTGGTAGGCCGGGAGGTACTTGAGTTCGATCTCGGGATGGTCGGTCTCGACCTCCGAGAGCGAGACCCATCCCAGGTTCTGGCTGATGCCCCGGAACAGCGCGACGTTCTTGTTGTTCGCGCCGACGTAGAACTGGTTCTGCGTCCAGCGGTATCCGCCGTAGACGCCGCCGCCGATGACGGCGAGGGCGAGGACCGTGTAGAGGGACCTCTTGAGCCACTTGCGACCGCCACCGGGCTTGACGAAGTCGTCGTCGGTGTAGCTGTCGAAGGAGCCCTCCGGCATGCCGCCGTAGCCGCTGTCGTCGCCGCTGCCGGGCGGGCCGAATCCACCTGCGGGCGGGGGCACCGGACGCCCGAGCCCGGCCGCTCGTCCGGCAGGGGTCTGCATGGCGCCGCCGTCGTTCAGCTGGGCGGCCTGGTTCTCGGCGACCGCGCCGACGACGACCGGGGTGTCGTTGAGCTGGGCGGCGAGGGTGTCGTTGTTGTCGACGTCTAGGACATCGGCGACGATGCACGTGATGTTGTCCGGACCGCCCCCGCGCAGGGCGAGCTGGATCAGTTCCTGGATGGTCTCCTGGGGCCCCTGGTAGCTGGCGAGGGTCTCCTCCATCGTCTGGTGGGAGACGACACCGGAGAGCCCGTCGGAGCAGATCAGGTAGCGGTCGCCGACCCGTACCTCGCGGATGGAGAGGTCGGGTTCGACGTGGTCGCCGCTGCCCAGCGCACGCATCAGGAGAGCGCGCTGCGGGTGGGTGGTGGCCTCTTCCTCGGTGATCCGGCCCTCGTCGACGAGGCGCTGCACCCAGGTGTGGTCCTGGGTGATCTGGGTGAGCACTCCGTCGCGCAGCAGGTACGCGCGGGAGTCGCCGACGTGGACGAGGCCGAGGCGCTGTCCGGTCCAGAGCAGGGCGGTGAGCGTGGTGCCCATGCCCTCCAGCTGGGGGTCCTCCTCGACCATCAGGCGCAACTGCTCATTGGCGCGCTGGACCGCCGTGCCGAGCGAGGTGAGGATGTCCGAGCCAGGGACGTCGTCGTCGAGCTGGACGAGCGTGGAGATCACCTCGGAGCTGGCGACCTCGCCGGCCGCCTGGCCGCCCATGCCGTCGGCGATGGCGAGAAGGCGCGGGCCGGCGTAGCCGGAGTCCTCGTTCCCCTCCCGGATCATGCCCTTGTGCGATCCGGCGGCGAAGCGCAGGGAAAGACTCATGCGCACCTCGCCCGTCGGCTCGGGGTACAGCCGGTCTCGAGCCACACTGCCCACCCTCCGGTCGGGAGCCGGGCCGGGTCCGTTGCCCGGGCCGTCGCGGCTCGCTCGCTCCGCTCGCTCATTGTCGTACTACTTCCGCAGCTCGATGACGGTCTTGCCGATACGAATCGGCGCGCCCAGCGGAACAGGCGTCGGGGTGGTGAGCCGGGCCCGGTCGAGGTACGTGCCGTTGGTGGATCCGAGATCCTCGACGATCCACTGGCCGTCACGGTCGGGGTAGATCCTGGCATGCCTGCTGGACGCGTAGTCGTCGTCCAGCACGATCGTCGAGTCGTGCGCCCGGCCCAGCGTGATGGTCTGCCCCTGGAGCGCCACCGTGGTGCCGGTGAGGGAGCCCTCGGAGACGACCAGCTTTGTGGGCGCTCCCCGGCGCTGGCGGCCGGGCTGCTGGCGCTGCTGCGGGGGAGCCGCGGCATTCTGGCGTCCCTGCGGCGGTCGTGCGTCGGTCGCGGTGCGGCGTGAGCCGCGCTGCGTGACACGCGTTCCGAACAGGTCGCTGCGGATGACCTGGACGGCCACGATCACGAACAGCCACAGAACGGCCAGGAAACCCAGCCGCATGACCGTCAGGGTCAGCTCTGACATTGCCCCCGCTTCACCCTTCGGCTTGCCGGTAAACGATGGTGGTGCTGCCCACGACGATCCGCGAGCCGTCGCGGAGCGTAGCGCGGGTGGTGTGCTGCCCGTCCACCACGATCCCGTTGGTGGAACCGAGGTCCTGGATCGTCGAGGGCGTTCCGGTCCGGATCTCGCAGTGCCGACGCGATACGCCGGGGTCGTCGATCCGTACGTCGGCGTCGGTGCTGCGTCCCAGCACCAGTGTCGGGCGGGAGATCTGATGGCGGGTGCCGTTGATCTCGATCCAGCGTCGCACCTGCGCGTTCGGCAGGGGGCTGGGGCCGGCCGGCGGGTGCCGGTCGGCATTGGGTGCTCCGGGCCTGCCGGCGCCCGGCGGCGGTGCCGAAGGCCTGGGCGGGGCGGAGCTGGGCGGGTAGCCGTAGCCGCCGGTGGGCTGCGGAGGCCGTCCCTGGCCCGGGTGGGGGGACTGTCCGTGCTGTTCCGGGTGGTCCGGCGCTCCCTGGAAGTCCTGCTGCTGTGACGAACTCGACGCCATGGTGCGGCTGCGTACGCGGTAGAGCCCGGTGTCGAGGTCGTCGGCCTTCTCCAGATGGACCTTGATGGGGCCCATGAAGGTGTACCGCTGCTGCTTGGCGTAGTCGCGGACCAGACCGGAGAGCTCGTCTCCCAACTGGCCGGAGTACGGGCTGAGTCGCTCGTAGTCGGGAGTGCTCAGTTCGACGATGAAGTCGTTGGGGACGACGGTCCGCTCGCGGTTCCAGATCGTCGCGTTGTTGTCGCACTCGCGCTGGAGGGCTCCCGCGATCTCCACCGGTTGGACCTCGGACTTGAAGACCTTGGCGAAGGTGCCGTTGACCAGACCCTCGAGACGCTGCTCGAAACGCTTCATGACTCCCATGGGGCACCTCCTCCGTCGTAGTCGTCCCGGTACTGCTTACTGATCGTATCCACGCGTCGGGAAATCGGCTGGTTCCCCTTGTCTGCCCAGCGGATGAGTGTCACCTCTCACACGGATCGTAGAGGCGGCCTCTCCTCACAGTGTCCCGCACCGGGGGCGTACTGAGGAGGAGTGGGGGCGGCCGCTCGGCGTTCCCGGTTCCCGCCGGGCGTTCGGTCAAACAACGGATGTGAATCCACCCTGTCCAGCGTGCTAATCTTCCGGTGTCGCCAGGCGCTCCCACCGAAAAGTGAGAGAGTCTGGAAACACCGCTCATGCGCGAGTGGCGGAACGGCAGACGCGCTGGCTTCAGGTGCCAGTGTCCTTAGGGACGTGGGGGTTCAAATCCCCCCTCGCGCACAGGAGAGAAGCCCCACAGGTCAACGATCTGTGGGGCTTCTTCGTTCCCTGATGTCCTGCGAGATTTTCGGGCGTGGCCCGAGCTCCTCCCGGATCTTCTCGATTCCTTCGTGCCGGTCTTCTCGATGCCTCGTTCCGGGACGACTTTCGTCGCGGGCGGATGCGACGAAAGTGGGGCGTCACGTACATGTGGGGCTGTCTAGGGTGCAGGACGTGTACGCGATATCGAGGCTTCGTGCCGGGTGGCGGTGGTGGGTGGCGCCGGAGCTGTGGTCCCGGCGCAGGACGGCCGGAGAGGCCGTTCTGGCCGCGGTACTGGGCCTGCTGGCGGCCGGGACGGAAGAACTGCTGAGGGGCGGGCAGCTGCGGCTGTGGGCCGTGTCGGCCGCGGTCGTGGTGCTGTCGCTGATGAGGCGCCGACTGCCGGTGACCGTGCTGGTGGTGACATCCGCCCTGGCCGGTCTCTCCGGCGGCTTCGCGTTGTTGCTCATGGTCGTCGCGTGGAGCTCGGGTCGCCGGATCGCCGGAGCGGGACGGGCCCTGGGTGCCTTCACCGCCTCGTACGCGCTCTACACGGGGCTGACGGTCGCGGTGAACTGGTCGTCGATGTCGCCCCTGACCCAAGTGCTGTTCACCACTCTCTACTTCTTGGCGACGACCCTCGTGCCCGGCCTCGCCAGCCGGTACTGGACGCAGCGCAGGACCCTGTTGCACGCCCTGCAGGAGCGCAATGCGCGGCTGATCAGGGAACGGGCCATGATCGTGGATCAGGCGCGCCTCATGGAGCGCCAGCGGATCGCTCAGGACATGCACGACAGCCTCGGTCACCAGCTGGCACTCATCTCCGTCCACACGGGGGCGCTGGAGGTCGACCGCGGACTGACGGAGCGGCAGCGGGAAGTGGTCGGGGTGCTGCGGGATGCCTCGGTCCACGCGATGCACGAGCTGCGGGAGGTCGTCGGCCTGCTCCGGGACGGTGTCGAGGCACCGGCGAACGGCGCCGAGGGGGCACAGCCGACGGCGCGCGGGACGGCGGGCATCGAGGAGCTGACGGCGGAGGCACGGGGTGCCGGGAGCACGGCGGAATTCCGTCGCACCGGGGAGGTGCGGGCGCTCTCGGGACCGGCGGACCGTGCGGCGTACCGCATCGTCCAGGAGTCGCTGACCAATGCGTACAAGCATGCGCCCGGTGCGGCGATCACGGTGGAGCTGCGCTACGAACCGGATTCCCTCGTCGTCGAGATCGTCAACGGGCCGCCGAGCCACGCGAGGCCCGCGGTGGAGGTCGTCAGCGGAGGGCAGGGGCTTCCCGGTCTGCACGAGCGGGCCCGGCTGGCCGGCGGGATGGTGCACACCGGACGGACCGGGGACGGCGGCTTCCGGGTGGCCGGGGTACTCCCGTACGGCGCCGAGAGCCCGGCCGGGGGCACGGCGGGCGCACCGATGGTTGATGTCGAGGACGACTTTCGGCAGCAGTCCCAGAACACCCCGTGGGGGAACGGTGGTCCGGTCACGGACTGGACGGTTTCGGAACGGGAGTTGGCTGTGGGCGGCAACAGGAGAAGCACGAGCGGTGGGATCGTGCTGGGCTGCGGCCTAGGAGCGGGAGTACTGCTCCTGCTGGCGCTGGCCTGCGGCTTCGGCCTGTACTTTCTGGTGAAGGAACTGGACAAGGCGGCGATCGACCCGAGCGAGTACCAGTCGATCGAGCTCGGTACGCCCGAGGACGAGGTGCGGGAGCAACTGCCCGACGGGGATACATTCGTTGCGGCCGGGCTGGACAAGGAAGGGCCCGAGAGGCCGGCCGGGGCGCGGTGTCTGGTCCTGATGTCCTCCGAGCTGGGCGAGAAGTTCAACACCGAGCCGGTGTTCCGGTTCTGTTTCCGGGACGGCAAGCTGATCGAGAAGAAGTCCTACGAGGTCGCCGCGAGATGAGGCGCCCGGGACGAGCATGGGGTGCAGTGAAGTGACGGGGCAGGCGATCAGAGTCGTCATCGCCGACGACGAGCCCCTCATTCGGGCCGGTATACGGATGATTCTCACCTCCGACCCCTCCATCGAGGTGGTCGCGGAGGCGGCGAACGGGCGCGAGGCCGTCGAGCTGGTCCGCGCCCACGCCGTGGCTGTGGTGCTGCTCGACATCCAGATGCCGGTGATGGACGGGCTCTCGGCGCTGGCGGAACTGCGCGTGGCGGCACCGAAAGACGCGGGTGATCGTGCTCACGACGTTCGGCGAGCGGGAGAACGTTCTGCGGGCCCTGGAACAGGGCGGGGCCGGATTCCTGCTCAAGGACACCGCCCCGGCCGAGCTGATCCAGGCCGTGCGCGCGGCGGCGGCCGGAGACGCCTATCTCTCCCCCGGGGCCACTCGGCATGTGGTGGACCAGTTGACCCTGGGTGGGGCTGCGGCGCGGGGCGAGAAGGCGCGGCAGCGGGTGGCTGCGCTCAGCGAGCGGGAGCGTGACGTGCTGGCACTGCTCGGTGAGGGGCTCTCCAATGCGGACGCGGGCCGTCGCCTGCACATGAGCGAGGCGACGGTGAAGACGTACGTGAGCCGGATTCTGGCGAAGCTGGGGTGCGAGAACCGGGTGCAGGCCGCGTTGCTGGCGAGGGACGCGGGGCTGTAGCGGAGCGCCTCGCCGACATGGGGGTGGTGAGGCGGAGCGCGGAGGCTCGTGCGGCGGGGCCGTAGGCCGGGTCCATAGGCCGTCCGTGGGTTGCTCGGGTCCATACCGTCCGTGGGTTGCTCGGGTCCATAGGCCGTCCGTGGGTTGCTTTCGAGGGCCGGGGTTGTGGGTCGTGTTCGTGGGGCGCTTTCGGGGGTCGGAGGGCGGGGGCCGTCGGGCGTGTCCGTGCCGGTGGGCCGTGTTTCACGTGAAACACCCGCATTGGGGCGATCTGGTGCGTACGCCTGAGGGGCAGCGGAATCACGCGCAAGGCGCCGAACCGGTGGGATCGACTGACGGTGACGGGGCCGACCGGCCTGGCCGAGGCCACACGGCGGAAGGCGGCAGTGGTGGGCGGAGCGGTGGCCGCCGGATCGGTCGGGGCCGGGGGATCGCGCGGACACGGGTGGCACGCGAGGGCTGGGAACCGGGCCGGTGTGGGCAGCGGGGAGTTGGAGGAAGAACTGGCGGAGGCCGTCGGTGTCCGAGCCGGCTCCGGTGCCCGTTCCGGGCCGGATCCCGAGAGAATCCGGCCCCGCACATCCGGGGCCCACACAGGGGAAGGCGGGTTTTCCACAGCGTTTTCCACAGGGGGAGACGGTTTTGGGGCGTCGGTTGTAGCGTCGTCGTACTTGATCTGCGACAGGGCGGTAGGGGCCGGGTGCGCAGGACGATGCCGGGGGAGGCTGCGCGCCATGCGTGACACCGAAGTGACAGTGCCGGTTCAGCGGAGCGGGACGGGGCCGGGTCGACGGGGTGGGGCGGACGGACCGCGCATTCCGGTCGTGCCCGGGTTCGCCGTCCGGGCGGGCGGGGCGGCTGCGGCGGGCGGCGGGGCCCGGTCGCCCAAGGCTGTGGGCAAGGCGCTGCGGGACAGAGTGCCGAGGGCCTCCCACTCCTCCTTGGTCCTGCCTGCCGGGCGACCCGACGCCGTGCGCGCCGTCGAGGAGTCGAGCCTGGGCAGGGTGTCCGCTCTCGCCCCGATCCGGGTGGGGCGGATGGCGGCCACCCCGTTCGCCTTTCTGCGGGGCTCGGCGGGACTGATGGCGCATGATCTCGTGGGAACGCCGGTCAGCGGGGTAGGTGCTCAGCTCTGCGGTGATGCGCACGCCGCCAATTTCGGGCTGTACGGCGACGCGCGGGGCAGCCTCGTCATCGACCTGAACGATTTCGACGAGACGGTTTTCGGCCCCTGGGAATGGGACCTCAAGCGCCTTGTCACCTCGCTGGTGCTGGCCGGTCGGGAGGCCGGGGCGGATGAGGCGACCTGCCGCCGGGGCGCGTACGACACGGTCGGTGCGTATCGGCGGACCATGCGGTTGCTGGCCCGACTGCCCGCGCTCGACGCCTGGAACGCCATCGCGGACGAGGAACTGGTCTCGCACACGGACGCGCGAGATCTGCTCGGCACGCTGGAACGTGTCTCGGAGAAGGCCCGCAACAACACCAGCGCCCGTTTCGCGGCCAGGTCCACCGAGGATTCCGGCGACGGCGGGCGCCGTTTCGTCGACGCGCCCCCGGTGCTGCGGCGGGTTCCGGACGCCGAGGCTGCGGCGGTGGCCGCCGGGCTCGGCGACTACCTGGGCACGATCTCGGAGGACCTGGTTCCTCTCCTGGGCCGGTACGCGATCCACGACGTGGCGTTCCGGGTGGTCGGCACGGGGAGCGTCGGCACCAGGTCGTACGTGGTGCTCCTGCTCGATCACCGGGGCAAGCCGCTGGTGCTGCAGGTGAAGGAGGCGCGGCCCTCGGTACTGGCGCCGTACCTGCCGGTCGTCGGGTTCGATGTGCCGGACGTGGCGCACGAGGGGCGCAGAGTGGTGCTCGGGCAGAAGCGGATGCAGGTCGTCAGCGACATTCTGCTGGGCTGGGCCACGGTGGACGGACGCCCTTTCCAGGTGCGGCAGTTCAGGAACCGGAAGGGCAGCGTGGATCCGGCGGGCCTGGCGGCCGACCAGGTGGACGACTACGGCCGGATGACCGGTGCGCTGCTGGCGCGGGCCCATGCGCACACCGCGGACCCGAGACTGATCGCGGGCTACTGCGGCAAGAACGATGAGCTGGACGAGGCGATGGCCGCGTTCGCGGTGACCTATGCGGACCGCACGGAGGCGGATCACGCGGAGTTGGTGCGGGCCATCGGTTCGGGGCGGATAGCCGCCGAACCGGGCGTGTGAGGGCGCCGTTCGGCCACCGCGTGTCCGGCGACTCCGCCACCGCGTGTTCTACGACCGGGAGAGGGCCATACGCTGGACAGGTGACCCACGAAGCCGCCGGGGTGCCGACCACCCGGAACGACGAAGACCGGCAGGACAACGACCGGCAGGACGAACAGCACGCACACCCCGAGCAGCCCGAGCCTGACGGGCGGGGCGGGGCGGCCGGTGGTGCTTCGGGGGCGGCTGCCGCCGCCGGGACCGACGGGGGCGCGGGCGGAGCCGATGAAGAAGCCCGGCCCGAGGCTCGGCTCGCCAGGGCCGTGAAGGTGGCGGAGCAGGCGCTGATCGAGTTCGAGATCGCGGTGGAGACCTTCCGGGTCGAGGTCGAGAACTTCTCCCGGTTGCACCACCAGAAGCTTGGGCCCATGTACACCCGTCTCGACGAACTCGACGCACAGATCGCCGAGGCCAGGGCTGCCAGGACAGGTGATCCCGAGGACCTTCGCAAGGCGCAGGAGGCACGGGCAGTAGTCATGCCTATGCCGGGGGTCGACGAGTTGTTCCACGACTGGATCGACTCCGACGGGCTGTCCCCGGAGGCGGCGGCGATGCTGACCGATCAGCCGGTCCGACCGCCCAAGCGCGTCCGGCCGACCGAGGAGGTCCGCAAGCTCTACCGCGAGCTGGCACGCAAGGCCCACCCGGACCTGGCCCAGGACGAGACGGAGCGGGAACGCCGGGAGGAGTTCATCACCCGTGTCAACGCCGCCTACGGGCTCGGGGACGAGGCGATGCTGAGGGAGCTCGCGCAGGAGTGGGCTTCCGGGCCGTCGGTGCCGGAGACGGAGCTGAACGAGAGCGAGCAGCTCTACGCCCGGCTGAACTGGCTGACCCAGCGCAAGGAACTGTTGACGGTATTGGCGCGGGAGCTTGAGGAGAGCGCGATCGGGGCCATGCTGAGGATGGCTCCCGACGATCCGGACCGGCTGCTCGACGAGATCGCCGAGCAGTTGCTGGGCGAGGTCGCCCGGCGCGAGGAGGAGCTGGCCGGGCTGGTGCAGTAGCGTTTCCGGTGTCCCAGGAGCGTACGTACGAGAGAAGGCATGTCCCATGAATTTCGCCCCGCTGCCCTCGGTGGACGTCGCGGCGGTTCCGTCGGACGGCCTTGTGCTGGACGTCCGGGAGGACGACGAATGGGCGGCCGGTCATGCCGAGGGCGCCCTGCATATTCCGATGAGCGACTTCGTGGGGCGCTTCGGTGAGCTGACCGAGGCCGTCGAGGACGGTCGGCGCGTGCATGTGATGTGCCGGGTCGGCGGACGTTCGGCGCAGGTCACCCAGTATCTGGTGGGGCACGGGATCGACGCCGTGAACATCGACGGAGGGATGGTCGCCTGGGAAGGTGCCGGACGTCCGATGGTCGCGGAGAACGGCAGCCAGGCGTTCGTGCTCTGACACGATCCGCCATTCCGCGCCCGGGGCGGCGACTCGTGCGGCTGTCCGGCGATGCGCCGAGGCCCCTGCCGCGGGGCAGGGGCCGGGCACGAGGCAGGGGCGGGCGAGGTACGGGCGGGCCGGGTCAGCCGAGTGGGTACGCGGCCAGGAGATCCCCCAGGGCCTCCTCGTGCGCGGCGGCCGGGCCGAGGGAGAGCTCGACCTGTTTCGCCCAGGCGTGGAAGCGGTGCAGGGGATAGTCGGTGTCCGCGCCGAGGCCACCGTGCAGATGCTGTGCCGTCTGCACGACCCGGCGCACACCCTCCGAGGCCCAGATCTTCGCCACGGCGATGTCCGCCTCGACGGGCAGGGCACCACCGGCTCCGGCGGAGAGCCGCCAGGCCGCCTGCCAGAGCGTGACCTCCATGGCCCGGAGGTCGATGTAGCGGTCCGCGGCCTGTACGGCGACGGCCTGAAAGGTCGCGATCGGAAAGCCGAACTGTTCGCGCTTGCCGGTGTATTCACTCGTCATCGCGAGCACGGCCTCGCCCAGACCCAGCGCGCGTGCACATGTCCCGGTGGTGAGCAGGGACCGTAGCCACTCCCAGGCCCCGGCCTCCTCGATCAGCGTGCTGCTGCCCGTACATACGGAATCGAGACGGACCTCGGCGAACGGTTCGCCGTTCGTGGAGACCTGCTCGGCCAGGGTGACGCCTTCGAGGGAGGGCCGGACGAGTGCGATGACGGCTCGGCCGTCCTCCGTGGCGGCGGGCACGGCGATCCAGTCCGCGGCCCGTGCCCATGGCACGCCCGACTGCACCCCGTCGAGCACCCAACCGCCGGGACCGTTTTCCCACTGGCCGGGGCCGGCCGCGTGGCTTGCCCGGCGGGCGGTGACGGCGAGTTCGGCCGGATCATGACCGGAGCGGCCGTTGGCCCCGACGGTGAGGACCGACTCGCCGCGACCGACCAGCGGTAGCAGCTCGGCGGCGAACTCCGGGGCGCCGTAGCGCCCGATGGCCATCGCGACCGCGCACGTCTCCAGCAGCGGCACCCGTGCGAGCATCTTGGCCGATTCCCGCAGCACCAGGCAGAGCGCGACGAGATCGAGTCCCGCCCCACCGTGCTCCGGCGGCAGCGTCAGGTTCAGCAGATCTCCTGCGGCGAGTCGTGCCCACAGCGGCCGGTCGATGTCCTGCGCCACCGCACCCCGCACCAGAGCGGGACTGGGAACGCCGTCGGGCGCGATGTCCGAGAAGATCGCCCTTGCCGCTTCCACGGCCGCCTGTTGTTCCTCGGTGAAGGTGAAGTCCATTGCTTCGGCCTCCCGTGAACGGTTGCCCCGCACCTGTATCTGACGGACCGTCAAGATAGAACAGGTTCTACGAGAAGGGAACAGGCTGGGGCGGGGCGTCGGCACGGACGGCGGGAGGTCGGGGGAGGGACGTGATCAGCGGTCGAAGTCCAGCTCCACCTCCGGGGTCGCTGGATGCGACTGGCATGCCAGCACGTACCCGGCGTCCGTCTCCTCGGGTTCCAGCGCGAAGTTGCGGTCCATCCGGACCTCGCCCGACACCAGGAACGCCCGGCAGGTTCCGCACACTCCGCCCTTGCACGCGTACGGCGCGTCGGAGCGGCTGCGCAGGACGGTCTCCAGCAGTGATTCGCCCTCCTGCACCGGCCAGGTGCCGGAGCGGCCGTCCAGGGTTGCCGTGAGCCTGCTGTGAGCGGGAGCTTCGGGCCGGGGACGGGCGGGTGCGACGTCGTCCACATGGAAGATTTCCTGGTGGATACGTGTCCGGTCGACGCCGAGGCCGCGCAGTGCACCCTCGGCCGCACGCACCAGCCCGAATGGTCCGCACAGGAACCAACCGTCCATCTCCGCCACCGGGAGCAGCGCCGGCAGAAGCTCGTCGAGCCGGGCACGGTCCAGTCGGCCCGAGGGCAGACCTGCCTGCTGCTCCTCCCGGGAGAGCACCGTGACCAGCTGGAACCGGTCCGGGTAGCGGTCCTTCAGGTCGGCGACCTCGTCCAGGAACATGGTCGACCCCGCTGTCCGGTCGCTCCGGATCAGGCAGAACGTCGCGTCGGGCTCCCGTTCCAGCAAGGTCGACGCGATCGACAGCACCGGGGTGATCCCGCTGCCGCCGACGATCGCGGCGAAGCGTCCGGCACGCGGCACGAGCACGAAGCGGCCCATGGGCGGCATGGCCTCGACCAGGTCGTCGACGGCGAGTTCCTTCAGCGCATAGGTGGAGAACGCGCCGCCGTCGACGAACCGGATCCCGATCCGCAGTGCTGCCGGATCGCCCGTTTCCCCGGTGGCCGGGGAGCAGATCGAGTACGAGCGGCGGATCTCCTCGCCGCCGGCGGCGTAACGCACGTTGAGGTGCTGTCCGGGCGCGTGGCGGAAGGTCTCGCGCAGCTCGGGCGGCACGGCGAGTGTGACGGCCACCGAATCGTCCGTGAGCCGTTCGATCGCGTGGACCCGGAGCGGATGGAACATCTACAACTCCTTGAAGTGGTCGAACGGTTCCCGACATGTCGCGCAGCGGCGCAGTGCCTTGCAGGCGGTGGAGGAGAACCGGCTCAGCAGCTCCGTCTCGGTGGAGCCGCAGTGCGGGCACCGTACGGACAGCGCGAGGGGCACCGGGCCCTTCTCGGGGGCACCGTTCGCGACGCCGTGCGGGCGCGGGGGCGCGATGCCGAACTCCGCCAGTTTGCGCCGTCCTTCCGCACTGATGTCGTCCGTCGACCATGGCGGTGAGAGCACGGTGACCACGGAGACATCCGGTATGCCGTGGTCGTGCAGCACCCGCTCGATGTCGGCGGACATGGCCTCGATCGCGGGGCAGCCGGTGTACGTCGGGGTGAGGCGCACGGTGACCCGGCCGGGCGCGACCACGTCCACGCCACGCACCACGCCCAGTTCGTCGAGGGTCAGCACGGGCAACTCGGGGTCGGGCACGGAGCCCGCCAGCCGGTGCAGCTCGGTTTCGAGAGGTGTTTCGGTGGTCACCATGTCGCCCCCGGATGACTGCGATGCAGATGCTGCATTTCGGCGATCATTCGGCCGAAGGGCTCGGTATGGATGCCCTGGCGTCCCGCGCCGGCCGTCCACGCTCCGTGCTGCGGGCCTTCCGGCACGGTCAGGGTGGCGCGCGTCAGTATTCCGGTGACGGCTTCCAGCCAGTTCTTCCGCAGCGACGGCCGGTCGACGTCCACGCCCTCGACGGGCTGGAACAACTCCCCGGTGAACCGCCACAGCGCGTTCACCCCGTGCTGCATCCGCTCATGGCTCTCCGGCGTTCCGTCACCGAGCCGCAGGGTCCAGTGCTCCGCGTGGTCCTGGTGGTAGGCGACCTCCTTGACCGCCTTTGCCGCCAGTCCGGCGAACGGGCCGTTCCCGGCTGCCAGCTGTTCGTACAACAGGTGCTGGTAGGTGGAGAAGTAGAGCTGCCGGGCGATGGTGTGGGCGAAGTCGCCGTTCGGCTGCTCGACCAACTGGACGTTGAGGAAGGCGCGTTCCTCTCGCAGATAGGCCAATTCGTCCTCATCCCCCGCGAGGGAGAGGAGCACCCGGGCCTGCCCCAACAGGTCCAGGGCGATGTTGGCCAGGGCCACCTCTTCCTCCAGCACGGGGGCGTGACCCGCCCACTCCCCCAGCCGGTGCGAGAGCACCAGCGCGTCGTCTCCGAGGGCGAGTGCCGCGGTCACAGGTGCTTCACCCCCTCGGGGATCTCGTAGAAGGTCGGGTGCCGGTACGGCTTGTCTCCCGCGGGCTCGAAGAAGGAATCCTTCTCGTCCGGCGACGAAGCCGTGACCTGGGAGGAGGGAACGACCCAGATGGAAACCCCTTCGGATCGGCGCGTGTACAGATCACGGGCGTTGCGCAGGGCCATCTCCGCGTCCGGGGCGTGCAGGCTGCCCGCGTGTGTGTGGGACAGCCCTCGGCGCGAACGCACGAACACCTCCCACAGTGGCCATTCGGTCGAACTGCTCATGCTGCCGCCTCCCCGTTCCGTACCGGCGTGTGCTTCGCGGCGTATGTGGCCGCCGCCTCCCTGACCCAGGCGCCTTCCTCGTGCGCCCGGCGGCGCCGGTCGAGGCGCTGCTCATTGCACGGACCGTTGCCCTTGAGGACCTCCTGGAACTCCTGCCAGTCGATCGCCCCGAAGTCGTGGTGTCCACGTTGCTCGTTCCACCGAAGATCCGGGTCCGGGAGGGTGAGCCCCAGTGCCTCGGCCTGCGGGACACATATGTCCACGAAACGCTGCCGCAGCTCGTCGTTGGAGTGACGCTTGATCTTCCACGTCATCGACTGAGCCGAGTGCGCCGATGCGTCATCCGGCGGGCCGAACATCATCAGGGACGGCCACCACCAGCGGTTCACCGCGTCCTGCGCCATCTCGTGCTGGGCCGTGGTGCCACGGCTGAGTGCGAGCAGGAGCTCGTACCCCTGACGCTGGTGGAACGACTCCTCCTTGCAGATGCGCACCATCGCCCGGGCGTAGGGCCCGTAGGAGCAGCGGCAGAGCGGGACCTGGTTGGTGATCGCGGCGCCGTCGACGAGCCAGCCGATCGCCCCGACGTCCGCCCAGGTCAGCGTGGGGTAGTTGAAGATCGATGAATACCGCTGCTTGCCCGCGTGAAGCTTGTCGAGCAGCTCCTCGCGACCGGCGCCGAGCGTCTCCGTGGCGCTGTACAGGTAGAGGCCGTGCCCTGCCTCGTCCTGCACCTTGGCCATCAGGATGGCCTTGCGGCGCAGTGAGGGCGCTCGCGAGATCCAGTTGGCTTCCGGCTGCATTCCGATGATCTCGGAGTGGGCGTGCTGGGCCATCTGCCGGATCAACGAGGCGCGGTACGCGTCCGGCATCCAGTCGCGCGGCTCGATGCGCTCGTCGGCGGCCACCGCGGCGTCGAAAGCCGCCTTCAGGGCCTCGTCCGCATTTTCGGGCCCCTCCGTTCCCCTCTGCGTCGTCTGGCCCGCAGTCACTGCCGTCATCCCGGACTCCCTAGCGACCGACCGATCGTTCGGTTCATTGTCTTCAATGGTTAGTCGGCGGCCCGTAGGGTGTCAACCCTGTGGATAACTCACCGGGATCGACGGGGATCGGGGCGGGATGGATTCGTACGACGACGCGGGCGGCGAGCACGGGAACGGGAACGCCGTACCGAGGGATGGACAGCGGGAGGGGCAGCAGGAACGTGCGGCGGGGCGGGACGAGGACGTCCTTCCGGTCCTGCCCTCGGTTTCGGTTCCGCCCTCGGATTCGGCTCTGACGTCGGTTTCGGCCGGGGGGCCTGCTCCGGCCCTGCCCTCGGTCACGGTTTCGGCCGTGAGTCCGGATCCGGTCCCGGCCTCGTCCCCGGCAGGGGGCTTCGCTCCGGTTCCGCCCTCGGATTCGGTTGCTTCCCGGGACCGGGCTCCGGCCCCGGTCCCAGCGGCCGGTTCCCGGGCCGGCATGGCCGCGCTGTCGCCTCCGTACCAGATAGCCGCGGCGATTGCCCTGTCGGTCATCGGGCTCGTCGCCTGCGGCCATCTGGCCATGATCTTCCTGTACGTCTCGCCCTCCAACACCCTGACCAAGCAGCACGGCGAAGCGGTGAACGAGTGGATCGATCCGGAGTTCGAGCGGAACTGGAAGCTGTTCGCCCCGAATCCGCTCCAGCAGAACGTGGCCATCCATGTGCGATCCGTGGTGGTGAGCGCCGATGGCGAACGCACCACGCCGTGGATGAGCCTGTCGGCCGAGGACAGCAAGGCGATACGCGGCAACTTCCTCCCCAGCCACGTCCAGCAGAACGAGCTGCGCCGCGGCTGGGACTTCTACCTCAGCCACCACGACCGTGAGAACCGGGCGAACGGCCTGCGCGGTGAGCTTTCCGAGCGCTACATGCGGCGCCTCGCGATGCTGCGGCTGAGCGAGCACGACTACGGCGGCACCATCGAGCGCATCCAGCTCCGCTCCGAGGTGCGGACCGTGGCGGCGCCGCCGTGGAGCAACGAACAGGTCAGCACGGAGCCGTCCTACTGGGAGCTGCCGTGGTGGACCGTGACCGAGGCCGACCTTCCCGAGGGCGCAGAGGGGGTCGGCAAGTGAGGACGAACAACACGGACACGTTCGACCGCAAGCTTGCCCGCGGCATCCAGCGCGTCACCTCCACTGCTCTCGGCCCGTACCAGAGCGCCGTCGTCCGCATCGGCATCTCCGCCACGTACCTGCTGTTCCTGCTGCGCGAAGTACCGAACCGCCACGAGATGTACGGCCCCGATGCCCCGTGGCGCTGGGACATGGCGCAGCAGCTGATATCCGGCAATCAGGCATTCACCGCGCTCATGTGGTCCGACAGCACCGTCTGGTTCGAGATCGTGTACGCGGTCGCGGTGCTCTCGGCCGCGCTGCTGATGCTCGGCTGGCACACCCGTGCCATGTCGGTCCTTTTCATGGCCGGGGTGCTCTCCCTGCAGAACCGCAGCATCTTCATGGGCGACGGTGGCGACAACGTCATCCACCTGATGGCCATCTATCTCGTGCTGACGCGCTGCGGACAGGTCTGGTCGTTGGACGCCCGGCGCAAGGCCCGAGCGGCGCGGGCTGCCGATCGCGCGGAGTCTCTTCGGCCGACGGGTGCGGACGTCGAAGAGGACGCCGATACGGCGCCGGGGGCAGGGGTGGACCCGTCCGGAAAGGTGGCGCGGGGGAATGTGGCCGGTCCTGTCCTGTGGGGCGTACTCGGCCTGGTCCTGATCGCGGCCACGGCGACCGATGGGCTCGGCGGCACGTGGTGGTTGCCGACCCTCTTCTGGGTCCTCTGGGCCGGTCAGGGGGCCTGGTGGATCCTGGACCGGCGCACTCCGCACAGCCAAGCACGCATCCTGCTCGATGTGGTCGCCAACCTCGTCCACAACGTGACCCTCGTCGTGATCATGGCTGAGGTCTGTGTGATCTATGCCACGGCCGGCTGGTACAAGATCCAGGGGTCGAGGTGGCAGGACGGAACCGCGCTCTACTACCCGCTGAAGCTCGACTACTTCACACCGTGGCCTGCTCTCTCGGACATGCTCGCTTCCAACGGTGTGATGGTGATGCTGCTGACGTACGGCACGGTCATCGTTCAGGTCGCTTTCCCGTTCACCCTGCTCAACCGGCGGGTCAAGAACGTTCTGATCGTCGTCATGATCTGCGAGCACGCAGGCATCGCCCTGCTGCTCGGCCTTCCCTTCTTCTCCATGGCGATGATCGCGGCCGACTCCGTGTTCCTGCCGACGGCCTTTCTGGTGTGGCTCGGGAACCGCGTGGGCCGCGGACGGGAGAGGCTGTTCGGGCGCGGGCACAAGGTGCCCGCGCAGAGGCGGGCCACCGAGGACGAGGAGGCCCCGCAGCACAGCGACGGCGGGGGCCATACGCTCGTCGGGTGAGTAGCGAGAGCGGCAGCAGTACCGGCGGGTCCGGTCACATCGGCGGGATCAGCGGGATCGGTGACGGCGGGGAAGCGCGGGGTGAGGACGTCTTGGCGCGTGAACCGTCCGTCGCTCCCGTGTCGGACGGCGGCACCGGGCGGGCGGAGGGCCGCGGACGGACCGGTGACCCGGGTCCGGTCGTGGACCCTGGCAGTGCCGTGGACCCGGGCAGTGCGGAGGAACCGGCGCAGTACGACGAGGGGTACGGGACGCAGGTCGGTGTCGGGCCGCACCCGCTGCCCTGGCCCGAGGACGAGCGCTACGATCCCGAGCTGCTTGCCCACGGTGACCGGCGCAATGTGAGCGATGCCTATCGGTACTGGACGCGGGAGGCGATCGTCGCCGACCTGGATCTGCGGCGTCACGACTTTCACGTGGCGGTCGAGAACTGGGGCCACGATTTCAACATCGGCTCCGTGGTACGTACCGCGAATGCCTTCCTCGCCAAGGAGGTCCACATCGTGGGGCGGCGGCGCTGGAACCGGCGCGGCGCGATGGTCACCGACCGGTACCAGCACGTGAGGCACCACCCCGATACGGAGTCGCTGACCGCATGGGCGGCGACGCAGGGGCTGCCGATCATCGGGATCGACAATCTGCCGGGCGCGGTGCCCCTGGAACGGACCGAGCTGCCACGCCGGTGCGTACTGCTTTTCGGGCAGGAGGGCCCCGGGCTGACCGAAGAAGCCCGCGAACACGCGGCGATGGTGTGCTCCATCGCGCAGTTCGGGTCGACACGGTCGATCAATGCGGGCGCCGCGGCCGCGATCGCCATGCACGCATGGGTGCAGCGGTACGCGGTGATCCCGGCGGAGACCTCGGGGACGGCTCAGGAGCTCTGACCTGGACGGGGCGGGGCGAGGCGGTGGAGTGCCCGCGCCGACTCGCCCTCCCGCTCATCTCGCCCTTTCTGCCCCGTGGGTTCTGCTTCTTGTCCGTCGCCTCCTCGCTGCCCGACAGCGCGGCAGCGAGGAGACGAGGAAGCAAGGAGACGAGGAAGCAAGGAGGCGAGAAAGCGTGGAAGCGTCCCGGGGCGGGGTTCCGGATCACGCCTGGCGGCGGACCTCCACCATGCGGAAGCGGTTCGCCACGAAGGCTCCGTCGCACAGGGCCGCGTTCGCGGCCGGGTTTCCGCCCGAGCCGTGGAAGTCGGAGAATGCGGCGGTCTGGTTCACGTAGACCCCTCCGGTCAGGTTCAGCGACAGCTGGGCCGACTCGTCCAGACAGATGTCCTCCACAGCGCGTTCCACCGCCGGTGAGGTGGTGTAGGCGCCGATCGTCATGGCGCCCTTGTCGCGGATCGTCCGGCGGAGCAGGTCCAGGGCGTCGGCCGTCGAGTCGACCGCCACGGCGAAGGAGACCGGTCCGAAGCACTCGGCCATGTAGTGATCCGCGTCGTCCGGCTTCGTGCTGTCCAGCTTGACGATCGCGGGGGTGCGCACCACGGCGTCGGGGAATTCCGGGTTGACCACCGCGCGGGAGGGCAGGGCGGTTTCGCCCAGCTCTGCGGACCCCTCCAGCCGGGCCTTCACATCGGGGTTGACGAGGGCACCGAGCAGAGCGCTCGCCCGGCCGTCGTCGCCCAGCAGGCCGTTCACCGCGGCGCCGATGTCGGCGACGACTTCGTCGAACGACTTGTCGCCGACGTCGGTCCGGATGCCGGCACGGGGAATGAGCAGGTTCTGAGGGGTGGTGCACATCTGGCCGCTGTACAGCGAGAGGGAGAAGGCCAGGTTGGCGAGCATGCCCTGGTACTGGTCGGTGGAGTCGATGACGATCGTGTTGACCCCGGCCTTCTCCGTGTAGACCTGGGCCTGGCGCGCGTTGGCCTCCAGCCAGTCGCCGAAGGCGGTTGACCCCGTGTAGTCGATGATCTTGATCTCGGGGCGTACGGCGAGGGTCTTCGCGATGCCCTCCCCCGGCCGTTCGGCGGCCAGGGCGACCAGATTGGCATCGAATCCCGCTTCGACGAGCACCTCGCGGGCCAGCTGCACCGTGAGCGCGAGCGGGAGCACGGCGCGCGGGTGCGGCTTGACCAGGACGGGGTTGCCGGTGGCCAGGGAGGCGAACAGACCCGGGTAGCCGTTCCACGTGGGGAACGTGTTGCAGCCGATCAGGAGCGAGATGCCGCGCGGGGCCGCGGTGAACGACTTGTGCAGTCGGAGCGGGTCGCGCTTGCCCTGCGGTTTGGACCAGTCGGCGTTCTGCGGGGTGCGGGTCTGTTCCGCGTACGCGTACGCCACGGCTTCCATTCCGCGGTCCTGGGCGTGCGGACCACCCGCCTGGAACGCCATCATGAAGGCCTGCCCGCTGGTGTGCATCACGGCGTGGCCGAACTCATGGGTCCTGGCGCTGATCCGCGCGAGGATCTCCAGGCAGACCAACGCTCTGACTTCCGGTCCCGCCTCGCGCCAGGCGGCCATTCCCTCGCGCATCGCGGGGAGCAGGACGTCCAGGTCGGCGTGCGGATATTCGATGGCCAGCTCGGGACCGTACGGGGAGATCTCGCCGCCCGTCCAGCCGTCGGTGCCCGGCTGTCCGAGGTCGAGGCGAGTGTGCAGGAGGGCGTCGAACGCCGCCTTGCCCTCGGCGGCGCTCAGGCTGCCGGGTGCGCCGCCCTCGCCGTACGCCTTCGGATGCTCAGGATGCGGGGACCAGTAGGCGCGCGAGCGGACCGCGTCGAGGGCCTGGTCGAGCGTGGGACGGTGCTTCTCGGAAAGCAGGTGTGGGGTGAGCTCGGCGGCCATGACGGACCAACTCCTCAGCGAGCTGGGCAGGGACGGGCGGACAGAGTTAGAGTAACCGAACGATCGGTCGGGACAAGGGGGCCCGCCACACCTGTGGACAACGCGTAGGGGAGGATCGCGGGCATGACCACGGCCAAGCGGGACACGTACACCCCGGAGACCCTGCTCACCGTTGCCGTGCGCGTCTTCAACGAGCGCGGCTACGACGGCACGTCCATGGAGCATCTGTCCAAGGCGGCGGGAATCTCCAAGTCCTCCATCTACCACCACGTCGCGGGCAAGGAGGAACTGCTCCGCCGTGCGGTGAGCCGGGCGCTGGACGGGCTCTTCGGGATCCTCGACGAGCCGGGAGCGACGTGTGGGCGGGCGATCGAGCGCGTCGAATACGTCACGCGTCGTACCGTCGATGTGCTGATAGCCGAGCTTCCCTATGTGACCCTGCTGCTGCGCGTGCGCGGCAACACGAAGACCGAGCGCTGGGCCATGGAGCGGCGACGCGAGTTCGACCAGCGAGTGACCGATCTTCTCGGGGCGGCCGTCACGGACGGGGATCTCCGCTCCGACGTGGACATACGGCTGGTGACGCGGCTGCTGTTCGGAATGGTCAATTCTCTGGTGGAGTGGTATCGGCCGCAGCCGGACGGCGGGGTCGACGGGGAGCAGCTGGCCGACACGCTCGTACGGGTCGCCTTCGAAGGGATGCGGTCCAGTCGGTGAGAGCCGGCTGAGGGGTTGGCCGACGAGAAACCGGTGTGCGGGTTACGGCTCGCGGATGTCCGGTGGCGGGTTCCGGTCGCTCCCGGGTCGAAACCGGATTCCGCCCGCGCTTCCGGTCGGTGCTTCACGGTTGTGCGTTCCGTGTCCGGAATCTCCCGCCGCCTTCCGGCGCGCGTCAGGTGAGCTCGGCGGGCCTGTCCGGGCCGGGGGCCAGGTCCGTCTCCTCGAACACGAGGAGAGTGCGGGTGGACAGCACCTCCGGGATGGCCTGGATCTTTGTCAGGACCAATTCGCGCAGTGACCGGTTGTCCGGAGTGTGCACCAGCAGCAGGACATCGAAGTCGCCGCTGACGAGTGCGATGTGAGTGGCGCCCGGCAGGGCCTGGAGCTGCTCGCGGACGGTTCGCCAGGAATTCTGGACGATCTTGAGCGTGATGTACGCGGAGGCGCCCTGTCCCGCCCGCTCGTGGTTGACACGGGCGCTGAAACCGCGGATCACGCCGTCGTCGATGAGCCTGTTGATCCGGGCATACGCATTGGCCCGGGACACGTGGACGCGATCGGCCACCGAGCGTATCGACGCGCGGCCGTCCGTCTGGAGCAGTCGCAGGATGTCGCGGTCGATGGCGTCGAGCGGGCGTGCGGGCGGGAGCCGTCCGGGGTCCCCGGTCCCATCGGCCATTTGTTCAGCTGTCATGTGCCCGCGCCTCCCCGTCCTGGACGACCTGCGCCTATCTCAGGCTGTGGAGAACCGTTTGTCCACAGGCTGGAGGTGCCTGTAGCCAAAATGCGCTCACGACCGAACAATCGGTAGGTGAGGCGCGCCACAATCGCGCCCTGAACACCGCTCGACATTTCGATGTATTTCGACACCTGTCGGTAACGGACGATCCTCGATGCCGACAGCCACCGCTCGGAAACCCTCGATGCCAGGAGGTGCTTGTCATGACGGTCCAAGAGCTGCCCGGCGCGGCTGCCTACCGCCCCACGCCGCCCCCGGCCTGGAAGCCGCTCACCGATCCCGCGCCGCTGCTCCCGGACCCCGAGCCGTACCGCGTGCTCGGTACGGATGCCGCGGGCGATGTCGACCCCGAGTTGCTGCTCCGGCTCTACGCGGAGCTGGTCCGCGGCCGGAGGTACAACGCGCAGGCCACCGCACTCACCAAACAGGGACGGCTTGCCGTCTACCCGTCGAGCACCGGGCAGGAGGCCTGCGAGATAGCGGCCGCCCTGGTACTGGAGGACCGGGACTGGCTCTTTCCGAGCTACCGCGACACGCTGGCGGCGGTGGCCCGCGGCCTGGATCCGGTCGAGGCGCTCACGCTGCTGCGCGGCGACCGCCACACCGGATACGACCCGCGCGAGCACCGCATCGCACCTCTGTGCACGCCGCTCGCCACCCAGCTGCCGCATGCCGTGGGCCTGGCACACGCGGCACGCCTCAGCGGTGACGACACCGTGGCGCTGGCCATGGTCGGTGATGGCGGCACCAGCGAGGGAGATTTCCACGAGGCGCTCAATTTCGCCGCTGTGTGGCAGGCCCCGGTCGTCTTTCTCGTGCAGAACAACGGCTTCGCGATCTCGGTGCCGCTGGCGAAGCAGACGGCTGCGCCGTCTTTGGCGCACAAGGCCGTGGGGTACGGGATGCCGGGCCGGCTGGTGGACGGCAACGACGTGGCCGCCGTGCACCAGGTCCTCGGTGAGGCGGTCGTGCGGGCGAGGAACGGCGGTGGTCCGACGCTCGTCGAGGCGGTGACGTACCGCATGGACGCCCATACGAACGCCGACGACGCCACTCGCTATCGCGCCGACAGCGAAGTGGAGGCGTGGCGGGCACACGATCCGATCCAGCTCCTGGAGCGGGAGCTGACCGGGCGGGGGCTGTTGGGCGACGACGGCATGGAGGAGGCACGCGCGGAAGCCGAACGGATGGCCGCGGCGCTGCGCGAGCGGATGAATGCCGACCCGGTGCTGGACCCGATGGACCTGTTCGCCCACGTCTATACGGAACAGACCACACAACTGCGGGAGCAGGCCGCCCGGTTGCGTGCCGAATTGGATGCCGGGCAGGACCAGTACACGGATGAGTCGGAGGAGGGGCGATGACCACCGCAGCGGCGCCGGCCGGGACGCGAACGGCGAAGGCCAAACCGGCCACGATGGCGCAGGCCCTGGGGCGGGCGTTGCGCGATTCGATGGCGGAGGACCCCTCGGTGCACGTCCTCGGCGAGGACGTCGGCACGCTCGGCGGGGTCTTCCGGATCACCGACGGGCTGGCGAAGGAATTCGGCGAGGAACGCTGCACGGACACTCCACTGGCCGAGGCGGGCATACTCGGCACGGCTGTCGGCATGGCGATGTACGGGTTGCGGCCGGTGGTGGAGATGCAGTTCGACGCGTTCGCCTATCCGGCATTCGAGCAGCTCATCAGCCACGTCGCCAAGATGCGGAACCGGACGGGCGGCGCGATGCCGCTGCCGATCACGGTCAGGATGCCTTATGGCGGCGGGATCGGCGGGGTCGAGCACCACAGCGACTCCTCGGAGGCGTACTACATGGCTACGCCCGGCCTGTATGTCGTCACACCCGCCACGGTCGAGGACGCGTACGGGTTGCTGAGGGCCTCCATCGCCTCCGACGATCCGGTGGTCTTCATGGAGCCGAAGCGGCTCTACTGGTCGAAATCCGACTGGTCCCCCGAGGCGCCGGCAGCCGTGGAGCCGATCGGCCGGGCCGTCGTCCGCCGTTCCGGACGCAGCGCGACGCTGATCACCTACGGACCGTCGTTGCCGGTCTGCATGGAGGCGGCGGAAGCGGCTGTCGAGGAAGGCTGGGATCTCGAAGTCGTCGATCTGCGTTCGCTCGTGCCGTTCGACGACGAGACCGTCACGGCTTCCGTGCGACGTACGGGACGTGCGGTCGTCGTCCATGAGTCCTCCGGTTTCGGCGGTCCGGGCGGCGAGATAGCGGCTCGGGTGACCGAGCAGTGCTTCCACCATCTGGAGGCCCCGGTGCTTCGGGTCGCCGGGTTCGACATCCCCTACCCGCCGCCGATGCAGGAACGGCACCATCTGCCGGGTGTGGACCGGGTGCTCGACGCGGTCGCCCGCCTGCAATGGGAGGCGGAGAACTGATGGCCCAGGTACTCGAATTCACGCTGCCGGACCTCGGTGAGGGGCTCACGGAGGCCGAGATCGTGCGCTGGTTGGTGGAGATCGGCGATGTCGTGGCCATCGACCAGCCCGTGGTCGAGGTCGAGACGGCCAAGGCGATGGTGGAGGTTCCATGCCCGTACGGGGGTGTGGTCACCGCGCGGTTCGGCGAGGAGGGGGAAGAGCTTCCGGTCGGCGCACCGCTGTTGACGGTGGCGGTGGGGTCCGCCGGAGACGGGAAGACGTCGGGTGCTGCCGCGGGCACGGGGCTCGGCGCGGGTACGGCGCCTGCCGTGGTGACGGGTTCGGCAGCGGTGACGAGCGAGGGCGCCGCTGCTGGACGGGCGGCCGCCGGGACCGGCGCCGGGGCGGCGGCCGGGGGCGCTGAGGCCGAGTCGTCCGGCAATGTGCTGGTCGGGTACGGGACGGGAGCGCCGACAGCGCGCCGACGCCGAGTCCGTCCCCAGGCATGGGCGGCGCCGGTTGTCGCGCGGGAGAAGGCCGCGTCGGCCGGTGCTGCCCGGGGGACGGCCTCCGTCTCCTCCCCGGACGCGGCACAGGGACCGGTGCCGGTGGTGTCACCGCTGGTGAGGAAGCTGGCACGGCAGCATGGCCTCGATCTGCGCCGGCTGACGGGTTCCGGGCCCGACGGGCTCATCCTGCGGGCCGATGTCGATTCCGCCATCAGCGCGTTGGCCGGGTCCTCGGGAACGCCGATGTCCTCGGCACCGAAACCGGTCGCCGCTGCGTCCGCACCTTCCCCGGTGCGGCAGTCGTCGGCGGGCCGCGACGCGGGGACGGGCGCGGAGCGCATCCCGCTGCGCGGTGTGCGGGGCACGGTCGCCGACAAGTTGGCGCGCAGCCGACGGGAGATCCCCGATGCCACGTGCTGGGTCGATGCCGATGCCACGGAGTTCATGGCGGCCAGAGCGGCGATGAACGGCGCGGACGGGTCGGCAGCCGGACCGAAGGTGTCGGTGCTCGCTCTGCTGGCGCGCATCTGCACGGCGGCTCTGGCCCGATTCCCCGACCTCAACTCCACGGTGGACTCGGAAGCACGGGAAATAGTGCGGTTGCCGGAGGTCCATCTCGGCTTCGCGGCCCAGACCGACCGGGGGTTGGTCGTCCCCGTCGTACGGGATGCGCAGGACCGGAACGCGGAGTCGATCGGGGCCGAGATCGCCCGGCTGACCGAGGCGGCTCGGACAGGGCGGCTCACCCCGGCGGAGCTGACCGGTGGCACGTTCACGCTGAACAACTACGGGGTGTTCGGCGTCGACGGATCGACGCCGATCATCAACCATCCGGAAGCGGCGATGCTCGGTGTCGGCCGGATCGTGCCCAAGCCGTGGGTACACCGGGGCGAGCTCGCGGTGCGCCAGGTCGTGCAGCTCTCGCTCACGTTCGACCACCGGGTCTGCGACGGCGGCACGGCAGGGGGATTCCTGCGCTACGTGGCCGACTGCGTGGAGCAACCGGCGGTTCTGTTGCGCACGTTGTAGCGGGACGACCGAGGCTTCCTTCGTCGCCGTTCGCGGCTCCGCAGAGGGCGCGTGAGGGGGGACGGGGGATACGAGTGAGGCCGCGGCCCGCATACTCGGACGCATGACCGCGTATGACGCCATCGTTCTTGCCGGAGGGGCCGCCAGACGGCTCGGCGGTGCCGACAAACCCGGGATACGGGTCGGCGGCCGGACGCTGCTCGACCGGGTGCTCGTCGCCTGCGCGGGGGCCACGAGCACCGTGGTCGTGGGTGCGCGCAGGCCCACCACGCGCACGGTGACCTGGACGCGTGAGGTACCGCAGGGCGGCGGACCGTTGGCCGCGTTGGACGCCGGGGTCCGTCGTACCGATGCGGAATGGGTTCTGGTGCTTTCCGCGGATCTGCCGTTCCTCGCGGAGAGCACCGTCGCGGTGCTGCTGGACGCTGTCGGCGGCAGCCGACGGGAGGGGGCCCTGTGCACGGATCGGGAGGGTCGCGATCAGCCTCTCGCCGCCGTCTACGGTGCGGAACCGTTGCGCCGTGAGCTCGCCCTGATAGCCACCGAGCACGGTGGTCTGTCCGGGTTGCCGCTGCGGTTGCTGACGGAGGAGCTCGACCTCGTGCGGGTGGCGGCAGATCCCCTCGCTTCCTTCGACTGCGACACCTGGGAGGACATCGCGGCGGCCCGCGCCCGTATCAGAGAACATGGGACCGTGCTGGACGAATGGATCACCTCGGTCAAGAACGAACTGGGCATCGAACTCGACGTCGATACTGACGTCCTGCTCGACCTCGCCCGTGATGCCGCACACGGCGTCGCCCGACCCGCCGCCCCCCTGACGACCTTCCTGGTCGGATACGCGGCTGCGAAGGCGAGCGGTGACGGCAACAGCACGGAAGCGGTGGCCGAGGCCGCCCGCAGGGCTGCGGCGCTGGCCCTGCGGTGGGCGGACGAGAACGAAAGTCGATGACCGTCCCGGAGGGTGGGTTCGCGCCCCTGCCGACCGGTGACGGCATGACGTCGCCGGGGACCGCGACCGCTGCGGGGGAAGGTGTCCCGGGGCGGGACGGCCGGTTGCCGGACGGGAAAACGAGGGAATGCCCGGTGTCGGAGGAGGCGCGTGCCGCCGAGGTGGACCGGGCCCTGGAGCAAGCTCTTGCTCTGGTCCGGAGCCAGTCGCCAGGTGAGCCCCGTTCCACGGACGAGGCTCCTGCCACGGACGGGCCTCGTGCCGCAGACTCACCGGACGAGGCTCCTGCCACGGACGGGCCTCGTCCCGCAGACCCACCTTCCTCCACGGGCCGTTTCCCTTCCGCGGGCTGTTTCCCTTCCGCGGACCAGCCTCTGCCCGCAGATTGGTATGCGTTCGCGGGCCAGGACTCCACGACCGGCCCTAGTTCTTCCGCCGGTGAGGAGGAATCCGCCCGTCAGCCCTCCTCCGGACCGGGAAGCACCACCGCGCAGCCGGACTCCGCAGGGGCGTGCGCACCCGACACACCCTTCTCGTTCTCGAACCGCGGTGCCGACCGCTCCGACGGCCGGGAGCGACATCAGCGGACGGTGTCCTGGCAGGAGGCGCGCGCCGTTGCCGCTCGGGCGGGCCGCGATGTTTCCGGTCGTACTCGACGTCTCCCGCTCGACCAGGCGCTCGGGCACGTTCTGGCCGACCCGCTCGTCGCACTCACTGACCTGCCCCCCTTCGACACCTCTGCCATGGACGGCTGGGTCGTCACCGGGCCGGGGCCGTGGACCATCCGCGAGTTCGCAGAGACCGAGGATGCTCCCCGGGGGAGCGGTGAGGACCGTCGAGAAGACGGCGACGACTCGGCAGCGGACAGAGCAGACGTCGGAGAGGTCGGGGCCCGGGGAATCCTTGCCGGACACCACGTCCCCGTCAGGCTGCCCGACGGGGACGCCGTACGGATCGCCACCGGTGCACGCATCCCGGTCGACGCCAACGCCGTGATCCGCAGTGAACACGCTCACGTCGACGAGGCCCAAGGGCTGCTCCACGCTCGGCACCACGTGTACCCCGGACAGGACATCAGGCCACGGGGCCAGGAGTGCCGCCGCGGGGAGCGACTGCTGTCGGCCGGTGTCGTGGTGACGCCCGCAGTCCTGGGGCTGGCCGCTGCCGCCGGGTACGACGAGCTGGCCACTGTTTCCCGCCCCCGCGTCGATGTCCTCGTCCTCGGTGACGAGCTGCTGACCAGCGGTCTGCCGCACGAGGGGCTGATCCGTGACGCGCTCGGGCCGATGATCGGTCCCTGGCTCAGTGCGCTGGGCGCGTCTGTTTCCGCTCCTCAGCACCTCGGCGACGACGCGAAGGCCCTCCGGCGTGCTCTCGTCGGCTCCACTGCGGATGTGGTCATCACCACAGGTGGGACGGCATCGGGCCCGGTGGACCACGTGCACTCGGTTCTGTCGGTACTCGGGGCCGAATTGTTGGTCGACGGAGTCGCCGTACGCCCCGGCCACCCGATGCTGCTGGCCAGGCTCGGCGCGGAGGAGGCGGGAGGCGGTCGGTACGTCGTCGGGTTGCCCGGCAACCCCCTGGCCGCCGTGTCCGGGCTTTTCACACTCGCCGAGCCGTTGCTCCGCGGCCTGGCCGGTCACGTTCCGGAACAGCCCTGCCGGTCCGTCGTTCGCGACGAGGTGTCGGGGCACCCGCACGACACCCGTCTGATACCTGCGGTCCACGGCACTGGTGAGCACGTCGTACCCCTGCGATACAGCGGTCCGGCGATGCTCCGGGGAATTGCCCTGGCGGACGGACTGGTCGTGGTGCCACCGGGCGGGGTACGGTCCGGCACCGAGGTGCAGATCATAGAACTACCGTGGGCCTCGGCGACGCCGTGGACGGAAGGGTGTTTCACGTGAAACTTCCCGGCCACGATGCGATGGCCAGGCGAGCGGACGAGCACGTCATACCCACACGGGTACAGCTCCCGCGCAGGGTCGTCGACAGGCCGGCGCGGCAGGTCGCCAAGCGGTTGCTGATGGCGCTGCTGGTGCTTGCCATAACCGTGCTGATCGTCTGGATCGATCGCGACGGATACCACGACGCCGCCGATGACACGGTCGATCTGCTGGACTCGGTGTACTACGCGACGGTCACCCTCTCCACGACCGGCTACGGCGACATCACCCCGTACAGCGACAGCGCCCGGCTCAGCAATGTGGTGCTCGTGACACCACTGCGGGTGCTCTTCCTGATCATTCTGGTCGGCACCACTCTTGAGGTCCTCACGGAACGGACTCGGGAGGACTTCCGGCTGAAGCGTTGGAGAACCAACTTGCGTGACCACACCGTTGTCGTCGGTTTCGGTACGAAGGGCCGCTCGGCCATCCAGACTCTGCGTGCCACCGGGCTGAGCAACGAACAGATCGTCGTCGTCGACCCGGCGTCCAAGGTGATCGAGATCGCCAATGCCGAGGGGTACGTGGGCGTGGTCGGTGATGCGACGCGCAGTGACGTTCTGCTGCGGGCCGAGCTTCAGAAGGCACGGCAGGTCATCATCGCCACCCAGCGTGACGACACGGCGGTGCTGGTGGCATTGACGGCACGACAGCTCAACCGAGGCGCGAAGATCGTCGCTGCGGTGCGCGAGGAGGAGAACGCGCCTTTGCTGCGGCAGTCCGGCGCCGATGCCGTGATCACCAGTGCCAGCGCGGCCGGTCGACTGCTCGGACTCTCCGTCCTCAGCCCCAGCGCCGGCACGGTGATGGAGGACCTGATCCAGCAGGGCAGCGGGCTCGATCTCGTCGAACGGCCGGTGATAAAGGCCGAGGTGGGCAAGAGCGTGCGGGAGACCGACGATCTCGTGGTGAGCGTGCTGC
Organism: Streptomyces sp. NPDC056061; assembly: GCF_042266885.1. Lineage (NCBI taxonomy): Bacteria > Bacillati > Actinomycetota > Actinomycetes > Kitasatosporales > Streptomycetaceae > Streptomyces > Streptomyces sp. NPDC056061. The sequence goes on along the minus strand of NZ_JBHJWQ010000003.1, from coordinate 129,003 downwards.
GTGGGCATCGGCTGCTGGCCTACGACGACCCGGCGGCCAGTCCCTTGCAGTTGACGGATCGTGTGATCACCATCGTGCGTGCCTCGAAGGAACCGCCGGGGCACCATCCGGCACCGGGCGGCCTTCGTCCGTAGCCGGGACTGCTTCGCGGCGCCCCGTAGCCGGGACTGAGCCCGCGGCGCCCCGTAATCAGGATTGTGCCGCGGCGTCCCGTAACCGGGACCGAGCCGCGGCGTCCTGTCATCAGGACCGTGCCGGGGCGCCCCGAGAACCGGATCGTGCCGCAGGGCGGGGCAGCCGGGCCTGTGCTGCGGCGCCGCCCGGTCCGCGTCACGACATCGCCGGGTGTGTGCCACGGAGTAGCCTCGCCGCCATGTATGCGATCACGATCCCCGAACCCGGTGGCCCCGAGGCGTTGGTGTGGGCCGAGGTGCCCGATCCGGTGGCGGGTGAGGGCGAGGTCCTCGTCGATGTGGTGTCCAGCGCCGTCAATCGTGCCGATGTGCTGCAACGGCAGGGGTTCTACAACCCGCCGCCCGGTGCGTCCCCGTACCCGGGCCTGGAGTGTGCGGGCCGCATCGCGGCCATCGGCCCGGGTGTCAGCGGCTGGTCGGTCGGCGACGAGGTGTGCGCGCTGCTCGCCGGTGGCGGCTACGCGGAGAAGGTCGCCGTGCCTGCGGGACAGGTGCTGCCGGTGCCGGGCGGCGTCGATCTGGTGTCGGCCGCGGCGTTGCCCGAGGTGACGGCCACGGTCTGGTCGAACGTGTTCATGGTGGCCCATCTGCGCCCCGGCGAGACGCTGTTGGTGCATGGCGGATCCAGCGGCATCGGCACGATGGCGATCCAACTGGCCAAGGCCGTGGGGGCACGTGTCGCCGTGACCGCCGGCGGCCCGGAGAAGCTTGCGCGGTGCGCGGAACTCGGGGCCGACATCCTGATCGACTACCGGGAGCAGGACTTCGTCGAGGAGCTGAACAAGGCGACGGGCGGCGCGGGTGCGGACGTCATTCTCGACATCGTCGGGGCGAAGTACCTGGAACGCAACGTCAAGGCGCTCGCCGTCAACGGTCGACTGGCCGTCATCGGCCTTCAGGGCGGCGTCAAGGGAGAATTGAACCTGAGCACCCTGCTGAACAAGCGGGCCGCCGTCACCGCGACTTCGTTGCGGGGACGCCCGCTCGCCGAGAAGGCGGCGATCGTCGCGGCCGTACGCGAGCACGTCTGGCCGTTGATCGCCGACGGTGTCGTGCGCCCCGTCGTGGACCGTTCGCTGCCGATGCCGGACGCGGCCGAGGCCCACCGGGTGCTGGAGTCCAGCGCACACGTCGGAAAGGTACTGCTGCGGGCCCCTGCGGGCTGACCCGCAGCCGGGGACGATATCGGCGGCCGGGGGACAGCCGGACCTCCCCCGGCCGGGGCAACGGCGTTGTCGACGGGGCCACCGGAGCCGGGCTGTATCGAACCGGCCCGCGGCCGGAGCGCCGTACGGTCCACCGTGCCCCCGCGACGGCGCCCGCGCGGCGTGCGGCCTTTACGAGTTCTTCGACTGCAAGTCGCTCGGCTACGGTTCGCTCGGCCACGACTTGCTCGGCTGCGGCTCGCTCGGCCACGAGTCTCTTGGCTACGGGACGACCTCGGCGACGGCCTCGGTGAAGAGGCTCAAGAAGCTCGAATGGACCTCGGGCGACGTCTGCCCCGTCGACGACCGGCGCGCAGGCGCAGATCGTCGACGGGGCAGATGCCGCCCGTTGTGGTGCTAGAGGTACGGACCGGTCCTGATGGCGCCGTGCTGGTCGCCGCCGCCGTCCTCCTCCTCGTGCCCGCTGCCCGACGGCAGAGCGCGACGCATCTGCTCCAGCTGGGCCCGCGCGGCCATCTGCTGGGCGAACAGCGCCGTCTGGATGCCGTGGAACAGGCCCTCCAGCCAGCCCACCAACTGAGCCTGGGCGATCCGGAGTTCCGCCTCGGACGGCACCGAGTCCTCGGTGAACGGGAGGGAGAGCCGCTCCAGCTCCTCCACCAGCTCCGGCGCGAGGCCATCCTCCAGCTCCTTCACGGAGCCTGCGTGGATCTCCTTCAGCCTGACCCGGCTCGCCTCGTCGAGAGGTGCCGCCCGGACCTCCTCCAGGAGTTGCTTGATCATGCTTCCGATGCGCATGACCTTCGCGGGCTGTTCGACCATTTCCGTCACCGGGACCTCACGCGACTCGTCGTCAGTGCCACCGCCGCCGATCGCCATGCCGTCCTGCCCCACCACGAGGACTTGGGGGTGCTCCTGCGACCGTTCATTCCTCGGCATCTCCATGGCGCCATTGTCTCCCACACCTGCCGTACTACACGGTGGTGCCCCCGCAAACGGTTGATCCACCGTTTGCGGGGGCACGGGAGCACCCGGTCGGGCCGACGAACGCACCGCGGTCACAACATCAGAACCGTCCGAACTGTCAGAACCGTCCGAACCGACCGGTCGCGCGCTGCGTCAGCCGCCAGAGGCCAGAGGCCAGAGGCCCGGATCCCGGGGCGGCCGACCCGTCACCCGGCGCGTCGGGCCAGCTTCAGGCGCGACCGGGTGAAGGCCGCGGCGAGCACCCCGGCGACCAGGGGGACGGCGACAACGAGCAGGGCGAGGGTGTCCCAGGGCAGCACGATCGGCGTGTACGCCGACTCCATGGGCTCGTGCCGCATCGTCTCCAACGCGTCGCGCAGGTCGACGAGACGCAGCGCCACTGCGGGCACCAGGCCCGCCAACGAGCCCAGCACCACACCTGTGAGCGCCACCACCACGCACTGGAAACCGGACAGCGAGCGCCGTACCCGTGGCGGTGCGCCGACCGCGCTGAGCGTGTTCAGGTCGGCTTCCGCGTCGGCCTTGGCCAGGCCCGTCGTGATCGCCGCCGCTCCCACGGTCACCATTCCGGCGAACAGCGCAAGGATCAGCATGATGGTGTCCCGAACCTGACTGGGACCGGACTCGGACTGGGCCCAGAGCCCGTCGCCGGACTGCTGGAACGCGGCCGAGACCCGCTGCTCCTCGGCGTCCGTCGGCAGTCGCGAGACGGTGTACACGCTGCCCTGCGGCTCCACATGCAGACCGAGTCGCTTCGCGGTCTTCTCCGGGAGGATCATGCGGATGCCGGGGGTCGCCGCGTACTTCTCGGGGGCCACGTACACCTTCAGGCGGTCCGTGGTGGTCCGGGCCTTGCCCGGGTGCAGCTTCCGGTTCTTCTTGTCCCGGTCGTTGTACGTGTGGACGGCCTTGAGGGTGACCTCGCCGTTCTTCGCGTAGGCGGGGTTCAGCAGCACCGGGGTGCCCGCCGCCAGGGCCTTCGCGGCATCCGGATCGTCGAGCTTCACGTAGGTGCTGAGCATGTCCGCGTCCGCCACGAGGATGTTGTGCTCACTCATGCTGAGCATGCCGAAGGACCTGAACTCGCCCAGGCAGGCGGGCGTGTTCATCAGCTTCTTGTGCTCGTCGCCGGAGAGCCGCGCGGCGAGGTCCTTGGCGCCCTCGCCCTTCAGGGCGCAGTCATGACCCTTGCCGGTGGGCTTGACCAGTTCCAGGGTGCCGCAGCCGTTCTCCTCCTCGTAGTAGACGTTGCAGTCGCTGCCCGCCCAGACCCGCTTGAAGTCGGCGTGCCCGCCGCTGACGGGCATGTTCCGTTCGATGGTGGTGCGGGCGAGCGGGAGCCGATCCACCGCCTTGCCGTCGGAGGCCATGACGGCGACCGTTCCCGGCGTGAGGCTCGGGGTGTAGTCGTAGTTGTTCTCGGCCGTCTGGCTGACCGTGTACGTGGCGATCGCCACCGAACCCGCGACGGCCGCCATCACCGCGGCGACGGCGGGGGCGGTGCGACCGCGGTTGCGGGCCGCGTCGCGCAGCGCCATCCGCGGCGAGAGCGGCAGCCTGCTGCCGAGCCGTCCGAGGAAGCCGACGATCACCGGGATGCAGGCGAGCAACCCCAGTTCGGCGACGATCGAGCCGCCGGCGACCAGCGCGGAGTGCCCGATCGTGCCGCCGTAGACGGCGACGACCGTGCCGAGGGCCAGCACGCAGAGGCCCAGGACGGGCAGCACCCGGGAGGATTGACGGACACCGCGGCGTCCGGTGAGCGACTCCAGGACGGACTGCCGACTCGCCACGATCGCCGGGGCGAACGCCGCCAGGAGGCCCGTGACCAGACCGATCACGGCGATCAGGAGCAGTTCCGTCGGCTTCAGGACGAGGGAGCCGAACCGGTTGCCGGCCCATTCCTCGATCAGGGGTCGGAACAGCACGGTGAGCCCGAGGCCGGACACCACACCGGTCACGGCGCCGACGCCGCCGAGCACGATGCCGCCGCCGAGCACCACGGCGCGGACATGCCGCTGGTCCCCGCCGCAGGTGCCGAGCAGCCCGAGCTGGCGGCGGGAGCGGCGCGCGCCGACCGCGAAGGCCGGTCCGGCGAGCAGCACGATCTCCAGGACCGCCATGGAGACCACGGTGATGAGCGCGGTGCTCATCTCCCCGGAGCCGCCCGCGTACCCGGAACCGTTGTACTTGGCCATCGGGACCTCGGAGTCCGGCGGCGGGTCGAGAACGAGCTGGCGGGACTTGACGAGGACGCCTGACGCGTTGGCCCGCATCACGTCCGGCCAGGTCACCCCCACCCCGTCGGGGCCCTTGACCAGCCACTCCTTGGCACCGACGTTCGGCGGCAGGATCTTCTTGTCGCGGTCGGCCTTGGCCTTCCACGGGGCGATGACCGTGTCCGGGTCGGCGAACAGTGCCTTGGACTGCAGGTCGAGCGGTTGCTCGATCACGCCGGTGATCGTGTACTTCTCACCGGAGTTGCGCACGGTGGTGGTCGAACCGACGTGCAGCCCGGTCGATTCCAGGAACGGCTCGGTGGCGGCCATTTCGCCCGCGCCGTGCGGGTAGGAGCCGCTGATGAGGACGGCCTTGCCACGGGCCAGCTTGTCCGACAACGGGAACTCGTAGATGTCGGTGTCGGCGATGCCGTACTCGGTGGTGACGTTCGCCGGGACGGACTGGATGCTGATCGCCCGCGAGCCCTTGGGGAACGTGGCCGGGATATCGACCGGAGGTGCGGTGCCGTCCATCGGGGAGTCCTGGTCGACCCGCTCGAAGGACTCCGCGTCGGGCATCTGCAACAGCGGGCCCATTCCCTCGTCGCTGAACAGCGCGTCGGCGGAACCCATCTGATCGGTCAGCCGCTCCGCGACGGTCGGCTCCATGCTGCGGTACGTGACGTCGAGGGCCGTGACGCCGAGTACCGGTACGGCGATCATCGCGACCACCAGCGCGCTGCGGCCCTTGGCGCGCATCGCGTCGCGCCTGGCTATGCGGAGGGAGGCGCGCCAGCCCGTGAAGACGTTCACTTGGCGCCCTCGGCGGCCAGCAGCGCGTCGGCGCCGGACGTGAGCGTCTGGTCGACGATCGAACCGTCCCGGAGGAACACGACCCGGTCCGCCCAGGCCGCGTACCGGGGCTCGTGCGTCACCATCACGGCGGCCGCTCCCCGGTCGCAGCGGGTGCGCAGCAGTGCGAGCACGGCCTCGCCGGTCTCGGAGTCGAGTGCCCCGGTCGGTTCGTCGGCGAGCACCAGACGCCGGTCGCCCACCAGGGCGCGGGCGATCGCGACACGCTGCTGCTGGCCGCCGGACATCTCGTCCGGGAACCGGTCGGCGATCTCCAGGAGCTTCATCTCCTCCAGCGCCGCGCGTGCCTCCTTGCGGGCCTTCCGCACGGAGACACCGTCGAGCTCGCGCGGCAGGGCGATGTTCTCGGCGGCGGTGAGGGCGGGGATCAGGTTGTAGTCCTGGAAGACGTAGCCCACGCTGCGGCGGCGCAGGGCGGCGATGCCCTTGCGGCCGAGGCCGGATATCTCCTGCCCCTCGATGATGACCTGGCCGCTGGTCGCGGTGTCGAGCCCGCCGGCGATGGTCAGCAGGGTGGATTTGCCGGAACCGGACGGTCCCATCACCGCGACGAGTTCACCGGCGTGCACGGACAGGTCGATGCCGCGCAGGGCGTGCACCTCGGCGATGCCGCTGCCGTGGGTGCGGGTGAGGGCCCGGAGTTCGAGGACCGGTTCCCCGCTCGTGGACGGCGAACCGGCCGGGGAGGCGGGGCGGGACGGGGCGGGTGAGGACATGACGGGTGGTTCCCCCTAGGAACGTTTCTGTGGGGCGGCGCCGGGCCACCGAAGTGGGCCCGTTGCCGGTGTGCGGCGTGCGAGGCATACGGCACGCGGTCCGCGGCGGAGCCGGGCGCTGTGCGTACGCGCGTGGTCTGCGGTCGTGCGTGGGTGGCGCTGCTCTGTCCCGGGCGGCCCGGCGCGGGGCAGGTGCTGCGCGGGCGGTACGCCCCGAGCGGGCGCCGTGGCCGGTCCGGGACGTGTCCCCGGCCGTGGTGACCGGTCAGCCGCGACCGCGTGGGCGGCCGATACGGGCCGGGGTGCGGGCAGGCGTACGCGCCGGGGCTCGGCCGGCGGTACGCGCCTCGGGCTCCGGTTCCGTGGCGGCGGCCTCGGCGAGGCGGACCAGCCGGGACTCGCAGTGGTCCAGCCAGCGTGCCTCGGCCTCCGCCTGGAAAATGAGCTGTTCGAGCACGAGAAGCCAGGCCACCTCGTCACGGTTGGCCGGGACGTCGACGAGGGCCTGTGCCTTGAGCCGGGTGTAGTCCTGCATCGCCTTCACGGTGTGGTGGCGCTGGGACTGGATGACGGCCCGGACGTCCACCCCCGGCGCGCCAACCGCCATGGCGAGCTTGATGGCCAGTTCGTCGCGGGGCGGACTGGTGCGGTCGACGGGTGTCTCGAACCAGCTCCGCAGCTCGGTCCGACCGGCGTCGGTGATCGCGTACAGGGTGTGTCCCTGGTCGTCCTCGTCGTTCTGGGCGACCAGGCCGTCGCGCTCCAGCCGACTCAATGTCGTGTACACCTGGCCGACGTTGAGCGGCCAGGTGGAGCCGGTGCGCGACTCGAATTCTGTGCGGAGCTGGGAGCCGTATCTGGGGCCCCGTTCCAGCAGGGCCAGCAGCCCGTGGCGGATCGACATACTGGGTATGTATACCGAGTATGTCGATCCGTGCAAGTTCCCGCCCGGAGCGGGAGCGCGAGCGGGAAGGGGGTGGGGTGGAGAAGGTGTGCCGGAATCGTGGGGACGGAGAGGGGGAGGAGGAGGCCGTGCGGCGTCTTCATGCTGCGGTCTGCCGTCTGCGGTCTGCCGTCTGCCGTCTGCCGTCTGCCGTCTGTGGTCTGACGTGCGACGTGCGACATGACGCGTGCCACGGCACGTGCCACGTGCGGTGTGCGGTGTGCGGTGTGAAGACGCTGCGGTGCCTGGGGTGGCCCATGCTCCCCGGGTCGTCAGTCCGCCCGGCGTATGCGGAGGGCCAGGAAGCCCAGCCCCAGTCCTATCAGCGCGACTCCCGCGCCCAGTGAAACCCGCTGGATGTCCTGTACGGCAGGTGTGCCGAGCGCCCGAGACGTGAGTGGACCGCCTGCCGGGGACGTGCTCGGCGTCGGTCTTCCCGCAGGCGCTTCCGGTGCCGGATCGGTTGCCGCGGGGCGGGTGTCCGACTCGTCGAGGGCGTTGTCCATTCGCGTGAGCTCCTGGGGCGAGACCGGTCGGCCGGGTCTCGTCCGGCCTTCCCCGGCCTCGCGTCCGGCGAGCGGGGGCTGCGCCCCGGGGTGGGCCGGTCGTTCGGCTGGGGCGGCTGGGGCGGGTGAGGAAGGCGAGGCGGGCGAGGCGGGCGTCGAGCCCTCCGAGGGCTCCGGGGGCTCCGGGGGCGTCGAGCCCTCCGAGGGCTCCGGGGGCGTCGAGGGCTCCGAGGGCGAATGGGGCGCGGAAGGTGCGGGTGCGGGGGCAGTGGCAGGAGCGGAGGCGGGAGTGGAGAGGGAGGTGAAGGGGGGTGCACTGGAAGGAGGCGCGGGTGCGGGAGCGGAGGACGGGCGGGATGCCGTATGTGCGGGGGCGAGGGTGGCCGAGTCGCCGTCGGGGGGCGCGGCCACCGATATCGCGGACGGGGCGGCCGATTGGGTGAGGGCGGTGCTCGACGGCTCGATGTCGGCGGCGGCGAGCAGGGCGGAGAGGCGGAGGGCGAAGTCGGCGGGTGATGCGGATGCCGTGCTCGTGGGCGTCGCCGCCGGGGCGCCGGCCGCCCCCGGTATCTCGCCGGGCGTGCGTCGCGCGAGGTGCGTCCCACCGGCGGCGGCTCCCAGTGCCGCGCCCGCCGAGAGTATGAGGCAGGCCACACACCTCGTGCATCGTGAAGGCAGAAGTCCCTGAGCCATGTGGTCAGGGTCACATGTGGTGATATGTCCGGCATCTCGGATGAATCGGGCCACGCGAGGAGCAGGCCCGCAGCCCCGCAGCCCCGTCGTGGGCCCCGCCGCAGGAACCCGCCCCGCCGCAGGAACCTGCCCAGGGAACAGGAACCCGCCCAGGGACGGAACCCGCCCAGGGACGGAACCCGCCCAGGCGCAGACACCCCGCGGGGACAGGAACCCCGCCCGGAGACGGACAACGCGCCCAGGGGCACGAACTCCGTCAGCCCCCGGCAGGACGCCCGGCTCAGGCCGGGTCGCCGGTCGCGACGCGCAGCTCGAACTTGGCGCCCACCTTGTCCACGGCGGTCCCGGCGGACGGGAACTGGTCGATGATCTGGTCCTCCGCGTACGTGTTCCCCGGTACCTCGACCCGCTTGACGACCCAGCCTGCCGCGTCCGCGCACGCCTTGGCGGAGAGGTAGTCCTTGTACAGGAACTTCGGCGCGTCGACCTTGTCCGGGTCGTCGCTGCTCTCCAGGGCGTCCGTGCACTTCTCGGTCTTCATCGTGCGGTTCCGCTCCGGCCCCTTGTGCTCGCTCGCGGCAGCGGATTCCTTCGCGGTGGGATCGCCCTTGTCCTTGCCGTTCAGCGAGAGGACCGTGATCAGGCCGCCGATCGCGACCAGCGCGACCACGATCGCGCCGATGATCACCGGCATGTTCCGCTTCGATCCGCCGCCGGAGACAGGCTGGGGCTGCGTCTGGGGCGTGGCCGCGTACGGCGGCGGGGTGTGCTGCTGCATCGGCGGCGCCGGAGCCTGGCCCTGGTACGCGGGCGCCGCCTGCGGGTAGCCGTACGACGGCGCCGGCGTGGGCGCCGGGGTCGCCGGGCCGTAGGGACCTGGGTGGGCGCCGGACTGGTACGGCCCGGGCTGGTACGGGGTCTGGACGCTCTGCGGCGCCTGCGCGGACTGGCCGACCGGCGGGAAGACCGCCGAACCGACGCCCGAGCCGCTGTTCGGCGACGCCCCACCGCCCGCGACGATCACCGGGGCGCCCGTCTGACCGCCCGCGTTCAGCACGCGCGCGATCTCGTCCTGCATCGCCGCGGCGCTCGGGAAGCGTTCGTTGGGATTCTTCTTCAGCGCCCGGGCGACGAGCGCGTCCACCGCGGGCGAGACCGACCGGTTGATGGTGGACGGCGCGACCGGCTCCTCCTGGACGTGCGCGTACGCGATGGCGAGCGGCGAGTCCGCGTCGAACGGCAGGCGTCCGGTCAGCAGCTGGAACAGCATGATGCCGACCGAGTACAGGTCGGAACGCGCGTCCACGCCGCGCCCCAGGGCCTGCTCGGGCGAGAGGTACTGCGGGGTGCCGACGACCATGCCGGTCTGCGTCATCGACGTGACGCCCGACTGCATGGCGCGGGCGATGCCGAAGTCCATGACCTTCACGACACCGCGCTTGGTCACCATGACGTTGCCGGGCTTGATGTCGCGGTGGACCAGCCCCATCTCGTGGCTGGTGTCCAGCGCGGCCAGCACGTCGTTCGTCACCTTGAGCGCCTTGTCGGCGGGCATGGCACCGTAGCTCTGGATGTCCGCCTGGAGCACCGAGCCGAGCGGTTGGCCCTCCACGTACTCCATGACGATGTACGGCATCAGCGCGCCGCCGAGTTCGTCCTCGCCGGTGTCGAAGACCGAGACGATGTTGGTGTGCTGCAGTTTGGCAACAGCCTGCGCCTCGCGGCGGAACCGCTCGCGGAACGACTGCTCGCGTCCCAACTCCGTGTGGAGTGTCTTGATTGCGACCTGGCGGTCCAGCGCGGCGTCGTACGCCAGGTATACGGACGCCATCCCGCCTTCGCCGAGCAGGTCGCGCAGCTGGTACCGGCCGCCGGCGACCGAACCGCCCGCATAGCGCCCCTGAGCGCCGTGTGCGCCGTCCTGGCTCATGACTTGCTTCCCCCTCGGCGTGCGACGCACGCTGATCGCTTATTACACGCCAAGTCTGCCCGAGGGGTACGACACGTCAAGCCGGGTGCCCGTTCCGTGACCCTACGCACAAGAAGAGTCTCGGAAGCGTTACAGGAAATGTGTGGGATGTGCGTGGGCGGTGCGTCCACGGGCTGGACGGCCGGTCCCTCCAGGAATCGGTGTGTCCCGCGGAGGCTGTAGCGTGACGGGGAAATGCAGCCAGACGCAATGCAGCTGGACACCGTGAGAACCCGCGGACGCGCGGACAGATACGACGGCGAGGACTGATGGCACCCGGTTCCGAAGCAAACGGCGGCGGAGTCTCGGATGGCACCGACTCCTGGGGCATCGGCGGCGTCGTCGGTGACGGGCGCTACCGGATGACCCACCGCCTCGGCCGCGGTGGTATGGCGGAGGTCTTCGCGGCCGAGGACGTCAGGCTGGGGCGCACGGTTGCGGTGAAGCTCCTGCGCTCGGATCTCGCCGAGGACCCGGTCTCCAAGGCCCGGTTCACGCGGGAGGCGCAGTCGGTCGCCGGCCTCAACCACCATGCGATCGTCGCCGTGTACGACTCCGGCGAGGACGTCGTGGGCGGTCAGACCGTGCCCTACATCGTGATGGAGCTCGTCGAGGGCCACACCATCCGCGATCTGCTGCTCAGCGCCGAGGCCCCGCCCCCGGAGCAGGCGCTGATCATCGTCTCGGGTGTGCTGGAGGCGCTCGCCTACTCGCACCAGCACGGCATCGTGCACCGGGACATCAAGCCCGCCAACGTGATCATCACGAATTCGGGCGCGGTCAAGGTGATGGACTTCGGCATCGCCCGCGCCCTGCACGGGGCGCAGTCGACGATGACCCAGACCGGCATGGTCATGGGCACGCCGCAGTACCTCTCCCCCGAGCAGGCACTGGGCAAGGCCGTCGACCACCGCTCCGACCTCTACGCGACCGGCTGCCTGCTGTACGAACTCCTCGCGCTGCGGCCGCCGTTCACCGGCGAGACCCCGTTGTCCGTCGTGTACCAGCATGTGCAGGACACCGCGATCCCGCCGTCCGAGGTGCTGGAGGCGGCGCCTCCGGAGCTGGACGGGCTGGTCATGCGCTCACTGGCGAAGGACCCGGACGACCGGTTCCAGAGCGCCGAGGAGATGCGCGGGCTCATCCAGTACAGCCTGCAGATGCTCCAGGCGCAGGGCGGCCACACCGGTACATGGAACACCGGACCGGTCGCGGCGCACGAGGCCGGTCACACCCCGCCCATGGGCCTCACCGGCCGCACGATGGCGATGAACCACCCGCCGCACGGCGACACCTCGCAGGGGCCGATCCTGCCGCCGATGAACCCGGACGACGGGGGCTACGACGGCGGGTACCAGGGTGGCGGCGGGCGCGGCAAGCTGTGGCTGTTCGTCGTGCTCGCCCTGATCGCGATCGGCGCCGGTGTCGCCCTCGCGGTCAACGCCGCGAACGACAACGAGAAGCAGCACGAGAAGAAACCGGCCACGACGTCCGAATCGCCGTCCGCGCCGGAGAGCACGTCCACGCCGAGCGACGAGCAGACCGAGCAGAACCAGCAGCCGGAGAACTCCTCCGGTGACCAGCAGAACACGTCGCCGCGCAACCCCTACACCCCGCCGGTCCGGCCGAGCCAGACGGCCGACGTGCCGTCCAACGAGCCGTCGACGCCGTCCGACGGCAACACCGACTCCGGTACGGGCACGAGCGAGGGCAGCAGCAACGGCACCGGCGAGAGCGGCAGCAGCAACGGCACCGGCGAGACCAACGGCAGCAACGGCACGAGCGAGGGGAGCAGCAACACCGGCGCGAGCGAGGGCAGCAGCACCGGCACGAGCAGCGGGGCCGGCTCCGGGGGCGACTCGACCGGAACCAGCAACGGCGCGGCCGGCAGCACCGGCACCACGGGCGGCAGCAGCACATGACCGGCTCGGTCGCCGCGAGCCGACGAGGCCCGCGGCGACCGGTCGCCGGCGCTCGCCGTGAGTCACCGGCCGCCGCCGGTCTCACCCCGTGAACGCCTCGCACACCGCCTCGTACTCGCGCGTCCACCAGACCGCCAGGGCCGACACCGCAGGAAACTGCGGGTCGGCCCTTCGGTCGTGGAGGCAGTACCGCCAGCGCAGTATCCAGAAGTCGTTGAGCCGCTCCCACCACACCCGGTGCACCGCCGCGGCCAGTTCCGCCGCGCCCGCCCCGGCCGCCCGCCGGTACGCCCCCGCGTACGCCCGGACCTTCGTCAGGTCCAGCTCCCCGTCCGGCCGCACGAAGAAGATCGCCGCCGCCCGCACCGTCTCCTCGGCGCGCGGCTGGACCCCCAACCGGTCCCAGTCGACGATCGCGACCGGTTCGGCGCCCCGGTAGAGCACGTTCAGCGGGTGGAAGTCGCCGTGCACCCAGCCGGTGGCCGGGGTGTCCGGAGTGGGCGGTCTGCGGTCGGCGTGACGTTCCAGCAGGGCGCGCCGTTCCAGCAGCCGGTGCTCGGCGAGTTCGTCGAACGAGTCGCGGGTGCACCGTTCGCGCGTGGCCGCCAGCAGCTCGTCGATCAGCGCGAAGGTGTCGACGGGGTCCGGGCTCAGGTACCCGCCGGGCGGGCCTGCGGGCTCGGTGGCCGCCCCTATGACCCGCTCCAGACCGGTGTGCACGGTTCCGAGCAGTTCGCCCAGCCGCCGGGATTCGGAGGTGGTGAGCTCGGCCCCGGCCCGGTGCAGCCCGTCGACCCAGGGGTGCAGGGCGTAGCACCGGCCCCCGATCTCCGCGACCGTGTCGCCCCCCGCGTCCTCGACGGGCGGGGCGACCGGCACTCCGAGTGACTGGAGCCGTCGGGTGGCCCGGTGCTGGCGGACGATCGTGGCACGGTCGCCGGTGGAGGCGTCGAGGTGGTGCTTGAGGAAGAAGGAGCCGCGCGTGGTGGAGACCCGGTAACCGTTGTTGAGCAGGCCCTGCGTGATGGGTTCGCAGGCGAGCGGCTCACCGGCGTCCGGGTAGCGGCGCAGCACCTCGTCCACCGGCGGGACCGGCGGAGCGGGCGGAATGAGTACAGATGAGCGCGGCACTCGCCAGATGTTAGATCACGCTGCGTTGCGGTTCGACGGACTTGCGTGACGCACCGGAGTGTGCGTGGAAGCCCAGGGTGTGCACGGTGACGAAGCGCGGGGCGACCGCGAGGTAGGCCGGGGCGAAGGGTTCGCCGTTCACCAGGGTGGGAGCGGAGCCGAAGAGCGCTCGCTGCCCGGCGGTGGGGTGCACGATCTCCGCGGGGCCGGTGAACTGGACGGACCACAGCGCGCCGTCGTCCCCCGCGGGCGCGGTGTTGTAGTTGTCCGCCCCGTACGCGACCACCGTGCCGTCGCAGGCGTCGTGGTAGCCGAGCCCCTCGTGCATGCGCAGGACGACGCGGCCGTCGGCCACGATGTGGCGGGCCACCGCGAGTATCGGAAGGGCCCGCATGCTCGTCGCCAGTCGGCCGTATGCGACGCGGCCGAGCAGATCGAGCGCGTGGAGATCCTCTGAGGGCATGCCCACCACTCTCCGCCACCGTCGCGGCGTCAGAAAGAGGCCGCGGCCCCGGGTGGCACGGGACCAAAGTCCCGTGCGCCACCGCGGCCGCCGGGCACGGCGGTCCCGGCGACTCAGCGCTTCTCCGCCTGGAGCCTGGCCACGTACGCGGCGGCCTGCGAGCGCCGCTCCATGCCCAGCTTGGAGAGCAGGCTGGAGACATAGTTCTTGATCGTCTTCTCGGCGAGGTGCAGCCGCTCCCCGATCGCGCGGTTGGTCATCCCCTCGCCGATCAGATCGAGGATCTTGCGCTCCTGCTCGGTGAGACTGGCGAGCCGCTCGTCCCCCCGGCCCTTCTTGCCCTCCCGCAGCCGCTCCAGCACCTGGGCCGTCGCGACCGGGTCCAGCAGCGACTTCCCGGCCGCCACGTCCCGTACCGCGCTCAGCAGTTCGTTGCCGCGGATCGCCTTCAGCACGTACCCCGACGCGCCCGCCATGATCGCGTCGAACAGGGCCTCGTCATCGGCGTACGAGGTCAGCATCAGGCACTTGATGTCGTCGTCCTGGGAACGGATCTCCCGGCACACCTCCACCCCGCTGCCGTCCGGCAGACGCACGTCGAGCACGGCGACGTCCGGCCGGGTCGCCGGAATACGGACCAGGGCGTCCGCCGCCGTGCCGGCCTCGCCGACCACCTCGATGTCGTCCTCGACCGACAGCAATTCATGGACTCCGCGCCGGACCACTTCATGGTCGTCCAGCAGAAAAACAGTGATTTTTCCTTGTTCGCGCACAAAACGCAGTCTCACACACTCGCCTCTTCCCTGCCGCCGAACGGCGGGATAACGTGCGCTTGTTCCGGTAGCCCGCAAGGCTGTTCCCGGCGCCGTGACCAGCGAGAGTTCCCGACTTTTTCGATTTACTTGGAAATCCAAGCAAAATTGCAGGTCAGATGGGGTTTCGCAGTTATGCGGTGCACTGGGTAACGTGCTTTTGACAGGGCGCTCGCCGGGGCACCTGTCACGCCTGTTTTCCGGACCGAGCGGCACCCACCCCGTGCACGGGTACGGACGCAGGCGAGCCGCACTGGCTTCCCGGCAGACCCCGGGGGCCGGACCGACGGAGGAGCACGCACGTGACCGTGGAGAGTACTGCCGCGCGCAAACCGCGACGCAGCAGCAAGCGGACCAGCGCCGTGAAGACGACCGCGAAGAAGCCCGCCCGTACGCCACAGAGTTCCGATCCCGAGCTCGTACAGCTGCTGACGCCCGAGGGCGAGCGCGTGGAGCACCCGGACTACAGCATCGACCTGACCGCCGAGGAACTGCGCGGTCTGTACCGGGACATGGTTCTCACCCGGCGCTTCGACGCCGAGGCGACCGCCCTGCAGCGCCAGGGCGAACTGGGCCTGTGGGCATCGCTGCTCGGCCAGGAGGCCGCCCAGATCGGCTCCGGCCGGGCCCTGCGCGACGACGACTACGTCTTCCCGACCTACCGCGAGCACGGTGTCGCCTGGTGCCGGGGTGTGGACCCGACCAACCTCCTCGGCATGTTCCGCGGCGTGAACCACGGCGGCTGGGACCCCAACAGCAACAACTTCCACCTGTACACGATCGTCATCGGCTCGCAGACCCTGCACGCCACCGGCTACGCCATGGGCGTGGCCAAGGACGGCGCGGACTCGGCCGTGATCGCGTACTTCGGCGACGGCGCCTCCAGCCAGGGGGACGTCGCCGAGTCCTTCACCTTCTCCGCGGTCTACAACGCCCCGGTCGTCTTCTTCTGCCAGAACAACCAGTGGGCGATCTCCGAGCCCACCGAGAAGCAGACCCGCGTCCCGCTCTACCAGCGCGCGCAGGGTTACGGCTTCCCCGGCGTCCGGGTCGACGGCAACGACGTGCTCGCCTGCCTCGCCGTGACCCGGGCGGCGCTGGAGCGCGCCCGCCGGGGCGAGGGCCCCATGCTCGTCGAGGCGTTCACCTACCGCATGGGCGCGCACACCACCTCCGACGACCCGACGAAGTACCGGGCCGACGAGGAGCGCGCCGCATGGGAGGCCAAGGACCCGATCCTGCGGCTGCGCGCCTACCTGGAGAAGGAGGGCGCCGCCGACGAGGCGTTCTTCACCGAGCTGGAGGCCGAGAGCGAGGCCCTCGGCAAGCGGGTGCGCGAGGCCGTGCGCGCGATGCCCGACCCGGACCCGATGGCCATGTTCGACCACGTCTACGCCGACGGGAATCCGCTCGTCGACGAGGAGCGCGCGCAGTTCGCCGCGTACCAGGCATCGTTCGCGGACTCCGCCGAGGGCTCCGTCGAGGAGGGCAAGTAGCCATGGCCATGGAAAAGATGTCCATCGCGAAGGCGCTCAACGAGTCGCTGCGCAAGGCCCTCGACACCGACCCCAAGGTCGTCATCATGGGAGAGGACGTCGGCAAGCTCGGCGGCGTCTTCCGGATCACCGACGGGCTCCAGAAGGACTTCGGCGAGGACCGGGTCATCGACACCCCGCTCGCCGAGTCCGGCATCGTCGGCACCGCGATCGGGCTGGCGCTGCGCGGCTACCGCCCGGTCGTGGAGATCCAGTTCGACGGCTTCGTCTTCCCCGCGTACGACCAGATCGTCACGCAGCTCGCCAAGATGCACGCCCGCGCGCTCGGCAAGATCAAGCTGCCGGTCGTCGTGCGGATTCCGTACGGCGGCGGCATCGGTGCCGTCGAGCACCACAGCGAGTCCCCCGAGGCCCTGTTCGCGCACGTCGCGGGTCTGAAGGTGGTCTCGCCGTCGAACGCGAGCGACGCGTACTGGATGATGCAGCAGGCCGTCCAGAGCGACGACCCGGTGATCTTCTTCGAGCCGAAGCGCCGCTACTGGGACAAGGGCGAGGTGGAGACCGACACCATCCCCGGCCCGTTGCACCGGGCCGCGGTGGCACGTCCCGGCACCGACCTCACGCTCGTCGGCTACGGCCCGATGGTGAAGGTCTGCCTTGCCGCGGCGGACGCCGCCCAGGAGGAGGGCCGGTCGATCGAGGTCCTCGACCTGCGCTCGATGTCCCCGATCGACTTCGACGCCATCCAGAGCTCCGTCGAGAAGACCGGCAGGCTCGTCGTGGTCCACGAGGCACCGGTCTTCTACGGTTCCGGGGCCGAGATCGCCGCTCGCATCACGGAGCGATGCTTCTACCATCTGGAGGCACCCGTGCTGAGGGTCGGCGGCTACCACGCCCCGTACCCGCCGGCGCGACTGGAGGACGAGTACCTGCCGGGTCTCGACCGCGTGCTCGACGCCGTCGACCGCTCGCTGGCGTACTGAGGACTGGGACGTGACAACGATGACCGACACTTCCAACGCGGCCCGCTTCCGCGAGTTCAAGATGCCCGACGTGGGCGAGGGCCTGACCGAGGCCGAGATCCTCAAGTGGTACGTCCAGCCCGGCGACACGGTCACCGACGGCCAGGTCGTGTGCGAGGTCGAGACGGCGAAGGCAGCCGTGGAGCTGCCCATTCCGTTCGACGGCGTGGTGCACGAACTGCGCTACCCCGAGGGCACGACGGTCGATGTCGGCCAGGTGATCATCGCGGTGGACGTGGCCCCGGGCAGCGATGACGCGGCCCCGGCGCCGGTTCCCGCACCGGCCGCCGGGTCGGCGGCCCCGTCCCCGGCCGAACCGGAACCCGAGGCCCCCAAGGGCCGCCAGCCCGTCCTGGTCGGGTACGGCGTCGCCGAGACGTCCACCAAGCGCCGCGCCCGCAAGGGCGACAGCGCCGCCCGGACGGCTGCCGCGGCAGCGGTGCAGGGCGAGCTGAACGGCCACGGCCGCGGCCCCGCCGTCCCGGTCCGGGAGAGCCGGCCGCTGGCCAAGCCGCCGGTGCGCAAGCTGGCCAAGGACCTGGGCATCGACCTGGCGACGGTCGTCCCGACCGGAGAGGGCGGGATCATCACCCGCGCGGACGTCCACGCGGCGGTCACGCCCGTACCGGCCCAGGCGCAGGCTCCGGTGTCCGTCGCCCCCGCCCCGGTGGCGGCCTCACCCGCTGCCGAGGCGCCGACCGAGGTCGTCGCGGGTGCCCGGGAGACCCGGATCCCGATCAAGGGCGTGCGGAAGGCCATCGCCCAGGCGATGGTCGGCAGCGCGTTCACCGCCCCGCACGTCACGGAGTTCGTGACCGTCGACGTGACGCGGACGATGAAGCTGGTGGCCGAGCTCAAGGACGACAAGGACATGGCGGGGGTGCGGGTCAACCCGCTCCTGATCATCGCCAAGGCGCTCCTGGTCGCGATCCGCCGCAACCCGGACATCAACTCCGCCTGGGACGAGGCGAACCAGGAGATCGTGCGCAAGCACTACGTCAACCTGGGCATCGCCGCCGCCACCCCGCGCGGACTGATCGTGCCGAACATCAAGGACGCGCACGACAAGACCCTCCCCGAACTCGCCGCCGCACTGGGTGAGTTGGTGTCCACCGCACGTGAGGGCAAGACGTCCCCCGCCGCCATGGCGGGCGGCACGGTCACGATCACCAACGTCGGCGTCTTCGGCGTCGACACGGGCACGCCGATCCTCAACCCGGGTGAGTCCGCGATCCTCGCGGTCGGCGCGATCAAGCTCCAGCCGTGGGTTCACAAGGGCAAGGTGAAGCCTCGTCAGGTCACCACGCTGGCCCTGTCGTTCGACCACCGTCTCGTCGACGGCGAGCTCGGCTCCAAGGTCCTGGCGGACGTCGCCGCGATCCTGGAACAGCCGAAGCGGCTGATCACCTGGGCCTGACGGCCCCTCGACCACGCCTCACCGACGGGCCCGCGCGTCATGCGCGGGCCCGTCGGTGCGTACGTCCCTCGTGGGTGAGGGCGAGTTCGGCGAAGACGGTCTTGCCCACGACCCGGGACTCGGCGCCCCAGCGGTCGGCCACCCGGTCGACGACCAGCAGCCCCCGCCCGGTCTCGTCACCGGCACCCATGCGTTCGCCGGGCCCGTGCGGGTGCTCGCCGCAGGCGTCGCTCACCTCGATCCGCAGGACGCCCGGCACGAGGGCGAGCCGGACCCGGAACAGCCGCTCGGGCACGGCCCCGTGCAGCAGCGCGTTCGTGGCCAACTCGCTGACCAGCAGCGCCGCGTCACCCGACAGCTCCGGATACCCCCACTCCGCGACGAGCCGGGCGGTGCGCCGACGGCTGAAGCCGACATTGCGGGGGTGCGGGGTGTAGTCGAGCCGGTCCTCGCGGAGGACGGGGACGAGGGCGGGGAGCGCGGGGCCGGGCGGCGGAACCTCCTGGGCTGCGGACACGGGCGCGAGCTCCTCGGGTGCGGTCATGGACACGTGCCTCCGTGGGTGCGGGCGGTGGCGATGCCGCGCCTGCGTGGGGGCAGGGCGGTGCACTTCCGCCGATGGGTGTGCCGCTGGGTGAGCGGCCGTGTGCCGAACGTAGCGGCATGTTGTTCTCGGGCTCAAGAGGCGTAGGGAATATCTTCCCCGTTCGAGCGAACGGGATGTCATCAGACCGTGCTTGCTGACACACTGACCGTGTTCAGCGGGAGGGCGGCATGCAAAAATCTGGTACCGGCAGGTCCGGGGGTCGAGTATCGACCGTGCTCGGCCGACGTCTGGGCGGCGAGCTCCAACAACTGCGGCTGGCAGTCGGCATGACGCAGCAACAGGCGGCCGAGTACTTGAGTGCCACAGCGACCAAGGTCGTCAAGATAGAGAGCGGCTGGGTGCCGGTCCGGGACCCGGACGTCAGGGCACTGTGCCAGCTGTACGGCGTCACCGACAGCAAGGTTCTGTCGGGCCTGCTGGATCTCGCGAAGACTGACCGGGAACGCAGGAAGGTCCGGGGCTGGTGGGAAGACAGGATGCTCCACAGCGGACAGGTGGACTATGTCGCCATGGAAGATGCGGCGCTGCGTAACCGCCAATGGCAGGTCGCTCTGATCCCGGGGCTGTTCCAGACGGCCGAGTACACGCGGGCCATGGGCGTGGCGGACATGTGCTGGGAAGACCTGGATCAGCTTGAGGCGGTTGTGAGTCTGCGCGCCCGGCGCCAACAGCGCCTGTACGGCGACAGGCCCTTGCAGATGCACGCTGTCATTTGGGAAGCGGCGCTTCGCCAGCTGATGGGCGGCCCGGCAGTTATGAAAGGTCAGTTGGAGCATCTGCGCGAGCTGGCCGAGCTGCCGAATATCCACATTCAGGTGCTACCGTTCCGGGCCGGCGGTCATGCGGGTGTGAGCGGGCCGTTCAACATCCTCTCCTTCGGGGAGGAGGGCGCTGTCGACGTGGTCCACATGGACGTGCCCCGCACTGGGGCTTGGGTTGAGGATGCGGAGCGGAGCGTCCTCTTCGTCGACATGTTCAACGCCATTTCGCGGGCCGCCGTATCGCCGTACGACTCGACGCGACTCATCGAGGACATCGCCAAAGGAATGAGTGAGTGAAAGTGTTCCGGTTCGTCAAATCGTCCTACAGCACCTTGGAAGAGGACTGCGTCGAAGTGGCCCGCAACATCCCCCACACCGTCGCCGTCCGCGACTCCAAGAACCCCACCGGCCCCGTCGTCGTCCTCGGCCCCGCCGCCTGGGACGCCTTCCGGGGCGGGCTGGTCCGGTCCGCCCGCCCCTGAACGGCCGGTCCCGGCAGTGGTGCCGACTGCCGTGGGACTGCGGCAGGTGCTGAGGGTCGGCCAGGAGGGACGCGACGCCGAGCGGTGCGCGGAGCGCCGCCCCGAGGGCAGCGGGCCGGAGAACGGCAGGCAGACTCCCACCCCCGATGGCCCGAGCACATCGGGACGGCGCGCGACTCCTCGGAGAGGGCGAACCGGCATCGGTTCACCCCGTGCGACCGCCCGGCGCAGCAGCGGTTCACGCGGGAGATTCGCTGGTCAACAGGGGTGTGGTTAAAAAGATTTGGGGTGCTGGGGCACGTTGTTAGGGTGACTCCATGGCATCGGTCAAGAAGGTCCAGGTCACTTTCGACTGCGCGGAACCCGAACGTGTGGCTCGCTTCTGGTGCGAGGTGTTGGGGTACGTCATCACGCTGCCCTCCGAGGGCCAGGGTTCATGGGCCGTGTGCTCCGACCCCACGGGTGAGGGCCCGCGCATGTACTTCCAGCGCGTTCCCGAGGGGAAGGTCGCCAAGAACCGGGTGCATCTCGACGTGCGGGCCGGCACCGGGCTCGTGGGCGAGGAGCGCCTGGCCACCCTTGAGGCCGAACGCGATCGGCTGATCGCGCTCGGAGCGGTGTGCGTGAACGTGCTGTACGCCGATGAGGAGAACGAGTCCTGCATCTGCATGCAGGACATCGAGGGCAACGAGTTCTGCCTCGACTGAGCGTCCTTCGCGCGACGGGCCTGTCACTGCCTCCTGCCATGCTGCGCCCATGGCATTTCCCGGCTCCCGCACGAAGAAGACCGATGTGTGGTTGCTGCCCGAGGACGAGCGGGACGTCGGGCGGAGCATCGGCGAGGCCCTGCCCCGGGCCGGGTGGCTGTGCAGCCACCCGGGCCCGAAGGGGCTTCACCAGGTGCACCTGCACCCATCGCTCGGGGATGCCCTGAGCTGCGGGGGCCGTCAGGCGTTCATGCTGCTGCCGGAGGGGGCCCGGGCGCCCGAGGACGTGCCGGTGGTCGGGGGAGCCGCGGCCGGTGCCGATCTCTCGCGCTCCGCCGTGCTGCAGTTCCTGTGCGCTCGCCGGTTCCGGGACGACGAGGGCGAAGCCTTCGAGGCAGGCCGCCTCGCGGTGACATGGAACGAACCGGAGGTGGGGCCGGAGCGGCATCGACTCCTGACCGACCAGACGCGTCTGGCCTGGCAGGCCCTCCGGTCTGCGACCCGTCCGGCCGTTTTCGGGAGCCGGCACGGCCAACGGGTTTCCGGCACGCGGATCGGCCCTGCGGCGTACGACCTCGTGGCCACGACCGGGATGCCGCTGACCCGGGGCGGCTCCCAACGCCTGCGGCCGGTCGTCGAACAACGCCCTGCCGGCACCGGTCGCGGGCGGGTGCGGGACAGTCTTTGAGGGCTGCCACGCAAGCGCCCCGGCGGACGCCCGACGACACGGCCGTGCGCGCCGATCCGCCACGGACCACGGACAGCCCCTGGGCCGGCGGCCGTGCGCACGAGAGAGGGGGCCCGCGTGGCGCGGGCCCCCTTCGCGGGTGTTGCGGGACGGGCTACTTCTTGAAGCCGTAGTCCATGATCTTCTTCATGTCCGCCGACCGGTTGGTCGCGTTGGTCGAGGCCAGCACGGTGCCGACGATCGTCTTGCCGTTGCGGGTCGCGGCGAACACCAGGCAGTACTTGGCGGTAGGGCCGGAACCGGTCTTCACGCCGATCGCGCCGCTGTAGCTGCTGAGCATCGTGTTGGTGTTGGACCACGACATGTAGCGGTAGCCGCCGGACTTCGTGGTGACCTTCTGCTTGGTCGACTTGGTCTTCACGATCGACCGGAACGTGGAGCTCTTCATCGCGCTGGAGGCGATCTTCGTCAGGTCGCGCGGCGTCGAGTAGTTCGAGCCGTTCCCTATGCCGTCGAACGAGTCGAAGTGGGTGTTCTTCAGGCCGAGGGACTTGGCGGAGGCGTTCATCTTGCCGACGAAGGACTTCACGCGGGCCGCGCGGGTCGAGCCGGAGCCGAACTTGTCGGCAAGGGCGTACGCGGCGTCGCAGCCGGACGGCAGCATCAGGCCGTAGAGCAACTGGCGGACGGTGACCTTGTCGCCCACGATCAGACGGGCCGACGAGGCGCCCCGGGAGACGATGTAGTCGCTGTACGCCTTCTGGATCGTGACCTTGGAGTCCAGGTTCAGGTTCTTCTGGTCCAGGACGACCTTGGCGGTCATGATCTTGGTGGTGGAACCGGTGGAACGGCGGGTGTCCGCGGTCTTGGTGTACAGGGCTTTGCCGTTCCCGCTGTTCATCACGAAGCCGCCCTTGGCGGTGATCTTCGGGACGGGCGGTGCGGCGGCCTGCGCGGAGGAGGCGAACACGCTGCCCGCGATGACAGCACCTGCGGTGAGGGCCACCGTGGCAGTGGCGGAAACGCGGTTTATGCGCTTAAAGCCGATTTTCAACTTGGTTGCTCCAAATGCCCCTGAAATGCGGCCACATGAAGGTGCCGCTCGGTGATGAGACTCACGAGGCACGGGAATGGATGCGCTGTTTCCCGGGGTTTTCGGGGCAATTTCGGAGTCAAGAGCGGTTCAGGGGCCGGCCAAGGCGGTGTCCGCCGGGCGCCGGTCGGCCGGGCGCGTGCGCTGCCATGGCCGGGCGCATGCGCTGCCGTGGCTGGGCGGATTGTGCCGCCGTGGGGCGGGTGTGCGGCTCTGTCGTGCCCGGTGGGGGCCTCGCTCCGCCCCGCCGTGCCGGGGTGGCTGCCTCCGTCGCGCGCTCCGGCGTCCAGAGTCCGGACGGAATTCGTTATGTACGCATGTTGTATCTATCCTGTGTGCATGCCTGCCTCGCCCCCTGCCGTGAAGCCCTCTGCCCACTCGCTCGCGCCCGGCGCCAAGCGGCCACCCGCCGCCGAGCGCGTCTACACCCACATCAAGGAAGCGGTCCTGGAGCGCCGCTACGAGGGCGGCACGCTGCTCACCGAGGGCGATCTCGCCGAGGCCACCGGGGTCTCCCGCACCCCGGTGAGGGAAGCACTGCTCCGGCTGGAGGTCGAGGGGCTGATCAAGCTGTACCCGAAGAAGGGTGCCCTCGTACTCGCCGTTTCCGCGCAGGAGATCGCCGATGTGGTGGAGACCCGGCTGCTGGTCGAGGAGTTCGCGGCCCGCAAGGCCGTGCCCGCCTCGGCGCAGTTGATCGAACGGCTTGAAGAACTGCTCGATGAGCAGCGGCAGTTGGCCCGGGATGGCGATCTGGCCGCCGTCTCCGTGAAGGACCGCTGCTTCCACGCGGAGATCGTGCGCAACGCGGGCAACGACATTCTCTCCCGCCTCTACGACCAGTTGCGGGACCGGCAGTTGCGGATGGGAGTCGCTGTGATGGAGGCGCACCCGGACAGGATCGCCGCGAACATCACCGAGCACGGCGAACTGCTGGACGCGATCAGATCCGGTGACGCGGACGGCGCGGCCCAGGTCGTACGGCGCCACGTCAGCCGGGTCAAGGTGCTGGTCAGGGGTGAGGACCGGTGAGCTCGGCCGCCGCGCCCACCCTGTCCCTGCCCGGCGATCCACCCGGCGGCCGGCGTGCCGTGTGGGTGTGGGGCATCGGTGTCGCCGTCTATTTCGTCGCCATCATCTTCCGTACCAGCCTGGGCGTCGCCGGTCTCGACGCCGCGGACCGCTTCCACGTCAACGCCTCCGCGCTCTCCACGTTCTCCATCCTTCAACTGCTGGTCTACGCGGGCATGCAGATACCCGTCGGCCTGATGGTCGACCGGCTCGGCACCAAGAAGGTGCTCGCCTTCGGGGCCGTGCTGTTCACGCTCGGGCAGCTCGGCTTCGCGCTGTCGCCCTCGTACGGCATGGCGCTGGCCTCCAGGGCGCTGCTCGGCTGCGGGGACGCGATGACGTTCATCAGCGTGCTGCGGCTCGGCGCCCGCTGGTTTCCGGCCCGGCGCGGTCCGCTGATCAGTCAGGTCGCGGCACTCATCGGCATGGCGGGCAACCTCGTCTCGACGCTCTTCATCGCGCGGGCCCTGCACGGATTCGGCTGGACCACCACCTTCGTCGGCAGTTCGGCCGCCGGGGTCGTGGTCCTGGTCCTTCTGCTGACCTTCCTGAAGGACCACCCCGAGGGCCACGAGCCGCCGCCCGTCGAGCACGCGGGCGCCGCCTTCGTACGCAGGCAGATCGCCGACGCCTGGCGGGAGCCCGGCACCCGGCTCGGCATGTGGGTGCACTTCACCACGCAGTTCCCGGCCATGGTGTTCCTGCTGCTGTGGGGGCTGCCGTTCCTGGTGGAGGCGCAGGGGCTGAGCAGGTCCACCGCGGGCGAGCTGCTCACCCTGGTGGTGCTCTCCAACATGGCGTTCGGGCTGGTCTACGGGCAGATCATCGCCCGGCACCACGCGGCCCGCGCCCCGCTGGCGCTCGGGACGGTCGGGGTGACGGCCCTGGTCTGGGCGTCGGCAATCTTCTGCCCCGGCGGTCATGCGCCGATGTGGCTGCTGATCGTCCTGTGCGTGGTGCTAGGCGCGTGCGGACCGGCCTCGATGATCGGCTTCGACTTCGCCCGTCCCGCCAACCCGCCGGAGCGTCAGGGCACCGCCTCGGGCATCGTCAACATGGGCGGCTTCATCGCGTCGATGACCACGCTGTTCGCCGTCGGTGTGCTGCTGGACGCCACCGGGGACGACTATCGGATCGCGTTCGCCTCGGTCTTCGTGCTGGAGGCGCTCGGCGTCGTCCAGATCCTGCGCCTGCACTCCCGGGCCGCGCACCGCGAGCGGGAGCACCATGTGATCAGCCGAGTGGAGGCCGTGCACGTGCCCGTGTGACGGGTGCCCGGACGGGCCTGTCCGGGCGATTCCTGATCGGGCAGTCCCCGTCCGGACGCGAACTCGGACGCGACCTGTCCGGACGTGACCTGTCCGGACGTGACCTGTCCGGGCGTGACCTGTCCGGGCGTGACCTGTCCGGACGCGATCTGTCCGGGCGTGAACTCTCCGGTGCGCCCGGTCGGCGGCGCGCCCGTCCTGGCCCGACGGGCGCCGCCGACAGCGGTGGCGCGGAACCCGGTACGCGATGGCGTCGGACCGCCGTGGCGGTCACGGCGTCACGGCGTCACGGCGTCACGGCGAAGTTCCGCAGGATCGCCTCGGCCAGCTCCGGGTCGCCCTCGACCTTGATGCGGTCCGCGACCGCGCCCGCGCGCACCCGTCCGCAGGCGAGACGTGAGTAGGTCTCCCAGTCCATCGCCAGAGTCACGGCCGGGCCGAGCGACGGCGAACCGTCCACCGAACCGCGCCCCTCCGCATCGACCCTCACCGTGCGCAGGAATTCCACCGGCCCGTTCACATCGATCACCACCGCCGAATGGGCGGGCGCCCCCGCGTCCTTGGCGACGACCTTCGGCAACTCGTCGAGCAGGGCGTCCCGGACGATGGTGGCGCCGGGGGAGTCGAGGTTGCCGGGCCGGCCCAGCGCCGCACGCAGATCCTGCTCGTGCACCCAGATGTCGAACGCCCGCATCCGCAGCGCCACTTCGAGGGTCTGCTCGGCGCCGAGCGGAGCCCGGATCATGGTCTGGGGGTCACGGTTCTCGTTGCGCAGCTGACGTGCGCGGCGAATGATCGTGTACTCCAGCTCGGCGAGCATCTCCGGAGAGGTGTGGTGGCGCCGCACATCGACCTGCATCTCCATGTAGCGGGCGAGGTCGTTCTGCATGTGGTACAGGTCGCGCGGCAGTGTGTGGATCGGGCGCGGATCGCCGAGCTGCTCGCACTCCATACCGATGATGTGCGAGACGATGTCGCGCACGGACCAGGCGGGACACGGAGTACGGCCGTTCCACTCCCCTTCGGCGAGCGGCTTCACCAGCTCGACTATCGACTCGATGGAATGGGTCCAGGCATCGGCATAGGTCTGGAGGCTGGGATGGACGGTCACGGGACCCCTCGTGCGGTTCTGCGGTGCGTGGGCTGGAGTGCTGGGCGCGGGCGGGCTGCGGACGGCGGGCTGCGGGCTGCGTGGGAGGTTCGATCGCTAAGTTACGCTGCGATCAGGCACCCCGGCAGTGCTTTCGTGTGACGATCGTAGGCTGTGTTGACGGCTTGAATGCCAGGACGGTGGTAGTGTGCGCGCCTCCCTCATCCAGATCGCAGTAGACCCGGACGAATCCGTCGATTCCCGCAGGCGGCGGGCGGCGGCGCTGATCGGCGCCCAGCGCGGCGCGGATCTGGTGGTCCTTCCCGAACTCTGGCCGGTCGGAGCCTTCGCCTACTCCGCCTTCGCGGACGAGGCCGAACCGCTCCAGGGGCCCACCCACGAGATCATGGCGAAGGCCGCCGCCGATGCCGGGGTCTGGCTGCACGCGGGCTCCTTCGTCGAGCGCGCGCCCGACGGCACGCTCTACAACACCGCGCTCGTCTTCACGCCCGAGGGCGAGCGGGCCGCCGCCTACCGCAAGATCCACCGCTTCGGCTTCGACAAGGGGGAGGCGGTGATGATGGGGGCCGGCGAGGAACTGGTCACGGTTGCCCTGCCGCGGACCACCCTGGGCCTCGCCACCTGCTACGACCTGCGATTCCCGGAGATGTTCAGGGGACTCGTGGACGCGGGCGCCGAGACGCTGGTCGTCGCGGCAGGCTGGCCCGAGCGGCGGCGTGCCCACTGGACGCTGCTGGCGCAGGCGCGGGCCGTGGAGAACCAGGCATTCGTCCTGGCCGTCGCCACCGCCGGTACCCACGGCGGGATCCAGCAGGCCGGACACAGCATCGTCGTCGACCCCTGGGGTGAGGTCCTCGCCGAGGCGGGAGCGGAGGAGGAGGTGCTGAGCGTGGAGTTCGACCCGGCGAAGGTGGCGACGACGCGCGAGCAGTTCCCCGCGCTCAAGGACCGCCGCCTCGGGCTGACCCCGCCCGTTGTCGACGCGTAGGGCCTCGCGGGAACCGTCCGGCGAACGGTCCCGCGGACGGAACCGTTCGTGGGACCGTTCGCCGTGGATCTCGGGGCCCGGTCCCCGGATGCCCCGTTTCACGTGAAACAGGGCGGATCGGCAGACCGCGGACCGCAGGTCGGTGGATCAGCGGGCGGCGAGTCAGTGGTCGTCGTGTTCCTTCTCCGCGAGCACGATGACGCACACCGATACCGCGATGAGCAGGGCGATGTCGGCGTCCTCCCGCACGACATCGATGCCGTAGGTGTCACGGACGGTCAGCCAGCGCCGCGAGATCTGGGCGAGCAGTTCTCCGTCGTAGTCGATGGCGAACTCGCGGTCCAGGATCTTGCCGCTGACGTCCAGTTCGGTGCCGTCCACCAGCGTGACCCGGTAGTGGTTGCGCAGCAGCGACAGGCGTTTGCGCTTGACCTTGGCGAGCTGTTCGCCGTCGCGCTCGATGAGCATGGTCTCGCGCAGACTCAGCAGCTTCTGCCGGATCTCGACCAGCACGCGGCCCTCGGCGTCCTTCAGCTCGAAGGTGTCGCGCACCCGCATGGCCTTGCCGTCGACGAGGAAGACCTTGCGGCCGTCCGCGTCCTCGATCCAGTAGTCGTCACCGATGGCGAAGAGGCGTTCACGCACCTGGAATCTCATGGCTCACAGGTTCCCCCATGACCCGCCGGAATGCGTGCGGGCCGCGGTGATGTTGACTGTCCACATGGCAACACGCGCGCGCGTCAGGGCCCCCGAGCTGATCGGCAAGGGCGGCTGGCTCAACACAGGCGACCAGCAGTACACCCTCGCCGACCTGCGAGGACGCATCGTCGTTCTGGATTTCTGGACCTTCTGCTGCGTGAACTGTCTGCACGTCCTCGACGAACTGCGCGCGCTGGAGGAGAAGCACCGCGACACCGTCGTGATCATCGGTGTCCACTCGCCGAAGTTCGTCCACGAGGCCGAACACCAGGCGGTTGTCGACGCGGTCGAGCGCTACGAGGTTCAGCACCCGGTCCTCGACGACCCGGAACTGGCGACCTGGAAGCAGTACGCCGTACGGGCCTGGCCCACGCTGGTCGTCATCGACCCCGAGGGCTACGTCGTCGCGCAGCACGCGGGCGAGGGCCATGCGCACGCCATCGAGAAGCTGGTCGAGGAACTGGAGGCCGAGCACGCGGCGAAGGGCACGCTGCGGCGCGGCAACGGCCCCTACGTCCCGCCCGAGCCGGTCGCGACGCATCTGCGGTTCCCCGGCAAGGCACTGCTGCTGCCCGATGGCGGCTTCCTCGTCTCCGACACCACCCGCCACCGCCTGGTCGAGCTCGAATCCGACGGCGAGACGGTCCGTCGGCACGTCGGCACCGGCGACCGGGGATACGCCGACGGAGGTGTCGACGAGGCCCGGTTCTCCGAACCACAGGGACTCGCCGTGCTGCCCGACGGCCGGATCGCGGTCGCGGACACCGTGAACCACACCGTGCGGGCCCTGGACCGTGCCACGGGAGCGGTGACGACCCTCGCCGGTACCGGCCGCCAGTGGTGGCAGGGATCGCCGACGTCCGGTCCGGCCGGAGAGGTCGCCCTCTCCTCGCCCTGGGACGTCGCCTGGTTCGCGGACCGGCTGTGGATCGCCATGGCCGGGGTCCACCAGTTGTGGATGTACGACCCGGCGACGGGGACCGTGCGGGTCGCGGCGGGAACGACCAATGAGGGACTCGTCGACGGACCGGCCGAGGAGGCATGGTTCGCCCAGCCCTCCGGGCTCGCCGTGTCGACCGACGGGGAGCGGTTGTGGGTCGCCGACTCGGAGACGTCCGCGCTCCGGTACGTCGAACGCGACGGCGACGGCTTCGCCGTCCGCACGGCCGTCGGCACCGGCCTGTTCGACTTCGGGCACCGGGACGGCGCCGCTGACCAGGCCCTGTTCCAGCATCCGCTGGGCGTGACGGCCCTGCCCGACGGCTCCGTCGCCGTCTGCGACACGTACAACCAAGCGCTGCGCCGCTACGATCCCGCGAGCGACGAGGTCACGACGCTCGCCACGGACCTGCGCGAGCCCAGCGATGCCGTACTGGTGGACGGTGACCTCGCGGTCGTCGAGTCCGCCCGGCACCGGCTGACCCGGCTGCGACTGCCGGAGGAGGCCGTGCGGGTCGCGGACCGCGCGCACCGCACCCGGCGTGCAGCCACCGAGATCGCTCCGGGCACGCTCCGGCTCGACGTCGTCTTCCAGGCGCCCGCCGGGCAGAAGCTGGACACCCGGTACGGTCCCTCGACCCGGCTGCTCGTCTCGGCGACGCCGCCGGAACTCCTGGCCGAGGGGGCCGGGACCGGTACCGACCTCTTCCGTGACCTGGTCCTTGCCGACGGAATCACCGAGGGGGTCCTGCACGTCTCCGCGATGGCCGCCTCCTGCGACGACGATCCGTCGAACGAGTACCCGGCCTGCCACGTCCACCAACAGGACTGGGGCGTCCCCGTCCGCGTGAGTGCGGAGGGAACGCCCCGTCTGCCGCTGGTGCTGGCAGGCATGGACGACCGGGCCTGACGGCGCGTGGAGCCCTGAAACCGGAGGGCCTTCCGCGCGCCGGGTGCGGTGTGCGCGGCGGGGCGGTACCGCGTCCCGCAGGACCCGTCGTACGGCCCGGCTCAGCAGGTCAGCCCGCCTGCTTCATGGAGCTCACCGCGTCGGCGACCGTGCTCCGGTACAGGCCCAGCTTCGGATTGTTCACCTTCACATCGGGGCCGAGGCCGAAGTTCTGCGTGTCCGCGTTGGGCATGTGGTCGCCGTCGGCGAGCACATTCATCTCGTCGACCCAGGTCACGCCATTCGCACCGCTCGGGTTGAGGTCGATCACCGCAATGGCGGCGGTCTTGGGCCCGACCGGGTACGCGGGGGCGCCGCCGAGGCCGCCGGGAACGGCCGGCCGGATGTCGGAGCTGTGGTCCGAGGCATTGGCCGCGCCCAGGCTGACCTGCGGGTAGTAGCTCAGGCCGCAGGAGTTCGCGCCGACGTTGTTGACCTCGATCACGTGCTGGGTGGACGAACCCTCGCGGGGGTACACCCGCACCGAGAGGTCGCCGCTCTTGCACGGGTGCTTGTAGGCGTAGCTGTCGCTGGTGTCGCCGCCCGCCTTGGTACCGCCGTTGGACGTGCCGGTCTTCGAGGCGCCCGTCTTCGCGGCTCCGGTGTTCTGCGTGGTACCGCCGGTCTTCCCGGTGCTCGTGGTCGTCGCGTCGGTGGTCGACTGGGAGGCGTCCGTCGAAGCCCCGGCCGACGCGGCTTCGTTCGCCGGGCCCGCGGACTTCGTGCCGGTGTCGTCCCCGCCGCAGGCGGTGAGGGCGAGGGCGAGCACAGCGGTGGTAGCGGCGGCGAGGGCGGCGGGCCGGAAGCGGAAGGTGTTCATGGAAATTCCCCCGAGTGTGATGGGAAGCGGACGCCTGGTCTCGGGCGAACGCCTCTGACCTGCTGACATCCATGAGTCTGGGCCCCGGCGCTCACGTTCTGCTGGTGTCCGGCTGACGTCCCGCTGACGTCTTCGGCAGCCCTTCCGCAACGCCCTCGCCACCGCCTCCGCCGCGGACGCGGGACGGTACGGCGCGCAGGGCGGGCCTGGATCAGCCGTCGTCGGCGAGCCGTCGCACCGCTTCTTCGTACCGCCTGCGGTACTCCGCGCGTGCGGTGACCCGCAGCAGCGCTTCGAGGGCCCGGACCGCGCCCTGGCCGTACTCGGCGCGCTCCGCCTCCGCGGCCGCCAGGTCCAGCAGCCGGATGCCCTCCTCCTCGTCGCCGAGCGCCAACAGGGCCTCCCCGCCGACGGTCAGCAGCAGTACCCGGCGGGCGCCCTCCTCGTGTTCGGGCCCGAGATCGAGCGCCGCGCGGGCGGAGTCGAGGGCGTCCTGCGGTCGGTTCGCGGTGAGTTGCATCCGGGCGAGATGCTGCAGGGCGAGCATCTCGGTGTGCGCGTCGGCCTCCTCGCGGGCCAGGTCGACGGCGCGTGCGCAGTCCTCCAGCGCCGCATCGAGTTCGCCCTCCTCGGCCTGGACGACCGCCAGGTTGATCAGCGCGGTCGCCTCGCCGAGCCGGTCACCGGCCCGTCGGGCGAGACCGGGCGAGCGTTCGAGCAGGGCGATGGCCTCCGCGGTCCTGCCCTCCTCGGTGAGCACCCAGCCCAGCAGATTGAGCACCCGTGACTCGGCGTACGGATTCTTCTCGGCACGGGCGGAGTCGAGGGCGAGTTGCAGCAGCGGGGACCAGTTGTCCCGGACCCGCCACACGACCTGCGGCCACTGGAGCAGGATGATCCGCCAGGCCCGGTCGTGGTGTCCTGCGGCGCGGGCGGCGACGGCGGCCAGGCTCAGATCGTCGCGCTCGGTGGCCAGCCAGCGCATGGCCGTCGCCCGGTCGGTGAAGTCCCGGACGGCGGCGGGCACACGGAAGCCCTCCGGCAGGACGAAGCAGGGCTCGCCGCCGGGTTCGGCCGTGTCGGCGGCGGCGAGCGCGGTGGCGATGTAGTGGTCGAGGACATGGAGGAGCGTCGCGTCCCCGGCGGCGGGGTCCAGGCCGCGGGCGTAGAGGCGCACCAGGTCGTGCAGCACCCAGTGCCCCGGGGCCGTCTCGGTGACGAGGTGGGCGGTGGCGAGCCGCTCCAGTGCCGTCGCGGCGGCGACCGGGTCCGTGTCGGCGAGCGCGGCGGCCGTGTACGGGTCGAAGTGGCTGCCGGGGTGGTGCCCGAGCCGGGTGAACTGGTGGACGGCGTCCGGGGGCAGCTGCTGCACGGTCAGCCGCAGCGCGGCCGGGACACCGGTGTCGTCCACGTCGAGATACGTCAGCCGGCTCCGTTCGTCGGCGAGTTCGTCGGCGAGGCCCGCCAGCGTCCACCGGGGGCGCCCCGCCAGCCGGGCCGCGGTGACCCGCAGGGCCAGCGGCAGGCCCCCGCACAGCTCGGCGAGGCGACGGGCCGCCACGGGTTCGGCGAGGACCCGTTCCTCGCCGAGCACTCCGGCCAGCAGGGCGGTGCCGTCCTGCGGTTCGAGGACGTCGACCGGCACCGGACGGGCCGCGTCCGAGGCGATGAGGCCCTCCAGCCGGTTCCGGCTGGTGACCAGCGTGACGCAGTCGGCGCCGCCCGGCAGCAGTGGCCTGACCGCGGCGGATTCCCGGGCGTTGTCGAGGACGACGAGCAGTCGGCGCCGATCGGTCAGTGACCGGAAGAGCGCGGCCGCGGCGGGAACGGACTCGGGGACGCGACGTGGGGCGACGCCCAGCGCCAGCAGGAACTCGCGCAGCACCTCCATGGGCTCGGGCTCACCGGTGTCGCTGAACCCGCGCAGATCGGCGAAGAGCCGTCCGTCCGGGAACGCGGCGGTGTTGCGGTGCGCCCACTGGAGGGCCAGCGCGGTCTTTCCCACTCCGGCCGGTCCGGTGACCAGGCAGACGGGGGCCTCGCCCGCCGCGGCCCGGCTGAGCGCGGCGAGTTCACCGGCCCGCCCCTGGAAACCGCGTGGCGCGCGGGGCAGCAGATCGGTGGGGTGCGGATCGCCGACGGCGGGGGCAGGGACGGGGACGATGGACGGACGGGGCAGGGGGCCGACGGGCATGCCCTCCGTACCGGCTGCCCGGCCCGCGCCGGGCGCTGCACGGTCCCCGCCGCATAGCGGCCCGGTGCCGTCCTTCGGGGCCGGTGCCTGGATCGGGATCGAGCCCGGAGCCGGAACCGAGGTGTTCTCGGCCGCTCTGTCGCTGCCCGGTTCGGTGGTGCGGTCGCCCGGTTCGGCGGGGGTCTCCGGCCCGGGGTCGCCGCGAAGGATCAGCGCGTACGCGTCGGCGAGTTCGTGTCCCGGGTCGATGCCCAGCTCGTCGGCGAGAAGCCGCCTGGTGCGGTGGAACCAGTCCAGCGCCTCCGACTGGCGCCCCGCCCGGTAGAGCGCCGTCATCAGGGCCGCGGCCAGCGACTCCCGCATCGGGTGGGCGACCGCTTCCGCGCGCAGCACGGTCGCGGCCCGGCTGTGCTCCCCCAGCGCCGCGTAGGCGCGCGCCAGTTGCTCGACCGTCGCCAGTCGCGATTCCTCCAGCGAGTGCGCGGCGGCCTGGAGCGGTGGAGCGGCGAACACGCCGGTGAGTGCCGGTCCCTGCCACAGCGACAGGGCCTCCTTGAGCATCAACACCGAGTCGGCGGGGTTGCGCTGTTCCCGCGCGAGCATCAGCAGTTCCTCGAACCGGTGCGCGTCCAGCAGCGTCTCCGGCAGCCGCAGCAGGTATGCGTCGCCGAGCGTGACCAGCTCCACCCCGTACGCCTCGGCGTCGGCGCCCACCAGGAGGGCGCGGAGCCGGGACACGTGCCCCTGGATGACGCTGCGGGCATGCAGCGGCGGCGCGTCGTCCCACAGGGAGTCGGTGAGCCGGGCGATGGAGACGGGCGTGTTCGCGGACAGCAGCAGGGCGGCGAGCAGACTGCGGCGTTTGGCGGGACCGAGCGGCAGCGGTCCGGTGAATGTGTCGACGGAGACCGTGCCGAGCAGCCGGAACTCCACGGGCGTCTCCCCTCCCGGGCGGATGCCCCGGAGGGGGCACTGACAAAGCCCCAGGATATCGGGGGTACCGGGAAGTATTGGAGCCGCAGACCGCCGATCTCGGCCGGACACCGGGCCGGGTGAGCGGTCGCCGCCCACCCGGCGAACGGCTGCCGCCCACCCGGCGAACGGTCGCCGCCGGACAGCCACCGGAACCGATGCCTGGCCGCTGCCGACCGGACGGGACGGCTCCGCTCGGCCGGGCCCCGGAACGGAACGGAGCCGAGCCCCGTAACGGAACGGGAACGGGAACGGCCCGGCCGTCGCCGGGCCGGTGAACGGTCCGCTCAGCCCGCCAGGAACGCCGACAGCGCGTTGGCCAGCAGATACGGGTCGTCCGCCCCGCACAGTTCCCGGGCGCTGTGCATCGACAGGATCGCGACGCCGATGTCCACGGTCTGGATGCCGTGCCGGGCGGCGGTGATCGGGCCGATGGTGGTGCCGCACGGCATCGAGTTGTTGGAGACGAACGTCTGCCACGGGATGCCCGCCTTGCGGCACGCCTCGGCGAACACGGCCCGGCCGCTGCCGTCGGTCGCGTACCGCATGTTGACGTTGACCTTGAGGATCGGTCCGCCGTTGACGACCGGGTGGTGGGTCGGATCGTGGCGCTCGGCGTAGTTCGGGTGGATCGCGTGGCCGGTGTCGGAGGAAAGGCAGACGGTCCCGGCGAAGGCCCGCGCACGGTCCTCGTACGTGCCGCCGCGTGCGAAGACGGAACGCTCCAGGACCGTGCCGAGCAGCGGTCCGTCGGCGCCGGTGTCGGACTGGGAGCCGTTCTCCTCGTGGTCGAAGGCGGCCATGACCGGGATGTACGGGAGCTCGGCGTCCGGCTGACCGGCGACGGCGGCGAGCGCGGCCGTCGCCGCGTGCACGGAGAGCAGGTTGTCCATCCGGGGCCCGGCAAGCAGCTCGCGGTCCCGACCCAGGTAGGCGGGCGGCTCGACGGGGTGCGGCATCAGGTCCCAGCCGATGACCTCGTCGGCGTCGACGCCCGCCTCCTCGGCCACGAACCGGATCAGGTCGCCCTCCTCGACGTCCCCGAGTCCCCAGATCGGCTGCATGTGCTTCTGCCGGTCGAGCTTCAGGCCGTCCGGGTTGGCCGACCGGTCGAGGTGCACGGCGAGCTGCGGCACGCGCAGCAGCGGTCGCTCGATGTTCACCAGCCGGTGGGTGCCTCCGGCCAGCGAGATCCGGCCGGCCAGCCCGAGATCGCGGTCGAGCCAGGTGTTGAGGAGCGTTCCGCCGTAGATCTCCACGGCGACCTGGCGCCAGCCGTACGCCCCGGTGTCGGGCAGTGGCTTGACGCGCAGGTTCGGCGAGTCGGTGTGCGCCCCGACGATCCGGTACGGGGTGTGCGCCTCGGCGCCCTCCGGCACGTACCAGGCCACGATCGCGCCGCCGCGCAGGACGTACTTCCCACCGCTGGTGCCGTCCCAGGACGCGGTCTCCGCCACCTGCCGGAATCCGGCCTTCTCCAGCCGCTCGGCCGCGGTGGCGACCGCGTGGTAGGGGGAGGGGGAGGCCATCAGGAAGGCCATCAGGTCGTCGGTGTGACCGCGATCGAAGCGGGGGGAGGAACTCATGTTCCACACTGTAACGAGGCCGGAGCGGGGAGATTCCACCGTTGACCGAGGGCGCCTGTCGCGTTGATTCCGGCCACGAACCCGGGCGCGACCGGGTGGGAACGACGGCACCGCCACCCGGAAGCGCTTCCCGGGTGACGGTGCGTGTCGGCGGTGCGTGTCGGCGGTGTGCGCCGACGGCCGGCGGACTAGAACGCGGCCTCGTCCAGCTCCATCAGCGAGTTGTCGACGGACTCGGCGAGCGCCCGCTCGGTGGCGACGCCCGGCAGGACGTTCGCGGCGAAGAACTTCGCGGCGGCGATCTTGCCCTGGTAGAAGGCGACGTCCTTCGCGGACGCGGTAGGCAGCTTCTCGGCCGCGACGAGCGCGCCCCTGAGCAGCAGGTATCCGACCACGACGTCACCGGAGGCCATCAGCAGGCGGGTGGTGTTGAGGCCCACCTTGTAGATGTTCTTGACGTCCTCGCCGGTCGCGGTGAGGTCGGTGATCATCGTGCCGACGATCGCCTCCAGGTCCACGGCCGCCTTCGCGAGCGAGTCCAGCGCACCGGCCAGCTCCTCGTTGCCCTGGGCGCCGGTGAGGAACTTCTTGATCTCCTCGGACAGGGCGTTCAGCGAGGCGCCCTGGTCACGGACGATCTTCCGGAAGAAGAAGTCCTGGCCCTGGATCGCCGTGGTGCCCTCGTAGAGGGTGTCGATCTTGGCGTCGCGGATGTACTGCTCGATCGGGTACTCCTGGAGGTACCCGGAGCCGCCGAAGGTCTGGAGCGACTGGGCGAGCTGCTCGTACGACTTCTCGGAGCCGTAGCCCTTCACGATCGGGAGCAGCAGGTCGTTCAGGCCGTGCAGCGCCTTGGCGTCCTCGCCCGCGGCCTCCTTCTCCTGGATCGCGTCCTGGACGGTGGCGGTGTACAGCACGAGGGAGCGCATGCCCTCCGCGTACGCCTTCTGCGTCATGAGCGAGCGGCGCACGTCGGGGTGGTGCGTGATGGTGACCTTGGGGGCGGACTTGTCCATGAACTGCGACAGGTCGCTGCCCTGGACGCGCTCCTTGGCGTACTCCAGCGCGTTGAGGTAGCCGGTCGACAGGGTGGCGATCGCCTTCGTGCCGACCATCATGCGGGCGAACTCGATGATGCGGAACATCTGGCGGATGCCGTCGTGCTTGTCGCCGATCAGCCAGCCCTTGGCGGGGTGCTTGTCGCCGAAGGTCATCTCGCACGTGTTGGACGCCTTGAGGCCCATCTTGTGCTCGACGTTCGTCGCGTACACGCCGTTGCGCTCGCCCAGCTCGCCGGTGGTCCAGTCGAAGTGGTACTTGGGGACCAGGAAGAGCGAGAGGCCCTTGGTGCCGGGGCCGGCGCCCTCGGGGCGGGCCAGCACGTAATGGAGGATGTTCTCGGACATGTCGTGCTCGCCCGAGGTGATGAAGCGCTTCACGCCCTCGATGTGCCAGGAGCCGTCCTCCTGCTCGACGGCCTTCGTGCGGCCCGCGCCGACGTCCGATCCGGCGTCCGGCTCGGTCAGCACCATCGTCGAGCCCCACTGCTTCTCGACGGCGATCTCGGCGACCTTCTTCTGCGCCTCGTTGCCCTCCTCGAAGAGGATGCCGGCGAAGGCCGGGCCGGAGGAGTACATCCAGACAGCCGGGTTCGCACCGAGCAACAGCTCCGCGTAGCCCCAGATCAGCGAGCGCGGGGAGGTGGTGCCGCCGATCTCCTCGGGCAGGCCCAGGCGCCAGTACTCGGAGTCCATGAACGCCTGGTACGACTTCTTGAAGGTGTCCGGGACCGGCGCGGTGTTGGTCTCCGGGTCGAAGACCGGCGGGTTGCGGTCGGCGTCGGCGAAGGAGTCGGCCAGCTCGTTCTCCGCGAGGCGGGTGATCTCGTCGAGGATGCTCTTCGCCGTCTCGACGTCCATCTCGGCGAACGGACCGGTGCCGTACGTCTTGTCGCGACCGAGCACCTCGAAGAGGTTGAACTCGATGTCGCGGAGATTCGACTTGTAGTGCCCCATGGAAGGCTCCGTAATCAATAGCAGTGGCACGCAACGCCCCGGGCGCGGGGTGCGGGCCGGGCGGGCGACGAGCTGGCGGTGCGGATATCAGCTGACCTCTCCGATGATGCTACCCGCCAGTAATAAGACGCAACCCCTCAAGGGTCTGATGTGTCCGATTACTCTTTGCTGCATGTACGGCTACGACCAGAACCCGGGCGCGCAGCAGCAGATGGGCGGCGGCTACGGCGAGCAGCCGCTGTATCCCGAGCCCTCGCCGCCGTCCCTGGGGGACGCGGTACGCGCCTTCACGACCGGCTCGCTGTCCGCCGAGGACTTCCAGCAGATCTTCGCGACGTCGAAGGTCTACTGCCCGCGCGGCGACAATCCGGGGTTTCTCGCGCTGCACAACACGCAGCAGCCGGTGATCCCCATGTTCACCACGCTCAAGGAGCTGCGGCGGTACGCGGGCAAGGAGTCCAAGTACTTCGTGATCACCGGGGCCGAGGTGATCGACCTGCTGCCGACCGGCTACGGCTTCGTGCTCGACATGGAGGGCGAGCACCGCATGGTCTTCGACGCCAAGGCCGTGGAGCAGATGGTCGACTTCGCGATGCGCCGCATGTACGGCTGATGCGCCGCATGTGCGGCTGATCTCCCACGTTCCCGCTGTTCTTTCCGCTGCTCCGCCGAGGGCCCGCATCGTCCGATGCGGGCCCTCGGCGTTGTCGCCGTCGGCCCGGCGGGGCGCTGCGGGAATGAAGGGCGCCTTGCAGGATGTTCAGCATTCAACTAAATTGAGTGCAGAACAACATCCGGAGGTGGCGCCATGCCCGCAGTAACCGTCGACAACCCGCTGACCCTGCCCAAGGTCGCCGCGTCCGGCGACGCGGTGGCCCGTCCCGTGCTCGCCGTCACCACGGCACCGAGTGGGTTCGAGGGCGAGGGATTCCCGGTTCGCCGCGCGTTCGCCGGGATCAACTACAAGTACCTCGACCCGTTCATCATGATGGACCAGATGGGCGAGGTGGAGTATCAGCCCGGGGAGCCGAAGGGGACCCCGTGGCACCCGCACCGGGGCTTCGAGACCGTCACGTACATCATCGACGGGATCTTCGACCACCACGACTCCAACGGCGGTGGCGGCACCATCACCAACGGCGACACCCAGTGGATGACTGCCGGGAGCGGTCTCCTCCACATCGAGGCCCCGCCGGAGTCCCTCGTGATGTCGGGCGGCCTCTTCCACGGCCTCCAGCTCTGGGTGAACCTGCCCAGGGCGGACAAGATGATGGCGCCCCGGTACCAGGACATCCGCGGTGGCCAGGTCCAGCTCCTCACGTCCCCGGACGGCGGCGCGCTGCTCCGTGTCATCGCCGGTGAGCTCGACGGTCACGAGGGCCCCGGCATCACCCACACCCCCATCACGATGATCCACGCCACCCTGCGTCCCGGTGCCGAGGTGACCCTGCCGTGGCGCGAGGACTTCAACGGGCTCGCGTACGTACTCGCCGGGCGCGGCAGCGTCGGCGCGGAGAACCGCCCCGTCCACATGGGGCAGACGGCGGTCTTCGGCGCCGGTTCCTCGCTGACCGTCCGCGCGGACGAGAAGCAGGACGGCAACGCTCCGGACCTGGAGGTCGTGCTGCTCGGCGGTCGCCCGATCCGGGAGCCGATGGCGCACTACGGGCCGTTCGTCATGAACAGCCAGGCCGAACTGAAGCAGGCATTCGAGGACTTCCAGGCCGGCCGGCTCGGCACGGTGCCCGCCGTCCACGGCATGTGACGACCGGCGCCGGCCGAAGCGGTGCCCGAAGCTGCGCCCGAAACGACGCCCTGATGTGACAGTCCGTCACCCATACGGCTGCGCGCGCGGGACACGGCACGCGCACCGTGGTCGGGTGGGAGGGTGCAGACTCCCAAGCCCCTCCTGCCCGACGGTGCGCGGCGCACGGCCGCCTGGTGCGGTGTCGTCCTCCTCGTCACCGGAGTCGCCGCGGTCGCCATCTGGCTGTGCGTCGTGCTCAAGACGGCCGTCACGCCCGTACTGCTGGCTCTGCTGGGCACGGCCCTGCTCGGCCCGGTCCACCGCCGGCTGACGCAGCACGGCATGAACCGTTCCGTGGCCGCGGTACTCACCTGCGCCCTGCTCGTCGTGGTGGTCGGCGGCGCCGGATACATCGTCGTCACCGCACTCGTCGACAACGGCGAGCAGATCATCCGCTCGCTGAAGCACACCGGGCAGTGGCTCGTCGACCACTTCGGTATCGCCAAGCACACCGATGTGGACAGCCTCGTCACCAACGCCCGGAAACTCGCCGAGAAGTTCGGCGCGAGCGCCGCCGGCGGGCTCCTTACCGGGATCAGCCTGATCGGTTCGCTGATCGCGGCAAGTGTCCTGGCCCTGCTGCTCACCTTCTTCTTCCTGCGCGACTCCGACCGGGCGGCGGGCCTCGCCCACGCCATCGCCCCACGCGGAACGGGGGACCTGGTCGAGGCCATGGGGCGGCGGGCGTTCGAAGCCGTCGAGGGTTTCATGCGCGGCACCACGTTCATCGCGCTGATCGACGCGGTCTGCATCACCGTCGGCCTACTGATCCTGCGGGTGCCCGGCGCGGTCGGCCTGGGGGCGCTGGTCCTCGTCGGCGCCTACATCCCGTATCTCGGGGCGTTCATCTCCGGCGCGGTGGCGGTCCTCGTGGCACTCGCCGACCGGGGGTTCGTGATCGCGCTCTGGGCGCTGGGGGTCGTGGTCGCCGTGCAGCTCCTGGAGGGCCACATCCTGCAACCGGTGATCCAGAGCCGCACGGTCCAGATGCATCCGGCCGTGATCATGATCGCGCTCACCGCCGGGGCCTCCGTCGCGGGCCTGCTGGGCATGCTGCTCGCGGTGCCGGTCTGCGCGGCGGCCTTCGGGATTCTCGGCGAACTGCGCGGGAGGAACGCGGGCCCGGTCGGCGACTGAGGTCAGTCCCCGCGGTCTCCCCGTTCCGGTGCCTCTGGTGCCTCTGGTGTCCCTGGTGTCCCCGGTGTCCCCGCTCCGGGGATTCCGGTGCCCGATGTCCCCGTTCCCGCGGCCTCGTCCCCCGGCGCCTCCGCGTTCGACTCGTACAGCTCGAACCAGATCGATTTCCCCGCGCCCCGGGGGTCCACCCCCCACGCGTCGGCGAGCATCTCCATCAGCACCAGTCCCCGCCCGCTGGAGGCCATCTCCCCGGGGCGCCGCCGGTGCGGCAGTTCGTCGCTGCCGTCGGCGACCTCGACGCGGAGCCGCCGTTCACCGTGCTCCCCCGTCGCCTTGGCCACCAGCAGCGCGTCCCCGTCCGTGTGGACGAGGACATTGGTCGCCATCTCGGAGGTCATCAGCACCGCCGCGTCGACCTGTTCCGGATCCGCCCAGTCCCGCAGCAGCTCCCGCAACTGCTGCCGCGCCACCGAGATCTGCTCCGGCTCGGCCTGCGCGATGGTCAGCGTGGTGCGCCGTCCCACCAGCCCCTGCGGTGCTCCGCCGTCCCGTCGCAGCAGCAGTACGGCGATGTCGTCCTCCCGGCGGTCCGCAAGCGGTCCCGTCGTGTAGTGCGCGGTCGGCCCGTGCACGGCCTGGACGAGGGCGTCCGCAAGCTTCTCCAAGTCGTCCGTCTGCTGTTCCAGGATCGGTCGCAGCCGGATCCAGCCGGTCGCCATGTCGTGGCCGCCGGTCTCGATCAGCCCGTCCGTGCAGAGCATGATCGTCTCCCCGGGGCCCAGCGTGAGCCGGCTCGTCGGGTAGTCGGTGTCCGCCTCGACGCCGAGCGGCAGCCCGCCCTCGGTCTGACGGATCATCGCCGTCCCGTCGGCCGTCACCACGACCGGGTCGGGGTGGCCGGCCCGTGCGATGTCGAGGACACCGGTCTCCGGATCGGCCTCCGCGTACAGGCAGGTGGCGAAGCGCGGTCCGGTCTCCTCCCCGTCCTCGTACGCGTCGGTGAGCCCGATGAGGAACCGGGACGCGCGGGAGAGCACCGCGTCCGGCCGGTGCCCCTCGGCCGCGTACGCGCGCAGGGCGATCCGCAACTGCCCCATCAGTCCCGCCGCGCGCACATCATGGCCCTGGACATCGCCGATGACGAGGGCGATCCGGCCGTTGGGGAGCGGGATCATGTCGTACCAGTCGCCCCCGACCTGGAGTCCGCCACCGGTCGGGACGTAGCGGGCGGCGACGGTCATGCCCGGGACGGCGGGCCCGAGGGACGGCATCATCGAGCGCTGGAGCCCCAGCGACAGTTCCCGTTCGGTCTCGGCGATCCCGGCGCGGGCCAGCGCCTGGGCGAGCATCCGCGCGACCGTGGTCAGGACCGACCGCTCCTCCGCGGAGAACGACACCGGGTGACGGAACGCCGCCAGCCAGGCGCCCGTCGTCCGCCCCGCCACCGTCAGTGGAAGGAAGGCCCAGGACTGGCGCGCGAACGGGCCGGCGAGCGGCCAGGTGGTCGGGTAGCGCCGCCGGTACTCCTCGGGCGAGGGCAGGTAGATCGCCCGGCCCGTACGTATGACCTCGGCGGCCGGGTAGTCGGCGTCCAGCCGTATCTCGTTGAACGGGGCCTCGTCGCCCGCCTTGTGCCCGTGGTGCCCGGTGATCGACAGCCGGTCGCCCGCGATGCCGAAGACCGCCAGGCCGTCCGGGGAGAACCCGGGCATGGACAGCGAGGCGGCGACGCGCAGCACCTCCTCGGTCGACCGGGCCTCGGCCAGCGCACGCCCCGCGTCCAGCAGGAACGCCTCGCGGGAACGGCGCCAGTCCCCGGTGATGGTGGTGTGCGCCCCGGCGGTGCCCGGCTGCGGCTCGGCGACCTCCTGAAGGGTGCCGACCAGCGAGTAGTCCATGCCGCCCGGCTCCTGCGGCGGCAACAGCTTGGCCCGGCTGCGCACGGTGCGCAGCACCCGCCCCTGCGGGTCCACGATGCGCAGCCGCGCCTCGGCGAGGGTGCCCTCGGCGAGCGCGAGGCTCACCACTCCGTATATCTCGTTCCAGTCGACCGGGTGGAATCGGGAACGCACCGCCGACTCGCGGAGGACACCGGCCGCCGGGGGCAGCTCCAGCAGCCGGGCCGCCTCCGCGTCGAGCGTCACGGTCCCGGCTCCGTTGTCCCAGTGCCACAGACCGGTCGCGGTCGCGGCAAGGACATCGTCGGTGCGCATTGTCCCACTTTAGGAATATCCGAACCGAGAACGCCAGTGTGGTCGGCCACCCGGTGGCGCCCGGTTCCGGTGGAGGTCGGGGGTGGGGCGCGCTCCGGCCCGGACGCGGTCCGTCGACCCGTTCCGGATGATCTTGAAATGGCAATGTCAATGAAGAGGTGCGGGCGCGGGCGGTAGCCTTGGGTGGTTGAATCCACCCCGAACCGCGAAGACTGGATGAACGACGATGCATCGGTACAGGTCACACACCTGCGGCGAGCTCCGCGCCTCTGACGTCGACACCGACGTCCGGCTGAGCGGCTGGCTGCACAATCGCCGAGACCTGGGCGGCATCCTCTTCATCGATCTGCGCGATCACTACGGTCTGGTGCAGCTCGTCGCC
Organism: Streptomyces sp. NPDC056061; assembly: GCF_042266885.1. Lineage (NCBI taxonomy): Bacteria > Bacillati > Actinomycetota > Actinomycetes > Kitasatosporales > Streptomycetaceae > Streptomyces > Streptomyces sp. NPDC056061. The sequence goes on along the minus strand of NZ_JBHJWQ010000003.1, from coordinate 85,985 downwards.
CGCCCCGGCACCCCTGCCAACGAGGCCCTGGCGAAGCTCACCAAGGAGACCGTCGTACGGATCGACGGCAAGGTCTCCGCGCGCGGCGCCGACAACGTCAACCCGGAGCTCCCGACCGGCGAGATCGAGATCGAGGTGTCCGAGGTCGAGGTGCTGGGCGAGGCCGCGCCGCTGCCCTTCACGATCAACACCGAGGACGGGGTCAACGAGGAGCGTCGTCTGGAGTACCGCTTCCTCGACCTGCGCCGCGAGCGCATGCACCGCAACATCATGCTGCGCTCGGCCGTCATCGCCTCCATCCGCTCCAAGATGGTGGCCCTCGGCTTCAACGAGATGGCGACCCCGATCCTCACCGCGACCTCCCCCGAGGGCGCCCGTGACTTCGTCGTCCCGTCCCGCCTGAACCCGGGCAAGTTCTACGCCCTGCCGCAGGCCCCGCAGCAGTTCAAGCAGCTGCTGATGATCTCCGGCTTCGACCGCTACTTCCAGATCGCTCCGTGCTTCCGCGACGAGGACGCCCGCGCCGACCGCTCGCCGGGCGAGTTCTACCAGCTCGATGTCGAGATGTCGTTCGTCGAGCAGGAGGACGTCTTCCAGCCGATCGAGAAGCTGATGACCGAGCTCTTCGAGGAGTTCGGCAACGGCCGCCACGTCACCTCGCCGTTCCCGCGCATCCCGTTCCGCGAGTCGATGCTGAAGTACGGCAACGACAAGCCGGACCTGCGCGCCAAGCTGGAACTCGTCGACATCTCCGACATCTTCGCCGACTCGGAGTTCAAGGCGTTCGCCGGCAAGCACGTCCGTGCCCTCCCGGTCCCGGACACCGCGGGTCAGTCCCGGAAGTTCTTCGACGGCCTCGGCGACTACGCCGTCCAGCACGGTGCCAAGGGCCTGGCCTGGGTCCGCGTCGGCGAGGACGGGGCACTGGCCGGCCCGATCGCCAAGTTCCTCACCGAGAACGACGTCAAGACGCTCACCGAGCGCCTCTCCCTCGTCCCCGGCCACGCCGTCTTCTTCGGCGCGGGCGAGTTCGACGAGGTCTCCAAGATCATGTCCGTCGTCCGCGTCGAGGCCGCCAAGCGCGCCGGCCACTTCGAGGAGGACGTCTTCCGGTTCTGCTGGATCGTCGACTTCCCGATGTACGAGAAGGACGAGGACACCGGCAAGATCGACTTCTCCCACAACCCCTTCTCGATGCCGCAGGGCGGCATGAAGGACCTGGAGGAGAAGGACCCGCTGGACATCCTCGCCTGGCAGTACGACATCGTCTGCAACGGCATCGAGCTGTCCTCGGGCGCCATCCGCAACCACGAGCCCGACGTCATGCTCAAGGCGTTCGAGATCGCGGGTTACGACCGCGAGACCGTCGAGCACGAGTTCGCGGGCATGCTGCGCGCCTTCCGCCTCGGCGCCCCGCCGCACGGTGGCATCGCCCCGGGCGTCGACCGCATTGTGATGCTCCTCGCGGACGAGCCCAACATCCGCGAGACGATCGCCTTCCCGCTCAACGGAAACGCCCAGGACCTGATGATGGGTGCCCCGACGGAGCTGGACGAGTCCCGCCTGCGCGAGCTGAACATCCAGCTCCGCAAGCCTGCCGCATCGGCGAAGGACGCGGCGTCGGCGAAGGACAAGGCGGAGAAGTAGCCTGCCTACTGTGAGCCCAGTGATCGCTGGGCTCACGGCTCCGGGCGTTTCAGGTTCCACGTGAAACAGCTCCCGGCCGGACTCCTCCGGCCGGGAGCTGTTCGCTGTCATGCCGCGTGTGTGGCGGGCGACGGATGGCCCTCGCGTGCGGGGATACGCAGGACAACGGGGTGTAACTCACGCCGTGGCACAGTGAGACCGAGCGAGATACGTCCGGATTGGAAGTGGCACGCTCACCGAGAGCGTCTCTGCTCTTTGGGTTGGATCACCATGGCATACACGCTTCCCATCACGAGAAGCAATCCCAGTATGCCGATCCCGAGGAATGAAAGGATTTCGCCGACCCCTGCCGCATCGGAGATTCCGAATACCGTCCCCATCACACCCGCTGCGATCCCGATAAACCCCATAAGCAGGGTTCTGTGATTCCCGAGGAACCCACAGATCAAGAACTGTCTGGTTCGTCCGGACATACTCTGCATCCCCTTTCTTTTTTCGCCCTCTCGGCTCTTTTTTCGCCCTCTCGGCATCATCCCGGCGGCATCCGGCGCGATGTGGCCGCTGGAGACGTACACCGTGTTCGACGGTGAGCAGGTGGCGGTGGAACTCCTGACGGCGGCAATCACTATCACCGCGCCCTCCGAGGTGGCCCAGTATCTGGCCGCACATGAGGCGATGGGCGCGGCGGCGGTGCACGGCTCCGGGGCTTTGCGGCTGATTGCCGAGGCTTTCTCCGCACTCGCGTAGAAACGCGTAGAAAACCGGGTCGGCCTGCTGCGTTCTCGCCCCTACCGTCAGCAGTGTTGTGCACCGACCGCGACGGGGGCTGCCCGTGACGATGGTGATCAAGGTGTACGAGGTGGACCGGTATGGCCGGACGCGTGTCGTCCGGCCGAAGGCCGAGGTGGTTCCGGCCGAGACGGTGGAGCCGTCGACCGAGTTCCCGGCCTGCCGGTGCGACCAGCGCGAGGGTGGGCAGCGGTGAGTGTGCGCCCCGTCCGCCCGGTGCCGGACTCGGAGGTGACGGAGACCGGCTGGAGACCGGCTGGAGACCGGCTGGTGTGACTGGCACCAGGGCCCGTCCGGGACTGCGGCGCTGATCGAGATCGTTGAGCAGGGCTCGGGCCCCGGAGCCGCCCTGTACGCGTGCGACGGATGCCGCGAGCAGCGCCGCCTGGTCCTGTACGAGGAGCAGCCGTGATGGGGCCGAGGCCCGCCCGGGAGGGGCTTGCGCCCGCATGTCGGACCGGGGAGCACGGGGAGTGCCCGGGGCCGGGTGTCACACGGCGGGCGGGGGCCCGGAGTGGGAGGCGCCCATCGAGGTGGGGCGGTGCGCCTGTCCCTGTCACCGGCCCAAATGACACCGCCGCCAACAACCCGACCGAACGGGAGGTCGTATGCAGTGTCCCCGGTGCGGAAGGCAGATGAGCCAGAACGTCGGTGGCTGGTAGACGTGTTGGAGCTGCGGCAACACCGCGCCCGGACGCTGGGCCGGAGAGATCGGTGGACTGGCCTCGGTGCGGCGGACGACTGCGCACGTCCCGAGGAGACGCGTATCGGTGCACGCGGTGTCCGTACGAGATCAACGCTGACGCCTGGCATGTCCACCAGGGGCTGTTGGCCGGCCTCGACGCCGACGAGGCGGCGTTCTTCGACCAGTTGAGGCGGCGCACGGCGCACCTGCGGGCGCTGGAACCTGCTTGGCACAGACCTGTCCCGGCAACTTGCGGTGGCTCCTTCGCGCGTCCTATCGGGTCCCGCACGCGCGGGGACCATGACGCGCTCTTCGATGGCGAGGACGCCGCCGAGGGACCACCCCCGCACGCGCGGGGACCATCCACGCCTCGGTCGGGCGTACTTCGTAGCCCAGGGACCACCCCCGCACGCGCGGGGACCATGCAGGCCCTCCAGCGGCTCGTGAAGTTCTACGGGGACCACCCCCGCACGCGCGGGGACCATTCCAGGTCAGACCTGCGCACGCGGAGCTGACCGGGACCACCCCCGCACGCGCGGGGACCATCGGACGCGGTCGGCGTCGGACGGCATGAGCATGGGACCACCCCCGCACGCGCGGGGACCATTGGGCCCCGCCCCGCCAGTGCACCACCGCCGTGGGACCACCCCCGCACGCGCGGGGACCATACGCTACGGCGACCGAGCCACAGCGCGGCCGAGGGACCACCCCCGCACGCGCGGGGACCATGAGGACCGGGACCCGGATGGAGATCACGGCTGGGGACCACCCCCGCACGCGCGGGGACCATCCTCGGCGCGCTGGGGGTCACGTGCGGGCATCGGGACCACCCCCGCACGCGCGGGGACCATCCCAGCCAGTACCCGGCCCCGGCCGCCCCCGCGGGACCACCCCCGCACGCGCGGGGACCATGTGCGACCCGTTCGCCGCCTGACAATCGCCAAGGGACCACCCCCGCACGCGCGGGGACCATGAGGTTCCACGCGCGGGCGACGGCGCCGGGCGGGGACCACCCCCGCACGCGCGGGGACCATAAGGGCTTCAGCGAGGTCTTCACCAGCGGCGCGGGACCACCCCCGCACGCGCGGGGACCATCTCGTCGTCGTTGAGCCGCACCGAGATGGTGTGGGACCACCCCCGCACGCGCGGGGACCATGGAGCTTCGAGCGCAGCTCGTCCTGGGAGATCGGGACCACCCCCGCACGCGCGGGGACCATATGACGTCCGGGGCGGTGCGGGGCCGCAGCGAGGGACCACCCCCGCACGCGCGGGGACCATGGTTGCACTCCCGGGTTGCGCCCCGGTTGCGGGGGACCACCCCCGCACGCGCGGGGACCATAGCCGGTAGAGCATCTGGAAGGGCACCATCGAGGGACCACCCCCGCACGCGCGGGGACCATACTTCCTGACCTGCGGGTTTATCTCAGGGAAGAGCTGTTTTTACTTACTTCTTCGGATCGCGACATTAGGGGCATATCGCTCACTCTCGTGTGGCCCGGAGGCTGTGCCTCGGGCTGGTGGCCGCTGTGCGTCGGTGACGAAGTTATGGGAAAGCAAGGTTACTTGGCGGGGGTTCGCTCGTATGGCGCGGCGGACCGGCGTGCCGGGTGGAAGAGGGGTGGGGCTCGGGAGCGGGGGTGCGTACCGCCGTATGGCCCTGGTGCGGATTCGCGGTCTCGTGGCTCGGCGTTAACTGGGGTCGAAAGGGGCAAACGTGACGGCGAGTCGTTCTGTCGTCTCCGCATGCCCTCCGAACGATCCGAACGTTCACGTTGATCCGAACGCTCCCGACGACCCGAGCGCCCCGAAGGCTCCAACGCCCCGAGCGCCCCGCAGCCGACCCCATCGCTGAGGAGAGAGTCCGTGTCCGTGTCCCATACGTCGGCCGTCCGGCGTCGTCCCCCGTATGCCGTTCGGGCCGGTACCTGTGTTGCCGCGATCGTGTTGCTCGCGGCCTGCGGTGATTCGGCCGGTACCGACGCGGACACCGCCGGCGGCTCACCCCGAAAACCGTCGGCGGCCGCGTCCTCCGCCGCGCCCCGGACGGGGCACCGGCAGGCGGACGGGCCACCCGGGCGGGCCGCCGCGTCGGCGCCCCGTGCCCCGGGCGCCCGGCCCGCCCGGATTCCCGGGCTGGGGTCACTGACCCGGGGCAGGATTCCGGCGGGCGCCCGGCAGGCTCTCGTCGTCACCGGTGACTCCTACGACTCCAGCCTGTCCACCGCCGTTCTCTACGCCCGCGACGATCCCACAAAGGGCTGGCGGGCGGTCACCCCCCGCTGGGAGGCCCACAACGGGCTGAACGGATGGGCCGACAAGCACTGGGAGAACGACCTGCGCACCCCGGTCGGGGTCTACGGGCTGACGGCGGCGGGCGGTCTGTTCGCGCCACCGAACACCGTGTTCCCCTACGAACGGGACCCCGCGTACTCCGTGAGTGGCGAGGGCTTCGACGGGGAACCCCTCGAAGGTTCCTTCGACTATGTCGTCGCGATCGACTACAACCGGACCCCCGGAGTCTCGCCGCTGGACCAGGAACGTCCGCTCGGCCAGGAACGAGGCGGCGGCATCTGGCTCCACGTGGACCACGGCGGACCGACGCAGGGCTGTGTCTCGCTCTCCGAGGGCCACATGCGGGAACTGCTGAGGCTCCTCGATCCGAGGAAGAACCCGGTGGTGGTGATGGGGGACGCCGAGTGGCTGGAAGGGTGACCGGAGGGGGATCGGAGCGGTGACCGGAGGCGTGGTGAACCGGAGCCGGGTCCGGGTCCGGGCGTGGGCCCGTACGCTGGGGCCAGTCCGGTTTCTCCCAGGAGGGAGTGATGACCGTGGTTGAGGAGAATGTGCTGACCCAGGAGGTCTTCGAGGACCTCGCCCGCCACGCCATACGCGCCGAGGAAGCGCTGCGTCTGGAGTTCGTGAACGGGAAACTGGGGGTCAAGGCTTTGCCGGACGGGGATCACGGGCGGATCATCGAGTGGTTGACGCGTCTGTGCATGCAGGCCGACCCGGCTCGTTGGCTCTATCCCGAGCAGGGGCTCCGCATCGAGACGTACCGCAAGGGCAACGCGCGCCCGGACGGCGCGCTCGCCCGCAGCGGCGCCTTCGTCGGCCAGGGCGAGTGGGCCAGCCCCGACGATGTCCTGATGGTCGTTGAGGTCACCTCCTACGACGAGGACACCGACCGACGGGACCGGGTGGAGAAGCCGCGCGCGTACGCCGAGACCGGGATTCCCGTCTACCTGCTGATCGACCGGGACACCTGTGAGGTCAAGGTGCACTCACAGCCCGACGGGGTGCGGTACGAACAGGTGGTGACGGTGCCGTACGGGAAGACCGTCGAACTGCCGGACCCGGTGGGCATCGAGCTGGACACCGAGCCGCTGAAGAACTGGGTCCGCTGACCGACGGACAGCGAAGCACGGACAGCGAAGCACGGACAGCGAAGCACGGACAGCGAAGCACGGACAGCGAAGCACGGGCACGGAGCACGGCCGAGGGCCGGGACCACCTGGCGGTGGTCCCGGCCCTCGGCCGTGTACGGGTGTGCGGACGGGCGGCCCGGTCAGGCGGGCTTCTCCTCCAGGCGGGGGAACAGCACTGCGCCCTTGGTGACCGTGGCGCCGGCCGGGAGCCGGCCCCAGCTGCCCGCGTCCTGGATGCGCTGATCGGACAGTGCGCCCAGGGACGCCTCGGCGCCGAGGGAGTCCCACAGCTTCTGCGAGGTCTCCGGCATCACGGAGTTCAGCAGCACCGCGACGCCGCGCAGCGACTCGGCGGCGGTGTAGAGGATCGTCGCGAGGCGGGCCCGGCCCTCGGGGGAGTCGTCCTTGGCGACCTTCCAGGGCTCCTGCTCCGTGATGTAGCCGTTGACCTGCTTCACGAAGTCGAAGACCGCAAGGATGCCGGCCTGGAAGTCCAGTTCCTCGCCGATCTTCCGGTCGGCCGTGGCGACGGCCTTGGCCAGGCCCTCCTGGACCGCCTTCTCGGCGTCCCCCGGGGCAGTGGCCTCCGGAAGAGCGCCGTCGAAGTACTTGCCGACCATGGCGGCGACGCGCGAGGCGAGGTTGCCGTAGTCGTTGGCCAGCTCGGAGGTGTAGCGGGCGGAGAAGTCCTCCCAGGAGAACGAGCCGTCGCTGCCGAACGCGATCGCCCGCAGGAAGTACCAGCGGTACGCGTCCACGCCGAAGTGCGAGGTCAGGTCCTGCGGCTTGATGCCGGTCAGGTTCGACTTCGACATCTTCTCGCCGCCGACCATCAGCCAGCCGTTGGCAGCGATCTTGCCGGGCAGCGGCAGCCCCTGCGCCATCAGCATCGCGGGCCAGATCACCGCGTGGAAGCGGAGGATGTCCTTGCCGACCAGGTGCACGTCGGCGGGGAAGGTGGCGTCGAACTTCTCCTGGTTCGCGCCGTAGCCGACCGCCGTGGCGTAGTTCAGCAGGGCGTCGACCCACACGTAGATGACGTGGTTCTCGTCCCACGGCACCGGGACGCCCCAGTCGAAGGTCGAGCGGGAGATGGAGAGGTCCTGGAGGCCCTGCTTGACGAAGTTCACGACCTCGTTGCGGGCGGACTCGGGCTGGATGAAGTCCGGGTTGTTCGCGTAGAACTCCATCAGCTTCGGGCCGTAGGCGCTCAGCTTGAAGAAGTAGTTCTCCTCCTTGAGGATCTCCACCGGCTTCTTGTGCACCGGGCACAGCTTGACGCCGTTCTCGTCCTCGATGAGGTCGCCGGGGAGCTTGTACTCCTCGCAGCCCACGCAGTAGGGGCCCTCGTACCCGCCCTTGTAGATCTCGCCCTTGTCGTACAGGTCCTGCACGAACTCCTGCACCCGGTCGGTGTGGCGCTTCTCCGTCGTACGGATGAAGTCGTCGTTCGCGACGTTCAGGTGCTCCCAGAGGGGTTTCCATGCCTCCTCGACGAGCTTGTCGCACCACTCCTGTGGGGTGACGTCGTTCGCCTCGGCCGTGCGCATGATCTTCTGACCGTGCTCGTCCGTGCCGGTGAGGTACCACACCTTCTCGCCACGCTGGCGGTGCCAGCGGGTGAGCACGTCGCCTGCGACGGTCGTGTAGGCGTGGCCCAGGTGAGGAGCGTCGTTGACGTAGTAGATGGGGGTCGAGACGTAGTACGCCTTCGCCCCCTGCTTCTCGGATCCAGTGGCCGCCATGGTCGAAATCCTAACGGCCTGCCGGAGACCGACTCACACGCCCGAACCCCGGGCGCACCTCGTGGGGACGCCGCGGCAGTCCCGCTACCGGCCCCGCTACCGGCCCCACGACCGGCCCCGTGACCGACCCGCGGCCGCCGCGGAAGTCTGCCGTCCGCTCGGGCTCCTCCACGGGTCCTCCCCGGTCCACAGGCGCCCCACAGGGTTCCCGAAGCGTCCCCACAGGGTTGCCCGTGACGGGCCGGAAAGAGACCTCTGCGAAACATTCTTTGCCCTGACGAGGACGCATCCTGGGAGGGAGTGGACACGCATGGACGAGGCAGAGGACATCACGATGCGGGTACTGGTCGCCGAGGACGAAGAGAGCCTGGCGGAGCTGGTCGCCACCGGGCTGCGGCGGGCCGGGTTCGCCGTCGACACGGTGTACAGCGGTGACGCCGCTCTCGCCTACCTGGGGCTGCACGACTACGACGTCGTCGTCCTCGACCGCGATCTGCCACGGGTGCACGGCGACGACGTGGCACGGCGGCTGGTCGCCACCGGCTCCCGGACCAGGATTCTGATGCTCACGGCGGCCGGCTCCATGGAGGACCGGGTCGCCGGGCTCGATCTCGGCGCCGACGACTACCTGGGCAAACCGTTCGAGTTCCCCGAACTGGTGTCGCGGGTACGGGCGCTGCGCCGTCGCAGCGCCCGCCCCGTGCCGCCGCAGTTGGAACGGCACGGCATCCGGCTCGACACCGTGCGGCGCACCGCCTCCCGGGAGGGCAGGGAGCTCGACCTCTCGCCGAAGGAGTTCTCGGTGCTCCAGCTGCTGCTGGAAGCGGACGGCGGCACCGTCAGCGCGGAGGAACTGCTGGAGCGGGCCTGGGACGCCAACGCCGATCCTTCCCAGAGCTCTCAGCTCCGTTCGAGCAGGGAGATGCCCCACCTCGGCGCCGTCCGGGTCTGCATGAGCAAGCTGCGGGGGAAGCTGGGAGAACCGGCACTGATCCGTACGGTGCAGGGCGTGGGGTACGTCCTGTGAGGCGATCATCGCGCGATCCCCGTGCCGTGCGCGCCTCGCGCCTGTCACCCGCATCCCGCACGTCACCCGCATCCCGCACGTCGCGCTCGTCCCGCACGTCACCCGCATCCCGCACGTCGCGCTCGTCCCGCACGTCGCGCTCGTCCCGCACGTCGCGTCCGTTCCGCACGCCGTGTTCGTTCCGCGCCCGCGTCTCCCGTGTCTTCCGAGTACCGCACGTGCAGCACTCCACGATCCGGACCCGGATCGCGCTCGTGTACGGGGGTGTCTTCCTGGTCCTGGGTACGGCGCTGCTCGCCACCGTCAACCTGGCCTCCCGCGCGGGCACGGACTCCCAGGCACGGGACATCGCCCGCACCGCCGCGGTCGTCCAGCCCGGATACGCGGTGAACGGTCCCCTCGTCACCCGGCGCGCGCTCGGACCGCCCACCGTCTACGACCTCACCGACCATGTCAGCGACGCGGCCGGCCACCAGCTGCTGATCTGGTCCATCGCCGCGCTGCTCGTCATGACCGCCTGCGCGGTCGGTGTGGGGTGGTGGATCGCGGGGCGGGTCCTGCGGCCCGTCCACGCCATGACGGCGAAGGCCCGCCGGCTGTCCGAGCACACGCTCCACGAGCGGATCGCCTCCAGCGGCCCCGACGACGAGCTGAAGGAGCTCGGCGACACGCTCGACGCGCTGCTGGCCCGGCTGGAGAAGGCGTTCGACAGCCAGCGACGGTTCATCGCCAACGCCTCGCACGAACTGCGGACGCCGCTCGCCACCCAGCGGGCCGCGATCCAGATCGGCCTGGAAAACCCGTCCCAGGAGGACCTGGTACGGACCCGGCAGACCCTCCTGGACAACAACCGGCGCAGCGAACGGCTCATCGAGGGGCTGCTGGTCCTGGCCCGCAGCGAGCGCGGGCTCGCGAAGGGCGAGCAGGAGGCGGTGGACTTCGCGCGGGTGGTGGTGGAGGAGACGGCCCGGCGACCGGTCGCGAACGGTCGGTACCCGGCCATGAACGTCGACGCCGGGCCGTGCACGGTGCGGGGAAACCGGATGCTGCTCGCCCAGCTGGCGGCCAATCTGCTGGCCAACGCCGTGACCTACAACGTGCCCGAGGGCACCGTGGACGTGTCGGTGGTGACGGTGGGCGACGGGGTGTTGCTGGAAGTGCGCAATACCGGGCCGGTGGTGGAAGCGGCGGACATTCCCGGGCTGTTCGAGCCGTTCCGGCGGGGTGAGGGGAAGGACCGGATGGGGCGGGGATCGGGGCTCGGCCTCTCGATCGTGCGGTCCATCGCGGTCGCGCACGGCGGTACGGTCACGGCGGTGCCGGGCCCCGGGGGCGGGCTCGCCGTGACCGTACGCCTGCCGTCCGATCAGCCCGCGGTGCCCGCCGCGCGGTCCGCGATCCAGGCGGGGAGGGCGGCAAGGACCTCGCGGTAGAACGTACGGTCCGCGACCTCGCGGGGGGCGGGCCCCGCGTGGAAGAACCCGGCGTTCGGCGCGTCCAGCTTGCGCAGGAAGTCGAAGCCCTTCGCGTCCTCGTCACCGAACGCGACGAACTGGAAGAACAGTGGCAGCCGCGCCGCGTCGGCGAGTGCCTGCTTGGCGGCCTGTCTGACGTCCGGGGGGCCGTCCGTCTGGAAGACCACCAGGGCGGGACCGGTCGTGCCCGACTTCTCGTAGTGGGCGACGACCTCCTCGACGGCACGGTGGTAGTTCGTGCGGCCGAGGCGTCCCAGGCCCGCGTTCAACTCGTCGATCCGGCCCTCGTGGTCGGCGAGTTCGATGGTGCCGGTGCCGTCGATGTCGGTCGAGAAGAAGACGACCTGGACGGTGGCGGACTCGTCAAGGTGCGCGGCGAGCGCCGCGGTGCGGTCGCCGAGGTGCTGGGCGCTGCCGTCCTTGTAGAACGGGCGCATGGAGCCGGAACGGTCCAGGACCAGGTAGACGGTGGCCCGCAGCCCGGTCAGGCCGTGCGCCTTCAGCCCGGACTGGGCGGCCTTGTACGCGTCGACGAGCCCGGGGGCGCGGGTCTTGACCCGGGCGAGGGACAGCGCCGGCTTCGCGGGTGCGGCGGGAGTCGTGGGGGCGGCTTCGGGCTTCGGCTCGGGGGCCGGCTCCGGCTCCGTGGACGTGGCCTCGGGCCCCTGCTCGGGTTCGGTCTCGGACGCGGCGGACTCCGTCTCCGACGTCGCGGACTCGGTCTCGGACGCGGCGGACTCGGCCTCCGACTTCGTGGGTTCGGTCTCGGACGCGGCGGGTTCGGTCTCGGACTTCGTGGGTTCGGCCGTTGCCGTGGCCGGCTCGGGTTCCGGCTCCGCGCGGTCGGGTTCCGGCTCCGTGGACGTGGCCTCGGGCTCCGTTCCGACCGCGGGTTCGGTGACCGGCTCCGGTTCGGTCGACTCGGAGTTCGTGGAAACCGCTTCGGGCTCGGGCGTCGTTTTGGTGTCGGACACGGTCTCGGTGTCGGACACCGCTTCGGGCTCAGGCGTCGCTTCGGGCTCGGACACGGCCTCGGGCTCGGACACGGCCTCGGGCTCGGACACGGCCTCGGGCTCGGGCTTGGGCTCGGGCTTGGGCTCGGCGGAAGGCTCCGTCTTCGCCTCCGTCTTCGCCTCCGTCTTCGCCTCCGTCTTCGCCTCCGGCATCGGCGTTGATTCGGCGGGAGCGTCGGCGAAGACCTGGTCGTCGGCCCTCTCCGCCGCCGTCGCTTCCTCCGTCACCGTCACCGTCACCGTCTCGGACTCGGTGGCCACCGAGTCCGGGGCCTCGGTCTGCGGTTCCGGGGCCTCAGCCTTCGGTTCCTTCTCCTTCTCCGGCTCCGGTTCGCGTTCCGTGCTCTCGGCCTTCGGCTTCGACTCCGGTTCCGGTTCCGGTTCCGTGGTCCTCGGGGACGACCCCTGGGACGGGACCGTGGGGAGCGACGCCTTGTCGAAGGCGGCAGCCACCAGATCCGAGGCCAGGCCACCTTCGTGCTCGACGGACCGGGGCGCGGCGGGGGCCGGGATCGAAGCCTTGGCGGCCGGGGCGGATTCGCGCACCGAGGGGGTCTCCGCGGACGACTCGTCCGCCGTTGTCGTGACCGCCTCCGACTCCGCGGGCGCAGTGCGTTCGGCCTGGGACGGAACCGTGGCCGTCGGTGCCGGCACGTCCTGCTCCGCGCGCTCGCGACCGAACACCTTGCGCAGCAAGCTCCGAATGCCCATGAACGAGGCCTTTCGCGTGAGTTGAGTGCGATGAAATGTCCGACCTGCGGGAATTGATCCCTGGCCAGGGCGGATACGTAAGGTTAGCGGCCGGATCCGGCCCTTCGTCGGCACGGCCCGCCCGTGTGAACGGCGATCCCGCGATCGGTCCACAGGCGACTCCTCCCGCCCCATCCTGGCAGCTCGCCCGTCGTGTCCTGTGCGCATGGCGTGCGGGCCTGATGTACGTCGTTCGCATGCGTTCCCGCGGCCCGGAACCGTCTCGTTGACGTGAACGGACGGTGCGTTCGGTCCAAAGTCGAGCGCACCGTTGTCCGTTGTTCACACCGTGGTCGAGAAGGGCGATCAGGTGGGAAAACCATCTCGTAGAACACGTCTTGAGGCGTGTGCCGTTGCGGCAGGGGCGATGCTCTCCTGCCTTGCTGCGGCACCGGCACCGGCACCGGCACCGGCACCGGCACCGGCACCGGCACCGGCACCGGCACCGGTGCCGGTGCCGCAGCCGCTCCGGCGACGGTGCCGCCATCCTCCGCGCGAGCCGCCGCAGATCCCGCGGCGGGCCATGAGGGCATGCCGGACGACGGGGTCGACAACGAATCCGGGGCCGAGCAGGACGACTTCGCGGGTGCGGGGTCCGACGCCTCCTCGGCGGCTCCGCGAGCTGCCGTCGCCGCCGCTCCCGTGCCCGGCCGGGCCGCCGACTTCAAGCTGGCGAAGGGCACCGATATCTCCGGGCTCGTCGCGAAACTCGACGCCGCGCTGCCCAAGCAGGGCCTCACCGCGCTGATGGAGCAGGCCAACCGGCCCTCCAACTGGGAGGGCGCCTGCGGAACAACCGGTATCCACGGCCCCGATCTGGCGGTCAACCACCGCGTCTGCTGGAAGAGCGACGACGCGACCTCCTCCGAATGGGTACCGCAGGCCATCACCGGTGTTTCGGACGCGCAGGAGGACGAGGACTGGGGCACGTCCGACGCCGAGCCCATCGCCGTGGCCGGCTACGACGCGCAGAACCCCGGCCGGAGCGACTACGCGGCGGGCCGCGACAACTGCGTCCAGGACTCCGCGTCGGACGCCTCCAACGAGAAGGGCATCCGGGTCAGCTTCTTCAACCAGGCGACCAGGATGTACCGCCATGTGCTGCTGGTCTGGCCGTACATGAACTCCAAGGACCACATCTCCTTCGACGCGCTGCACGCGCGCGAGGGCACGTGCACCACGACCGTCACGTCCTCCTGCGCCGCGCAGAACGGCATCCACGCCGGTGGAATGGTCTGGTACGGCAACTACCTGTACGTCGCGGACACCGCCAACGGCATGCGCGTCTTCGACCTGCGCAAGATCATGGACCTCGACCCGGACAACAACGCCGACGTCAACGACCCCACCCCGGACGGTCTGGTCAGTGATGTCCTGGACAAGAAGCGGGTCGGCCGGCAGGGCAACGTCTGGTACGCGTACGGATATCGCTATGTCATGCCGCAGGTCGCCACGTTGAAGTTCACCACGGCGAAGAACGGCGGGACCACCAGTGGCAACCAGTGCTACGCCACCGGGCGGCCGAAGGCCCCGTACATCTCGCTGGACCGTACCGGCACCGGCCACATGATTCCGGGCGAGTACTGCAACACCAACAACGGTGGCACGAGCCCCGGCCGTGTCGGCACGTATCCGATGACCGCGCTGACGGCGGCGGTCGAGGGCGCGACGGGCACGGTCGCCACCGCCGACCTCGCCCACGGCCTGCCCACCGGCGCCACCTTCGGCAACGAGGCGCTGTGGCACAAGATCCAGGGCGTGACGCGGTACGAGGACAGGTGGTACTTCCACCGCAGCAACGGCTACGACAACGGCCGACTGCTCCAGGCCACGCCGGGCACGGTCGACGGGACCGGCCAACTCGTCGGCGACACGAAGATCCTTCAGTCGGCGTTCGGGCCCGAGGACCTGTACCTCGCACACGGGCGCGGTGACGGTTTCGCGCCGCAGCTCTGGTCGCTGAGCGAGCATGCGCCGAGCGCGTGCGGGGCGTGCAAGCGCGAGCTGTACAGCTACAACATGTCGGAGGTCATCGCCGACTTCGGCTGAGGCACCACGGTCCGGACCGGCACCCAGGCCGACAACCCGGCTGCCGGTCCGGACCGGCACCCCGGCCGACGGTCCGGTCGTCGGGCCGACAGTCCGGTCGTCGGGCCGACAGTCCGGTCGTCGGCCGGGTACGACAACCGGGCTGCCGGTCCGGTCCGATGTCTCGGGGCGCACTACAGTCGGACGCATGGTTTCCGGTGAGGCGCCGCAGGCGGAAGGCAGCGTTCGGGTCGACGTCTGGATCTGGTCGGTCCGTCTGACGAAGACCCGTTCGCAGGCCACCGCCGCCTGCCGCGCGGGTCATGTGAAGGTCGCCGGCGAGCGCGCCAAGCCCGCCCAGACGGTGCGTGCCGGTGACGAGGTGCGGCTCCGGCACGCGGGCCGGGACCGGATCGTGGTCGTGTCCAAGATCGTGAAGAAGCGGGTGGGGCCGCCGGTGGCGGTGGAGTGCTTCGTCGACAACAGCCCGCCGCCACCGCCGCGCGAGATGGCGGTCCAGGTGCCGGTGCGGGACCGGGGTGCCGGACGGCCGACGAAGCGGGACCGGCGCGAGATGGAGCGGCTGCGCGGGAGCGGGCCCGCCCTGTGACGATCCGGCCGCAGCCGCAGCCGCAGCCGCAGCCGCAGCTGTCGTTGTAGGTGCAGCCGCTTGCCGCGTGGCGGCGGCCGCACCGCCTACGGTTGCGGTGAGGCGATCGCCCGGGCCGCCGCCACCTCCTGGCGCAGTGGGGCCAGTACTCCCCGCTCGTCGCCGGGCAGCTCCGTGCGGACGCCGACCAGGACCTCGCTGGCGCGTATCCCGTCCGACAGTTCCCGCAACTGCCGTCGGATCTCCGCGACCTCCTCGGCGGGCGGTTCGGGTGCTCCGTGGTCGACCCGGACCCGGGCCGCCGTCGCCGCGTCCACGATGCGTTCGACCGCGACGACCAGTGGCCACCACGCGGCGGCCCGGGTGCCGACGGGTGGCGGTTCCGTCAGGGCGCGCTGGAACTCGGAACGCACGACCGACAGGTCGCGGTAGATCCGGCGCCGGGCCCGCACCCGCTCCGCGGCGGTCGACTCGCCGCCGACGGCGGTGCCATCGGTGGCGGCGAGTCCGTCCGGCCCGCTGGTGCCGCCCCGCTCGAACGCGCACGCCACATAGTCGGCGATGTCCGCCACCGCGTCCGCGAGCCGATGCCCGACCCGGACGTGCCAGCTCTCCGGCCACAGCAGATAGCCCGCGACCAGCACGATCGCGCAGCCGATCAGACTGTCCAGGAAACGCGGCAGGACCAGGTGGACGCCCTCGTGGTTCAACAGGTCGGAGAGAAGCAGGATCACCGGGGTGATGGCCGCGGTCTGGAAGGCGTACCCCTTCGCCGTAAGTGCCGGGATCAGCGCCGCGAGCACCACCATCACCGGTACGTCCCACCAGCCGATCGGCACCTCGGCGAGCACCGGCGCGGCGATCACCAGGCCGGCCGCGGTGCCCACCGAGCGCAGCACGGCCCGGGAGAACACCGAGCCGAAGTCGGGTTTCAGGACGAACGTCACGGTCAGTGCGACCCAGTAGGAGCGCGGGACCGGGATCAGCGAGGTGAGTGCCTGGGCCAGACCGATGCACAGGGCCAGGCGCAGCCCGTACCGCCACGAGGCCCCGGAGAACAACATGGCGCGCGTCGTACGGCGCACGCGTACGCCGAGGGCGGCGGGGCGTCCGAGCCGGTCGTCGACGTTGTACGGGTCGGGATCGGCCTTGTGCACGACCGCCGCCGCGTGCCGCAGTGCGGCGTCCACCGCCCGGGTGGCGGGGAGGTCCGGCGCGGGGAGGGCGAGCGCGGGGTCGCCGGTGCGGCTCTCCTCGACGGCGGCGGCGAGGTCGCGCACCGCGGCCGGGACGGCGTCCGGCAGCACGCACCGCCGCACGTGCACCGCGGGCGCGGCCTCCACGAGCGGGATGACGACGTTGAGCTGGGCGAGCAGCCGCACCATGGCGTTGCTGCGGCCGTGGTAGCGGGCCCGGCGGGCCAGGATCAGGTCGTAGGAGGTGTTGAGGGACTGGGTGACTGCCTGCCGCCGCTCCTCGTACGCGTCGGTGCCGGCGGCCTCCAGCATGTCGGCCACGGCGAGGTAGGTGTGTGCGACCGCCACCCGTTCCGGCAGTTTGCCGCGCCACGGCCATGCCAGCAGGGTCAACGCGAGGACGAACAGGCCGCCGACCGTGAGCAGCAGCGGTGCCACCCACCACGGCTCCGGCATCGGGAGTCCGGCGCCGACCACCGCGTTGAGCAGGAGCAGCAGGCCGGACACGGAGGCGATGGCGCCGATCGTCGACATCATCCCGGAGACCAGGCCGACGAGCGTCAGCGCGGCGACCGCCGTCCAGCCCGTCCCGTACACCAGCGTGCCGAGCATGATGCCGAGGGCGCCGAAGAGCTGCGGCACGGCGATGTTGAGGACGCGCATCCGGTACGCGTCGGCGGTGTCGCCGATGACGCCGGAGAGCGCGCCCATGGAGACCAGCGCCCCGAACACGGGACGGTCCAGTGCGAAGCCGACGGCGAGCGGGGCGGCCAGGGCGATCGAGGCGCGGACGACCGCGGCGCGGGCGATGGGGGTGGACGGCTGGGGGCGCAGTCCGCTCAGCAACCACGGGGGCGGGGCGGAACGTTTGCGTCCGGATTCGGCCTCCGTGTCGGTCACGATGTCCCCCTGTGCGGTGTTCCCAGAGCCTGTCGGGCGGCCTCCGATCGGGCGTGGCCGCACGATCGGTGGTCTCCCGACAGGCTCTCAGCCCCGGTGGTCCTCCGCCTCGTCGGCCTGCCGCACCCGAGCCTCGGAGGGGGTCCTTGCCGGACTTGCGGGTGCGCTGCCCTCGGGGACGAGCACGCCGATGTGCTCGACGGCGTGGTGTCCGGGGGCGCGTCGCCGGTCGTCGTCCGCGGGCGTCCTTGCACGGCGTCGTCCGGATCGGGCGGCCGGGACCCACGACGTCGGACGCCCGCTCCCTCCTGCTCCCCGGGGCGTCAGAGCACCAGGACGGTCTTGCCGCGTGCGCCGCCCGTCCGGTTGCGGTCGAGGGCTTGCGCGGCCTTCTCCAGCGGGAGTTCGATGTCGATGGGGACGCGCAGCACGCCCTCGGCGGCGCCCGCGGCCAGGACGTCGAGCAGCACCGGGTTGGGTTCGAGTCGGAAGTCGATGCCGGTCACGTCGGCGGGGAGCACGCTCCGCCCGGCGACGCCGCGGGTGGTGAGGGCGGTGCCCCCGGCGCGCACCAGCGCGGCACGGGCGGCGAAGTCGTCCGGGTCGGTGGCGACCAGGTCGGCCAACGCGTCCACACCGTCCGGGAACAGCTCCCGCACCGCCGTTTCGAGGGGGTGGTACACGGTGTCGATCGTGACGGCGGCGCCCAGGTCTGTCATCCGCGCCCGCTCGTCGCCGCGGACGGCCGCGACCACGCGGACGTCCCGGGCCGCCGCGAGCTGGGTCAGCAGGCTGCCGACACCGCCCGCCGCCCCGACGACCAGCAGACTCTCGTGGCCGCGGAATGCCAGGGTCTCCAGGATCTGGGCGGCCGCCGTCCCGGCGGACGGCAGCGCCGCCGCGACGTCGAGGGGCAGGCCGGGCGGGACGAGGGCGACGGCGGAGTCCTGCGCCACGGTCGTGTAGTCGCAGTACGTGCCGGGACCGGTGCCGGACACGGGACCGGCGGTCCGGCCGAAGACCTGGTCGCCGACCCGGAAGCGGTTCGGTCCGCTGCCGATCATGTCCACCCGGCCCGCGAAGTCCACCCCGACGACCAGCGGGAACACCCGGGGGGTTTCGTCGTCCGGGGAGTCGTGTGCGGCCTGCCAGTCGCACGGGTTGAGTGCGGTGTACGCGACCCGGACCCGGACCTCCCCGGCTCCCGGCTCCGGCTTGGGCATCTCGACGAGTTCGGGCTCGGCCCGGAACGCGCTGACGGCTATCGCTCGCATGTGGATGACCTCTCAGTCGTCCCCGATCCGGCGGTCACGAGAACCACTTTTCCCCGGCTCGTCCACCGCCGCACGTCGAGCCCGGCCCGGCCGCCACCGGGCGCGTACGGCCCACAGCGCCGCCGCACACAGCGCCACCGCGAGCCCCGCCCCGAACACGGCCCACGCCGTCGTGCGCAGCGAGTCGGTCAGCGCGTCGTACACCGCCGCCGCACCGCCCGTCTCGCCGTCCGGCACCTCGGCCAGCACCCTGTTCCGGGCGATCGCGACCACCGCGCGCAGCACCAGCGCCCCCAGGGCGAAGCCGAACCCGACCACCGCCGTGGCCGCCGACGCGGCGCGGACGCCGTGTCCCCGGCCCGGCCCGCCGCGCAGCCGTCCCACGACCGCGGCCGCGACCACGACCAGCACCGCGAACACCATCGTGCCGACGGCCGGCCGGACGCTGCCGGAACGCAGCAGCCGGAAGGTCTGGCGCAACTGGTCGGCCCGGCCGGCGGAGATGAGCGTGATGTCGGTGTGCTGGACCGGAATCCGGTCGGCGAACGGCACCCCGTTGTCCTCCAGGTTCTTCCTGACCTGCTCGGTCACGGGGGCCAGATCGATGGTCACGGCCTCGCCGGTTTCGCCGTTCAGCGCGGCCGTGACGGCCTCGTGGGCGGTGCGGTTGGCGGCGTTCCAGACGTCCTGGAAGGCGTCGGTGGTGGTGAAGGACAGCACCGCCCGGTGCAGGAAGTCCCGCACGGTGCTCTGGAGCGGACCGGCGTCGACCTGCTTCATCGTCGCGTCGGTGATCTGTTCGGCGACGGTGTCGCGGACCCGGGGATCGGAGGCGAGCGGGGCCACCGCGGCGACGTACCGGTCGGTGTCGTCGATCTCCAGGTCCACCCAGGCCGACAGCGCGCTCAGCGGGACGAGCAGGGCGAGCAGGACCGGCACCAGCACCGCGCCCGCCCGGGTCGCCGAGAAATACGTCCGCATCCCTCCAGGGAATCCCGTGCCCCGGCGCCGCGCCCCGGGCCGTACGCCATCCGAGTTGCCGGGCGGGGCGGCCGGGTGTGCCCTGGATGGAGACCGGCGACGGAAGGAGTTCTCCGCCATGGCCATTCACGCAATGATGCCGACACGTCGACGGGCCCGGGGCCGGGGCCCGGCGCACGCGCGGCGGAGCAACATGTCCGCCTGGGCCGTACCCGCCGTGCTGGGCGCGGTGTACGGCCTGTACGCGTCGTTCATCCTCCGCAACCACGGCGCGACCGGCTACCGGCAGTTCTGGTACGGCCTTCTCACCGCGGTGGTGCTCGCCGTGCTCTGCTTCGCCCTGGGGCGGACCCAGCGCTCCATGCTGCCGCTGGTGCGAGGGGCGGCCTACGGGGCGCTGACGGCCGCGGCGATCGGCCTGCTGGTGGGGCTGACGGGGTCGAGCGTGCTGAGGTCCTCGGCGCTGGGGCTGTCGGTGGGGCTGGGGATGTTCGTCACCGCGTTCTACATCTTCTACACGCACGAGAGAACCTGAAATCCCGTACGTGCACGAGAGGATCCGCACCCCCTGCGCGTACGGGAGATCCCGGGTTCTCTGCGCGTACGGGAGAACCCGACCGGCCTCCGGGAGACAGGACGACGGGCCCGCACGCAGATGTGCGGGCCCGTCGTCCTGTGGCTTCCGTCGTCGTCCGGCCGAGCACTGAGCCGTTCCCGGCAGCGCTGCGCCGTTCCCGGCAGCGTTCGCCGGTCACGGCACCGGTGCCGCTCCGGGACAGTCCTCAGTCGCGCACGACCGTCACCGGGCACGGGGCGTGCTGGGTGACGTGGAGGCTGACCGAGCCGAGCAGGGTGGCCTTGAAGCCGCTGTACCCGCGCGCCCCGACGACCAGCAGGTTCGCGCCCTTGGCCCGTTCGAGCAGGGACTGGGCCGGGTTGCCGATCACCACGACCTTGCTGACCGCGGCGGCTCCCTCGGCTCCCAGGGCCTCCTCCAGTGCCTCGGTCAGCGACACCGTCGCCAGGGCCTGCGGGTCGAAGTCCTCCGGCATGCCCGGCATCATGGACGCCCAACTGGTCGCCGGGTACTCCCAGCTGTTGACGGCCTCCACCGTGTCACCGGTCAGTTCCGCCTGGCGTACGGCCCAGTGCAGTGCCTTGATCGACGACTCGGAGCCGTCAACGCCCACCACGATCCTGCCCATCACTGCCTCCAGCTCGGTTCGGCTCAGTGCGAAGAGGCGTCGTGCGAGGACATGCGAAGGAACCCCGCACATGTCCTTCGTACGACGCATCTTTCACGGCAACTCTAATCAAACCGGACAGCCCGGCCGGGACGGGGGTCCCCGGCCGGGGCCGAGTGGCGGATCAGTCCAGTCGCAGGTCGGCGAGCTGTTGCTCGAACGGCACCACCTCGTCGTCGAGGCCGCGTGTCCTCGACGCCCCGGAGGCCGCCCGGCCGCCGGTGATCATGGTGGCGAGTTCGCCGCCCGCCCGGCGGATGCGGGACGGCAGGCCGTCGGTGTACTCGTCGCCGGACGCGCCCCAGTCCTCCGACGCCGCGTACACGGATGTCGGTACGACGGTGGCGCGCAGGTAGGCGAAGAGCGGGCGCATCGCGTGCTCCAGCACCAGCGAGTGGCGGGCGGTGCCGCCGGTCGCCGCGACGACGACGGGCTTGCCGGTCAGCGCCGTGTTGTCGATCAGGTCGAAGAACGACTTGAACAGCCCGCTGTACGAGGCGGTGAAGACGGGCGAGACGGCGATCAGGCCGTCGGCCTCCACGACCTCCTTGATCGCCTCGTCCAGAGCGGCCGGCGGGAACCCGGTCACCAGGTGGTTGGCGATGTCGACGGCGAGGTCGCGCAGCTCGATCACCCGGACCTCGACCGTGCGGTCCTGCTCGGCGAGCAGCCGTTCACGGGCGGCGCCGGCCAGCCGTTCGGCCAGCAGCCGGGTGGACGAGGGGCTGCTCAGCCCGGCCGAGACGGCGACGATCCGCACGGGTTCGGTGGCGAAGGCGCGGGGTGCGGTGGACACGGTGGTCAGACCTCCTTCGTGGTGGCGCGGGCGGCGGCGACGGCCGGGTGGACGGGCGCGGAGTCCGGGACCCCGGCCGGGCGCAGGTTGGCGAACTCCTTGCGCAGCACCGGGACGACCTCCTCGCCGAGGATGTCGAGCTGCTCCAGGACCGTCTTCAGCGGCAGTCCCGCGTGGTCCATCAGGAACAGCTGGCGCTGATAGTCGCCGACGGCGTCCCGGAAGGACAGGGTCCGCTCGATGACCTCCTGCGGGGAGCCCACGGTCAAGGGGGTCTCCCGGCTGAAGTCCTCCAGCGAGGGCCCGTGCCCGTAGACCGGGGCGTTGTCGAAGTACGGGCGGAACTCCCGTACCGCGTCCTGCGAGTTCTTCCGCATGAACACCTGACCGCCGAGGCCCACGATGGCCTGCTCGGCGGTGCCGTGGCCGTAGTGCGCGTACCGCTGCCGGTAGAGGTTCACCATCTTCTTCGTGTGTTCCACCGGCCAGAAGATGTTGTTGTGGAAGAACCCGTCGCCGTAGTAGGCGGCCTGCTCGGCGATCTCCGGGGAGCGGATGGAGCCGTGCCAGACGAACGGCGGGACGCCGTCCAGCGGGCGCGGGGTCGCGGTGAAGGACTGCAACGCCGTACGGAACTTGCCCTCCCAGTCGACGACGTCCTCGCGCCACAGCTTGTGCAGCAGGGCGTAGTTCTCGATGGCGAGCGGGATGCCCTGGCGGATGTCCTTGCCGAACCAGGGGTAGACCGGGCCGGTGTTGCCGCGGCCCATCATCAGGTCGACGCGGCCGTCCGCGAGGTGCTGGAGCGTCGCGTAGTCCTCGGCGATCTTCACCGGGTCGTTGGTGGTGATCAGCGTGGTGGACGTCGACAGGATCAGCTTCTCGGTACGGGCGGCGATGTAGCCGAGCGTGGTGGTGGGCGAGGACGGGACGAACGGCGGGTTGTGGTGCTCGCCGGTCGCGAAGACGTCCAGGCCGACCTCCTCCGCCTTCTGCGCGATGGCGAGCGTGGCCTTGATCCGCTCGTGCTCGCTCGGTGTCCTGCCGGTCGTCGGGTCGGTGGTGACATCCCCGACGGTGAAGATCCCGAACTCCATGGCGCCCGCCTCCTGAGCTGATGAGTAGTTTTTGTTGAATGTTGAACTACGTGAGCACACCCTACAACGGGGTGGGCCTCCGGGCTATTCCGGGCCGTTCCGAGGGGGGCGTGCCGGGGGCGCGCGTACTCTGGACGGGATGTACGGGCCCGCTGTACGGCCCGCGCCGGGCGGAGGTGGTGACGTGTGAGCGGGGGCGACCGGAGCGGCGACACCGAGCGCTGGAAGGAGCGCGGAGTCGCGCTGCGCGTCTTCGTCTACGTCTTCGCCACGCACCTCTTCGCCGGCTTCGTCTACCTCCTGTTCTACGTGGGCGAGCACGCCAAGAAGTGACGGGGGCCGGCCGGGTGTCTTGTCCCGGGCCCGGCTTCCTGGCTCCTGTCCGGCCCTTCGCCCGCTCCGGCCCTGCTGGATCGCACCGTCGTGGGTGTGGAGGGATTCGGTGTGACGTGTGTGGCTTCCCCTTGCGGTCTGGGCTCCTCTCCCGGCGGACGCTTGGTGATCCGAACAGGTGGATCTGATGAAGCGCGCGGCGATTGCGCACGTGACGGGTCGTGGGTCGTCTCGTTGAACCCGACGCGCGACTCGTTGGGGCGGAAGGGGAGCGGGGGCGCGCCGGCAGTGGCTGTGCAGGGCTGTCGCGCCCAGACGGAAAACCAGAGGGGTCGCTGCCTCGACCCCTCTCGCCACCGCATTCCTGCCCCGAACGCCTTACTGCCCCGGCCGGGCACTGAGCAGGAGGAGGAACCCGCTTGGCACCGCAGAGCCCAAGCAGTTACCGGCTTGAGATCGTTCCCGAGGTGCGCGACTGGCTGCACCGGCTTCGCCGCGAGGATCCGGAAACCCTGGAACACATCAGCGAAGCGATCAAGCGTCTTACGGAACGGGGGCCTGCCCTCGCCCGGCCGACCGCAGACTTGATCAAGGGGTCGAAGTACGCGATGAAGGAGCTTCGGCCACGCTCCGGCCAGAGAGTGTCTGTCCGTATGCTGTTCGTTTTCGACCCTGCGCGCCGTGCCGTCATCCTCGCTGCGGGAAACAAAGCGGGAAACTGGTCCAGGTGGTACGACGAGACAGTACCGATTGCCGAAGAACGTTATGAGCGACACTTGAAGGAGATGCAGGAGGGCCGCGAATGACCACTGAGTCCGGCACGTACGACAGCTTCGATGACTTCCTGGACGAGTTCTTCCCGGACGATTCAGCGGCCCGTGAACGTATCGAGCGGGGAGCCGAGGCCCTGGCCGCCGAAGAGCGTGGTGTCCGCCTTGTCGAGCTCCGTGAACGTGCGCGAGCCACCCGCGAAGACGTCGCCCTCCGCATGGGTGTGGAACTCCAACGTGTCATCGATCTGGAGACTGGTGCCACCGGCTTCGATTTTCACCGTATCGATGAACTCACCCGGACAGACGCTGACGAGGCGGATGAGGAACTGCGTGATCTCGCCCGATACATCACCGAACTGTCTTCCTACATCCGGGCCGTCGGCGGAGACGTTCAACTTGAGGTCTCCGGTGCCACGTTGGAGGTCGCCGACCCGGTGACCGGTGCGAGGACGACCAGTACGGGACCGCTCTTCGTACCCGCACCCGCAGACAGCTTCACCCCGGACCTGATCTTCGCCGTGCTCAGGAAGAAACCCGCAAGACTGATCATCTGGGCCGAGGTGGAAGGCTGGCGCACGGATATCGCCGCCTGACCGTGCCGTCGCGTAGCGTGACCGGTGTGGTCGTGGAGTGTGAACCGTGCCCGTACCGGCGGGCGTACTCGCGCTACTATCGCGCCCATGACCTCCGTACCGTGCCGTAACTGGTGGCGCTCCTCCTAGGAGCGGCCACCCCATCTGCACGGAACCAGGGCCGTTCGAAACGGACGGCCCTCTTTCTCTGCCCTCGTACGGGTGCGGATGCCGCCGAAGGCGGCGGGCCGTCCTCCACGCAAGCCGTACCCGCAAGGAGAGAAGCCCCATGAGCACCGTGAACACAGCCGCAGCCGCAGCCGCAGCCCCGGCCACCGGCCCCGCCCCCGTCATCGACGTCGATCCCGCCCGGCACCGCTCCGCCGAGCTGGAGCGGCAGATCCTCCGGGCGCCGGAGCGGTTCCGGGTGATGACCGGGGACCGGCCCACCGGGCCGTTGCACCTCGGGCACTACTTCGGCACCCTCCACAACCGGGTCCGGCTCCAGGACCTCGGTGTGGACGTCTTCGTGATCATCGCCGACTACCAGGTGCTCACCGACCGGGACGTGGCCGACCGGCTCACCGAGCACATGGAGGCCATGGTCCTGGACTACCTGGCCGTCGGGATCGACCCCGAGCGCTCGACGATCTTCCACCACAGCGCCGTGCCCGCGCTCAACCAGCTGATGCTGCCCTTCCTCAGTCTGGTCTCCGTCGCCGAACTGAACCGGAACCCCACGGTCAAGGACGAGATCGCGCACTCCCGGCAGTCCTCCGTCAGTGGGCTGATGTTCACCTATCCCGTGCACCAGGCCGCCGACATCCTGTTCTGCAAGGGCAATCTGGTGCCGGTCGGACGCGACCAGCTGCCGCACCTCGAAGTGACCCGGACCGTAGCGCGCCGGTTCAACGAGCGGTACGGGGAGGTGTTCCCGGAGCCGGACGCGCTGCTCTCCGCCGCGCCGCTGCTGCTCGGCACCGACGGCACCAAGATGAGCAAGAGCCGTGGCAACTCCATTCCGCTGGCCGCCACCGCCGACGAGACGGCGCGGCTGATCAGGAGCGCGACGACGGACGCCGACCGGTGCATCACCTACGACCCGGAGGCCCGGCCCGGGGTGTCCTCGCTCGTCCTGCTGGCCGCGCTCTGCCTGGACCGCGACCCGCACGCGGTGGCCGAGGAGATCGGCGACGGGGGCGCCGCCGCCCTCAAGCGGACGGTGACCGAGGCCGTCAACGACCGGATGGCGCCGGTCCGGGCACGGCGGGCGGAGCTCGCGCGGGACATGAGGTACGTGAGGGCGGTGCTCCGGGCCGGGAACGTGCGCGCGAACGAGGCCGCCGAGGCCACGCTGGAGGAGGTGCGCAAGGCGATGCACGGCGTGGTGTGACGGCGGCGGGCGGGCCCGCGTCGCGCGGGCCGGAGCGCGTGGGCCGGACCGCGTGGGTCGGAGCGTGTGGGGCGATCCCGTGCCCGGATCGCGCGGGCCGGTCCCGTGGCCCGTCGGGGCCTGTGATCCGTCGGCGGCATGCCGCCGACGGCGCTCTCGTCCGCGGCACACTGTCCGCGGCGCCCTCGTCAGCCTTCGGTCGGCCAGGCGCCCCGGGCCGCCGTGTCCAGGATCAGGGCGGCGATGTTCCAGGCGTCGTCGGCGCCGCTGTGGTGGCGGCCCTCCAGGGGGAGGCCCGCCACCCGGAGCGCCTGGGCCATGCCGGGACGCTTGCGCAGACCGTGGGCGGCGGTGAAGGGGATCTTGGCGTTGGTGTGGCGGTGGCCGAACGGGTAGCGGGTGCCGGTGGCCCGGCACTGGCGGGTGAACTGGTTGCGGTCGTAGTCGCCCCAGCTCGCCCAAGGGCGTATCCCCGCGTCGTGCTCGGCCGCCAGTATGCGGCAGGCATCCGCGAAGGAGACGCCCGTACTCACCTCGGCCTGGGTCAGGCCGGTGAGTTCGGTGCAGAACGCGCTGACCGAGGACCGGGCCGGGCGGACCAGGATGCGGTGCCGGGCGATCCTTCCCGGAGCTCCCGACTTCGTTCGAGCAGGGGAGCCCCCCTCGGCCGCCCGCAGGTCGACGACGGTCAGCCCGATTTCGATGATCTCGCTGACCGCCCCGGCCGGGGGCTGCCCGTCCCAGCAGGTCGCCTCGATGTCGATGACGTTGAGAAGCTCCTGATCCGCGCGCATGCGGGGAACGTATGCGGCGGAACCCGTGCGGGCAATCCGATTACGGCCCCGCCGGCGGGCGGGAGGCCCTCACGCGCCCTGCCGCCCGCGGGAGGTTGGCGCCGGGATCGTGCCGCAGAACTCGGCCTCGATCACGTCGGTGTACAGCGAGCTGTCGCGCAGCCAGTCGCCGTTGATGTCGAACGTCAGCTGGTGCCTGCCGTCCGCCGTGCCGACCATCGCCGACAGCGAGCCGTTGGTGCGGCCGCTCTTGCCCACCACCCGCACCCCGCAGGACAGCTCGGCGAACTCGACGCCGAGCCCGTATCCGAGGACCTCTCCGTCCGGCACCTCTTCGAGCATCTCCTTCATCTGGGCCCGTGGCAGCAACTCGCCGCGCATCAGGGCGCGTTGGAAGCGGTTGAGGTCGCCGGTGGTGGAGATGAGGTCGCCCGCCGCGCCCAGCCAGGTCATGTTCTGTTCGGTGGCGTCGATCACCTCGGTGTCGGGGGCATTCCGGTGGAGCCGGGAGTACCCGACGGGGTGCGGGTCCGGCAGTTGTGGCGCAGTGCCGGGGAACGACGTCCCGCGCAGCTTCAGCGGGTCGATGATCCGCCGGGTGATCTCCTGCGCGTACCCGTGGCCGGTCGCCTTCTCGATGACCATTCCGGCGATCACGAAGTTGGTGTTCGAGTACAGCGGCGACTTCTCCGGGTCGGGGCGCGGCGGCTGCTTCAGCGCGACCGCCACGAGCTCCTCGGGCGTGTAGGTGTCGTACCGGTGCTCCGGGAAGCCGGGGCCGGCCGAGTTGTGGGCGATGGCGGGGTCGTCGGTGTGATTGGCGATGCCGCTCGTGTGGTTGAGCAGTCGGCGCAGTGTGATCGTGCTGCCGTCGTAGCCGTTGCCCCGGACCAGGCCCGGCAGCCATGTCTCGACGGTGTCGTCCAGGCTCAGCCGCCTCTCCGCCTCCAGTTGGAGCAGGACGGTCGCGATGAACGTCTTGGTGATGCTCGCCCCGCGGAAGTGCTCGGCGGGCGAGCGCTCGCGCCCCGTGGCGGTGTCGGCGTACCCCGCAGTGCCGGACCAACTCCCCTTGCCGTCACGGGCCGTGGCGACGACTCCGGGCAACTCCCCCTTCTCGACCAGCGCCCGCAGTGCGGTACGGGTCGCCTCGTGACCCCGGTCCGTCCGCTCCGCCGCGTGCGCCGAGGGCGCGGCGGTGGCCGTTCCCAGCAGTGCGACCGCCACCATCGCCAGTGAGGTGGTGCGCGCAGCCCGCTGCTTCATGGCTTGCCTCCAGATCGTCTCCGCGGGGGCAGGACGTGCCCCCGCGGTGTGTGACGACGGCCTCGGGCCGCACGGTTGATCACTGGGGCAAGGACGGGACCGTGGTACTGCGTGAACGGGACCGGGGTGCTACGGCGCCCCGCCGGGTCCGTCCGGGGCATGATGCCGGTCCCGGGGGGCGGGCATCATGCCCCGGGACCGGTGGCGAGCCTGCGGCGATCGGGGGGGTGCCCCTATCTGTTTCGTCAACCCTGGTGGGGCTGGTTCGTAGGGGTTCGCGCTGGTTTTCGGGAACGTCACGCGAAGCGTGACGTTCCCGGCGGGTCGGGTGCTGTGTGGGCAGGCCGGTGGCCGGCTTGGCGGGGGGTGGCGTGCCGGTGCGCGGGCGTGACGGGGTGGAGAGGGTAGGCGGGTGGAGTGTTCAGGCAGCGATGTCGAGGGTGCGGGGCTCGTAGAGGGTGCCGGTGCGGATCATCGCGTGGATGACGTTCACGCGTTGCCGCGCCAGACGGAGGATCGCCTGGGTGTGGGTCTTGCCGCGTGCGCGCTGGCGGTCGTAGTAGATCCGTGAGGACGGGTCGGTTTTGCAGCCGATCGCGGCGAACGCGGCCTGGAACAGTGCGCGTTTGAGGAGCCGGTCGCCGCGGTGGGGTGCGTGCTCGCCGCGGATCGAG
Organism: Streptomyces sp. NPDC056061; assembly: GCF_042266885.1. Taxonomy (NCBI): domain Bacteria; kingdom Bacillati; phylum Actinomycetota; class Actinomycetes; order Kitasatosporales; family Streptomycetaceae; genus Streptomyces; species Streptomyces sp. NPDC056061. The sequence continues at coordinate 57,498 of NZ_JBHJWQ010000003.1, read as the reverse complement.
GTGCCCGAGGACTTCGTGGCCGGGGCGAGTCCGGCGTAGGAGGCGAGGTGCCCGGCGGTGGGGAAGCTGGTGCCGTCACCGATCCCGACGATCACGGCGGCCGTGGTCCTGACGCCCAGGCCGGGCAGGGACGTCAGGAGGTGGAAAAGAGGGAGGGCCTCCAGCAGGGCGGCGATCTCCTGCTCGGTGGCCTGTCGCTGGGTGTGGGCGGCGGCGAGCTGGGCAGCCAGGCCGGGCACGATCAGAGCGGATGCCTCGGTGCCGGGAACGACGAGGGTCTGCTCGGCGAGCGCGTCGTAGATCTCGGTGGTGAGGTGGTGGGCCTTGCGGGAACCGTGTGTCTTGAGCAGGGTCTCGCAGCGGGCCCGGCCGAGTCTCTTCAGCCTGGCCGGTGAGCCGTGCCGGGACAGCAGGGCCTGAATGTAGGGGTAGGCCAGGCGCGGGCCGAGCACGCGCTCGAGGGAGGGGTGGATCTGGGAGAGCAGGCCGCGCAGCCGGTTGGTGGTGCGGTTGACCTCGCCGGCCAGGTCGTTGTCGTAGCCGGTGAGCATGGTCAGTTCGGCCAGCGTCTCGTCGTCACGGTCCACCGCGCGCAGGGTGTGTGGCATGGACCGGGCGGTCTCGGCGATCACGAAAGCGTCGCGGGCATCGGTCTTGGCCTCACCCGGGTGCAGGTCGGCGGCCCGTCGCATCGACAGGCCGGGCAGGTAGGCGACCCGGCAGCCCGCCGCGCGGGCCACCGTCAACGGCAGCGCGCCGATGTTGGCGACCTGGTCCACGACCACAAGAACGGTGCCGAACTTCGCCACCAGCTTGCTGAACAGCTCCAGCAGTTTCGGTTCGGTGTTGGGCAGCCGCTTGTCGTGCACGGTTCTGCCGTCCCCGGTCCGGCCATGGGCGTGATGGAACTCCTTGCCCAGGTCCAGGCCGAGGAAGAGATCTATCGCGGTCGTGTCGACCATGTGCGCGTGCCCCTCGCCTCTCGTCTCCTCAACTCCCGGCCGTCCCTGCGGCACCACACGCCGGCAACCACGTTACGCAGACATCCCCACCCTCAGCGGTCCGGCGTTGCACCGGACCAGGCGGTCGTCAGGCCCCTCATCAGCGGTCAAGCGGTGCCCCGAAGCCCGGCGGCAACACCCCCCAGGTCATGCGTACGACAGGGGGCAGACAGCCATACCGGGCCCGGGGGCCAGGCGCCCCGTTGCGGGGCCACGAGAAAGGTAACGGGCGAGCCTGCGGCGAACGGCCCTTGCGACGACGGGCCGGACCCGGACCCGCACGGACCGGAGGCCCTCAAGCGCTGTGCCGTTCTCACCCGCTGCGCCGTCCCTACCCGCTGCGCCGCCCCCGCAGGAGTTCGGCGAGGCCGCGTCGGGTCGCGGCGATCACCACGCGGTCCTGCGGGCGCAGCACGTACCCCGGATGCAGGTCCCAGACCAGCCCGGACGGGCGGTCCGGGGCGCCGGGGGCGGCCGTCGTCAGGTCCGGGCTGCGGTCCTCGGGCGGGGTGGCGTCCAGGGCCAGCACCCGCCAGGCGCCCGGCTGGAACGCCTGCTCCACCGTGCGCCCCTCCAGGTGCCGGTGTCCCGCCACCTCGACCGCCGCGAACAGCATCACCTTCCGCTCCACCGGAATGGCACCCAGGATCTGGCGCCCCATCATGGCGACGGCGAACGACGGGGCCGCCAGGTGGGAGACCGACCGGGAACGGGTGACGGCCTGCGGATGCGCGGTGCGCAGGGTGCGGTAGACGGCGGTCGCGAACTCGTCGTCGAACAGCCGCAGTGCCACCCGCAGGTCCTGCTTGACCGAACGGGCGTAGAGCGCGGCCTCCAGGTTGGTGGTGTCGATGCTGGTCAGGGCGAGCAGGGCGCGGGCGCGATGGATCTTCGCCGCCTCCAGCACCCCCTCCTGGGTGACGTCACCGATGACCACCGGGACGTGCAGCCGCCGGGCCACCGGGATGCCGCGCGCGTCCGGGTCCTCCTCCACGCACACCACGGGAATGTCCAGCTCGCGCAGGCGGACCAGGACCCGGGTGCCGATCTTGCCGAGACCGAGCAGCACCACATGGCCCGACAGCCCCCGGGGCGGGCGGCGCAGCGACGACACCGTGCGCAGCGAGCCGAATGCCTCCAGGACGGCCGCCACGAGGAGCGGGAGCAGCATCAACCCGGCGACGCCGGAAAGGAGTTGGATGATCTGGCGCGGCCTCTCGTCCTCGACGGCGGGGTCGCCCATCGCGAACAGGTCCAGCAGCGTCAGGTACGCGGCGTGCAGCGGGCGGTCGCCGGTGGTGAGCGTCGAGGCGACGGCAAGGGCGACGACGGCGAGGCCGACGCCCAGTGCGGACCAGCGCAGCCGCCGCGAGAAGATCTGGCTGAGCGGTGCGCCCCTGCCTCCCATCCGGGTCGGTGGTGCGGTCGGGTCGGCCCGGCTGACCGCCTCCAGGACGATCGTGCCCCGGCCGGTGGCCGAGGCGATGTCCCGTGCGTCCGGCAGGAGTTGGGGACCGTCGGCGCTGCTGTCGGAGCCCTCGGCGCCCGCCGGGTCGTGCGTGGTGGAGGACAGCAGGGCGAGGGTGCACAGGCCGGGGTCGGCGAGCCTGCCGTCCTGGGGCGGGGTGCGTTCGGCGGCGCGCAGCAGCAGGCCCTCGGCCTGGATCACCTTGCTGGAGCCGGTGAGCGCGGTCGCGGCGAGGGCGGGTGCGGCGGTGTCGGCGTCGGACAGCACGGTGGTGGAGGCGTCCAGCGCGGCCCGGTCGAGGCCGGGGGCGGCGACGGCCGCGGCCTGGTCGAGCAGCGCTTCCAGGTGCTGGCCCAGCTTGCGGTTGTAGAGCCGGATGACCAGCCGGAGGCGGGGATTGAGGCGGCGGGCGGTCAGTGCGGCGCGGATGTTGCGCTCGTCGTCGTCGTAGACCAGGGCAAGTGCGGTGGCCGATTCGACGCCCGCCTCCTCGAACGCCTCGTCGGAGGGTTCGGGGGCCTCCAGGATGCGTACCGCCTCCACTCCGGCGTTGGTGTCGGAGCTGTCGATGGTGAGCACGCCGGAGGCGGTGTCGGACTGGCCGTCGCCCGGGGCGCCCCCGCCGCCGAGGCCGCCCAGGTTGCGGTTCATCGCCGCCGACATCCGGCCGAAGAGGGTCGCGGCCCGTCCGCGCCCGGTCAGCGGCAGTTCGGAGCGGCGCGCGTCGGGCCCCGGCGGGAGCAGCAGGGTGACCCGCTCGCCGTACACGTAGCGCAGCTCCACCGCCAGTCGGCGGGCGAGTGCGTCGTCGCCGCAGACGACCATGTGGCCGCGGGACGAGGACCGTTGGGGTTGTGGGGGGAGTGTCGACACGTGTCCCAGCATGCCTTGCCCTCCCCGTGTGTTCGAGTGTTCCGGACCCTTCAGTGATCGTCGTCGACCGCGGGGCGGGGGGCCGCGTGCCGGGGTTGCGGGGTGGTGAGGACGTGGCGCGGATCGGCGACCCGGACGATCGCCGATTCGACCGCCGCGATCCGGTCCGCGAGCAGCCCCAGCGCGGCGACGGCACGCGCCATGGGGTCGCCGTCCGGCCCGCCGAGCGCCTGCGTGCGGACGTAGGAGGCGGTGATCTCGGCCCAGCGGGCGGCCTGTTCGGCGGTGAGCCGGCCGCGCAGCGCGGCCAGCTTCAGCAGATTGGACTCGGCGCCCGTGGTCAGGGTCTGCGCCTCGCCGGTGTAGTGGTCGTCGATGACGGCCGCGAGCTCCGCGTCGTTCATCACCGGCACGATCCGTTCGGCGATCTTGTTCATGTTGCGGTACGAGCCCTGGAGCCGGAACGGCGGTTCGGTGCGGGTCTCGTCGGTCTGCGCGGCCGAGGCGATGTACGCGGCGTTCACGGCCAGCACCGTGTCCCGGGCGGTCAGCAGATGGCGCAGCACCGCCGTGATCCGTTCCACCTCGGCGGGCGCGTACGGGTGGTCGAGCCGGTCCGGGCGGGCGTCGGGGTCGGTGCCGGAGGCGAGCCGCACGAACAGGGCGAGGTCCTCGCGGGAGCGCCCGGCGAGCGGTGCCAGCACCGGGTTCGCGGTGAGCGCGTTCTCGACGAAGCTCAGGGCGAAGACGTCCTCGCGGCCGGTCAGTACGTCGCCGAGGTTCCACACGTCGGCCCGGTTGGCGAGCATGTCGGGGATGCGGAACCTGGCCCCGGACTCGGTGTAGGGGTTGCCCGCCATGCACACCGCGAACCGCTTGCCGCGCAGGTCGTAGGTGCGCGGCTCGCCGTCCCGGACGCCCTCGATCCGGCGGGTGGCGTCGCACAGCGGAATGAACTTCTGGAGCAGTTCGGGCGAGGTGTGCTGGATGTCGTCCAGGTAGAGCAGGGTGTTGTTGCCCGCCTCCAGCGCGAAGTTGATCTTCTCGATCTCCTGGCGGGCGGTCGCGCTGCGCGCCTGGGCCGGGTCGAGCGACGTCACGTCGTGGCCCAGGTTCGGGCCGCTGATCTTCACGAGGACCAGGCCGAGCCGGTCGGCGACGTACTCCATCAGCGTCGTCTTGCCGTAGCCGGGCGGCGACACCAGGAGCAGCAGGCCCTGCGAGTCGGTGCGCCGGTCGGCGTCGGCGGTGCCGAGCTGCTTGGCGAGGCTGTCGCCGATCAGCGGCAGGTACACCTCGTCCAGCAGCCGGTTGCGGACGAAGGCCGACATGACGCGCGGCCGGTGGTCGTCCAGGCGCAGCCGGGAGCGCTCGGCGGCGACGAGCTCGGTGCGCAGGCGCTGGTAGGCGCGGAAGCCGGGCACGGCGGTGGCGCGGAACTCCGCGGTACGGGCGAGGAGTTCGTCGAGCCGGATGGTCATCCTGCCCCGGTCGATCCGGGGGTGGGTGCCGAGCAGGCCGTCCACGGTCGTGGTGAGCGGCTCCTCGCAGTCGTACCGGTCGAGCAGCGGGGCCGGGCACAGCTCCACGGCGACGGCCTCCGCCAGGTCGCCCGGCTCGATGTCGTGGCCGCTCGCCGACGCGTAAGAGGTGAGCCAGCCCTCGACCAGCTGGCGGCGGGCCGGCAGGTCGTCGTGGAGGGCGGCCAGGTCCTCGTCGTACGCCGAGGAGCCGATGGCGCGGCGGAACTTCTCCAGGAAGGTGCGGGCACCGGCGCTGGTGACGAAGCCGTCCGGGCCGCCGGTCAGTTCCTCGAAGAGGTACCCGGCCACGTCGAGCGGGGCGGCGGCCCCGAAGTCCCCGTCGGCGATGACGGCCGCCCACTCCTCCTGGAGGGCGGCGACGGCCGGGGCCAGGCCGAAGGTTTCCCGGGCGCGGGCCAGCGACACGGCCCGCCGGGTCCAGGAGGTGCGTCGGGCCTCGTCGGTGCCGTGTGTCCAGAACAGCTGGGCGGCGGCCCGGACGGCGGGCGGGAAGCGCAGCAGCCCGGCCCCCGCGCGCAGGCCGAGGAGCGCGGCGAGGATCGCGGCGGCGTCCTCGTCGTGCACCCCGCGCTGATGCCCCTCGTCGTAGGCGGCGGCGGCCGACTCCCTTACCAGGGAGGTGAGTTCGGCGGGTGCCAGGGCGGCGAGGGCGTCCGCGCCGTGCTCGTCGAGCAGCCGGGCGGCCAGGTGCTCCGCGCGGTAGACGTGCGCCGACTCGGAGGGCAGCGTCCGGTCCCAGTACGGGCGGGTCGCCGCGAACTCCGGGTCGGTGACCGGGGCCCGGTAGTCGGTGCCGGTCAGCGCGAAGGAGAGGTCGTCGCCCTGTGGGACGAGCGTCAGGTCGAAAGGCTGGGTGTTCACCGCGAACCGGTGCCGGCCCAGCCGGATCGTGGCCCCGCCGTCCGCGTACAGCTCCCCGCGGTCGCGCAGCGCCCGCCCGGCCTCCTGGCGGGCGGCCAGCAGCCGGCCGTCGAGCTCCTCGGCGCGCACCGGGTCGCCGAGCTCCCGCAGCTCGTCCGCGGTGCGGCGGACCTTCGCGACCATCGGGTCGGAGGCGAAGTAGGTGTGCACGGCGTCCGGGTCGGGCAGCGCGGCCACCCGCCGGGACACCGTCTCCAGGACCCGGGCCGCCGAGTCCGCGAGGCGTTCCGCGCGCCGGGCGCGGGCGTCCTGGAGGCTCTGCCGGCGGGCCGAGAACGCCTCGTACACCTCGGTGCGGCGCTCGGCCAGCTCGGCGAGGAAGTCGTCGAACTCGGCGAACCGCGACTCCAGGTTCTCCAACTGGAGCAGCAGACGGGAGAGCTGTTCGTCGCAGGCGTCGGGGGTGTCGGCGGCGGCCAGGGCCCCGGTGACGGCCTGCCCGAGCAGCGCGAACTCGGCGGCGAACTCGGCGCGCCCCTCGTGGTCGAGGAGTTCGCGGCGGCGCGCGTCCAGGGTGGCGCGGGCCCGGTTGACCCCGCCGAGGACCTCCGCGATCCGCTCCAGGATCGACGTGCGGACGGTGGCGTCGCCGATGTCCAGCCCGGCGACGACGTCCGTGACGGTGCTCAGGCCGTCCGTCATCCCGGTCAGCCGGTCGCCGAGCGCGGCGGCGTCCGCGACGGTGGCGAGCGCCGCCGCCTCGGCCGTGAGCCGGGCGATGTCGGCGTGGTGGTCGGCGAACGCGTCGTCCCGGCCGAGGAAGGCGACGGCCCGCCGGCCGGCCGCCTCGATGTCCTCGGCGGTGGCCGCGGTCAGTTCGGCGATCTTCTCGGTGTCGGCATACCGCATCTCGGCCAGCGACGCCAAGTGGCCCTGTGCCTTGCGGAGCTCGGTGAGCTGGGCCACCCAGTCGGCGGCCGAGCGCGGTGCCTCGCCGCGAACCCGGCGGACCAGGGCGGTGAGCCGGTCGGCGGTCCCGGTCAGCGCCTCGGCGGCCTGCCGGGTCAGTTCCCGCACGGTTTCGAACTCGCCGACGACCTGCTGCGCGGTGGCCCGCAGTTCCGCCAGCGGCGCGGCGAGATCGCCGAGTTCGGCGTCGCCGAGCCAGTGGTAGCGGTCGGTGGTACGGGCGCAGTCGGCGACCAGCTGCGCGTACACGGCGGAGGTCGGGGTGGTCTCGGTGGCGCTGTGCGCGAGCGCCAGGCAGTCGGAGATGCCACGTACCAGGTCGGCGTTGCCGACCCGGGCGAGCGGTCCCGTCCCGGCGGGCCGGGAGGCGGCGTGCGTGTCGGAGACGAACGGGGTCAGCCAGCGCTGCACCGGGTGGACCCGGGCCGGTTCGTCGCCCGCGGTGCCCGCCCGCAGCAGGACGAGGGTGCCGTCGTCGAGCAGGGCGTGGCCGCGGCCCTGGAGCGGGGTGGCGACCTCCTGCCGGATCAGGTTGTACGGCAGCAGCAGGCTGCGCCCGTCGACGGGGGAACGGAAGACGTACAGGACGTCCTCGCCGTTCGGGGAGCGGACCGCGCCCTCGAAGACCGGGTCGGTGAGCGGTTCGGCGACGTCGAAGGTCTTCGCGGTGCCGGTGGTGAGGTAGTAGCCGCCGGGGAAGATGATTCCCTGGTCCTCCGGGAGCCGGTGGCAGGCGGGCCCGATGCCGTCCAGGCGCTCCACGGTGCCGAGCAGCGTGTTGAAGACCAGGTGCCGCCGGTTCTCCTCGTTGTACGGGCGGACGCGCAGCAGGACCAGCGGGCCGATGACGGCGTACTCGACCTCGGCGTCGGCCAGCGACTGGAGGGGTTCGGCGACCGGCTCCTCGTAGATCCCCTCGGGGGTGTCGGTGTCGTCGACCGTCTTGACGGTGAGGGTGCCGCCCAGGGTGTCGACGAAGAGGATTCCGTCGGCGCCGTCCCGGTCCCCGCCGATCGCGATGTGCGGGTGCCTGCCCGGGACGTGGGACTCGCGGCCCGCGACGGTCCAGGCGAAGTCGTGCGAGGCCGGGAAGACGTGGTCGCGGTCGCCGCGCGCGTCGAGGAACGGACCGGGCGAGCCGTCCGGCCCGAGCGCCCAGCGCAGCACCCGGACGTCGTCGGCGTTCTCGCCGGTGCGGAAGACGGCGAGCAGCTTGCCGTCCACCCGGCGCAGCCGCAGCAGGCGGGCGTTGCGGTAGTAGCGGTGCAGGGAGGTGAACTCGCGGACGAACCCCTCGTCGGCGAGCAGGCCGTCCGCGTCCGGCGCCGCCAACTCGGGCCCGTAGAGGGCGAGTACGTCGGCCACCGGGACCGGGTCCGCCGCCCCGGGGCCCCGTTCGAAACCGAACAGCAGCCGCCCGCCGACGGCCACCAGGTCGCGCGGCACGCACGCCTGCTCGGTGCGGATCTGCTCGGTACCGGCCAGCCGCAGCTCGGTGGAGCCGAACTCCTCGGTGCGGCGCGCGTTGAGCTTCTCGGCGCGGCCCGCGAGTTCGGCGGCCCGGTCGTGGAGCCGACGGCGCAGCACCTCGTACGTCCCCGCGTCCACGGGGCCGCCGGCGGGCGGTGCGGTCGTGGTCTCGGTGTCCATGCGTACGGCTCCCTACGAGGTGTGCGGTGCGGGTGGTGCGGGTGGTGGGGCCCGTCCGGCGCTGGGGACGTGAGCGGTTGCCGGACGGGACCCGGATCGCCCGGGGCCGGGCCCACCGGGCCCGTCGGGCCGGGTCCGGGCCGTCCCGCCGTTCCTCCGTGGGCACGGGGCGGGACGGCCCGGACGGCGGCCTACGCGACCGGCGACCCGTTCTGCGCGGCGGGCACGTCCGGGGTGCCCGCACCGGGCACGACGGCCCCGGGCAGCGTTCCGCCCGTCGCGGCCCCGCCTGCCGCCCCCGCCGTTCCGGCAAGTTCGGACACCGGCAGGTCGGCGAGACCCAGCTTCTGCGCGGCGGCCAGCAGCTGCTGCACCTGCCCGGGGGCGACCCCGGCGCCCGGCGCCCGCATCATCCGCATCAGCAGCGCCGACACGGTCAGGTTCTGCACGTCCCCGGTCGACACCGGGCCCAGCACCTTGGTCAGGTCCTCGGTGAACGACGAGGTGCCGTCCAGCCACGGCCCGGCCAACGCCTTCGCGGTGTCGGAGTTCTGCACGAAGCCGTCCAGGCTCTTGCCCATCGAGATGGACGAGACCAGCCGGTCGAAGAAGACCGACTCCCCGCCGACGATGTCGATGTCGGCGTTCTCCAGACCCGTGGCCAGCACCGTCGCCTGCGCCTCGGCGACCTGCCGCTGCACGTCGAGTCCGGCCAGCCGGATCTCCTTCTCCGCGGCGAGCCGCAGCCGGTACTCCTCGTGCCCGCGCGACGCGTCGTCCAGCGCCGCCATCGCCGCGGCCTTCTCGGTGAGTCCGGCCGCCTCGGCCTTCAGCTTCTCGCCGATCATCGCCGCGTCGGCGGTCGCCTGGGCCTGGGTGCCCTCAGCCTCGGCGAGGGCCTTCAGCCTGGCCCCCTCCGCCTCGGCCCGGAGCCGGGCGGACGTGGCCTCGGCCTCGGCGAGGCCGGTCTTCTCGATGACCTCGGCCGCCGCGTCCTGGACCTCGACCTCCGCGAGACCGGGCGCCGCGGACTCGGCCCGGACGCCCTCGGCCAGCCGCAGCTTCGCCTGGGCGTCCAGGTCCGCCGTCTTCAGCCGGGCCTCGGCGAGCGTCAGCTGCTCGGCGGCCAGGTGGGAGGCCGCGGCCTCGGCGGCCTCGGCGGCCTTGATGTCCTTGACCAGCTTCTCCTGCGCCTCCGCCTCGGCGGCGATGATGACCGACCTGCGGGTGCGCTCCGACTCCTCGACGGCCCGCAGCGTCTTGATGGACTCCTCCTGCTCGGCGACCGTGCGGTCCACCGCGATCCGCTCCCGGATCACGTCGGCGACCTCGCGGCGCTCGGCCTCGACCTCCTTCGTCGCGGCGATCCGGTCCAGCTCGGTCTGCCGCTCCCGTCCGATGACCTCGATCAGCCGGTCCTTCTCGATGCGCTCGTTCTCCACGGCGATGACCCGCTCGCGGTTCTTCTGCGCGACGGCGATCTCCCGGGCCTGGTTCTCGCGCTGGATGCCGAGCTGCTCCTCGGTGCGGATGAACGCCGCCTGGGCGCCGAGCCGTTCCTCCTCCTGCACCTTGGCGGTCGCGGCCTCCTCGCGGGCCCGCAGCGTCTCGACCTCGCGGCGCTGCTTGATCTCGGCCTCCGACTGCCGGCGCTCCAGCTCCAGGATCGTCTCCCGGGCGTCGACGTTCTGCCGGGTGATCTCCTTCTCCTCGGTGCGCTGGTACTCGTTGGTGCGCACGTGCTCGATCGCCGTCAGCTCGGTGATCTTGCGGATGCCCTGCGCGTCGAGGATGTTGGCGCCGTCGAGCTGCGCCATGGGCGTCTGTTCCAGGAAGTCGATCGCCGCGTCGTCGAGGTGGTAGCCGTTCAGGTCGGTGCCGATGACCCGGATGATCCGGTCCCGGAACTCCTCGCGCTTGGTGTACAGGTCGACGAAGTCCAGCTGCTTGCCGACGGTCTTGAGCGCCTCGGCGAACTTCGCGCCGAAGAACTCCTGGAGCGCGGCCTCGTCGCTGGCCCGCCCGGTGCCGATGGACTGGGCGACCTTGATGACGTCCTCGACGGTCTTGTTGACCCGGACGAAGAAGGTGATGTGGATGTCGGCGCGGATGTTGTCCTGGCAGATCAGGCCCTCGCGCCCGGTGCGGCGGATCTCGATGGTCTTCACCGAGATGTCCATGCTCTCGGCCTTGTGCAGCACCGGAAGCACGACGGCCCCGGTGAAGGTGACATCGACCTTCTTGGTCTTGGAGATGATCAGCGCCTTGCCCTGCTCCACCTTGCGGAAGAGTCGCGTGATGACGAGGAGCAGGGCGACGGCGACGAGCAGGACGACGGCGACGAGCACGCCGAAGCCCAGGGTGATGGCATCCATGGCAGTCCTTGACGGCTGGTGAGGAGGGTGGAGATGAGGTGGGGAGGCCCGCCGGGCCGTGGGCGCGCGTCCACCGGGCAGGTCGCGGCACGGCCGGTAGCGGCCGTCGCGCGCGGTGGGCGGTGCCGGCCCGGCCGCGACGGGCGGCCCCGAACGGGCCGGGTTCCGCTCGCGGTCCGGTCGGCGGACGGTGCCCGGCGCGGCTGTGCGGGCCGGCGCGGGGGGCCGGTCAGCCGGAACGGTGCGGGGCGCGGGGCGCAGCGGGCCGGGCGGCCGTGCGCGGGCCCGTGCGTGGCTCCGGCGGTCCCGGATCCAGCGCCTTGTCGTACGGCGAGACCCAGAAGAACTCGCCGTCGTCGTCGTACGCGTACAGCAGCCCCGTGCTGCCCGAGGTGAGCGGTGGTTCGTCCGGCGGGCGCAACAGCCTGACCTGGACCATCGCGGTGGAACCGTCGTCCGACACGACCTCGGCCTGTCCGAAGTCGGAACTCACGGAACCGGTGCGGATCGTGCAGACCCGGCCGAGGAAGTCCTGCCGTGACGGAGGAGGCACCTCCGGGAGCCGCCGTCGCAGCAGGCGCACCAGCGCCCGGGTGACGGTCCAGGCGATCAGCAGCGCCCCGGCGAGCACGGCGCAGGCGAGCACCGCGCGGATTCCGCCGGTGGTACCGCTGCGGTGCAGCAGGACGGTGCCGGTCAGGCTCGTGAACCAGCCGACGACGACCATCGCGGACACCGAGACGGTGACCGGTACTCCGCCGATCCCGGCAAGGCCGGTGTCGAGATCCGTGTCGAACGAGTGGTGGTCGGCCGCGCCGGCCAGTACGAGGAGCCAGAAGAAGACGACGACGGCAAGTGCCGCGCCGAACAGCACGGCCGGAAAGGCGGTCGCCGCACTCAGGAACTCCTGCATCGGTCCACCCCTGTCTGTGTTGCGGCGGGGGTCCGGTGGCCGTCCGTGCGACGGGCCGGGTGACGCCGGCGCCGCGGCACGCGTCGAGCGTGCCGCGACAACCGGGTCATTCCCCCGTGATTCCCCCGTGTTCCCCCGTGGTGCTGAAACGATCGTGCCATCCGGGACTCGCACATCGCACTGCCGGGATCCGGCAAACTTCATACGTCCTCGGTGCCGGGCACCGGCAGCGTCCCACGGGCGCCGGGCGGTCGCCGGACGGACACCGGAAGCATGTCGAGAGTGAGGGGTGCGCATGGCCGCGCCGGAGATACCCGAGGAGTACTTGGGTGACTATGCCCGTATTCTGGCCGAAGTCGCCGCCACCGGGCGGCGGTTGACCCGGGACGAGCTGGAGGGCCGTCGACTGGTGGGGAAGCAGGCCGCCGAGGAGGGCTTCCAGATACGGGCCCTGGTCGGCCTCCACCTCGCGGCCACCCGCACGCACTGGCCCTGCGGCCCGTCGGCCGACGCCGCGACGACCGACTCGGTGCTGGCCGCGGTCGAGCAGGCCGTCGACGCCTTCGCCGACGGGTTCGAGCGGGCCCAGCGGCTCACCGTGCGCCGGGAGGAGGCCGCGCGCCGGGAGTTCATCGACGACCTGCTGTACGGGCGCAGCGACCTGGGGCGGCTCGCCGAGCGGGCCACCCGCTTCGGCCTGCGGCTCTCGCGCGCCCACGCGGTCGCGGTGGCCACCGGCCCGGACGCGTACACGGAGACCGACTCCGTGCCGCGCGTGGTCGAGTCGGCGATGCTCGCCCGGTTCAGCGGCCGGAAGATCCTGATCACGACGAAGGACGGGCGGTTGGTCTGCATCGCGCCGGGCACCCAGCCCGACGTGCTGCGGTACTTCGCCAAGCAGGCGCACGCGGCGACGGACGGCGGCCGGGCCGCGGTGGGACGCCCGCATCCGGGGCCCGGGGGCGTGGTCCATTCCTACGAGGAGGCGCTCGACGCGCTCGATCTCGCGGAACGGATGGATCTGGACGATCCGGTGCTGTACGCGTCCGACCTGCTGGTCTACCCGGTGCTGACCCGGGACCGGCAGGCCATGGCCGATCTGGTGCGCAGTCAGCTGGGCCCGCTCAAGCAGGCGCGCGGCGGTGCGGAGCCGTTGCTCAACACGCTCATCACCTACTTCGACGCGGGCTGCGTGGCCGCCGAGACGGCCCGCCGGCTGTCGTTGAGCGTGCGGGCGCTGACCTACCGGCTGGAGCGGATCCACCAGCTGACCGGCGCCGACCCGTCCGATCCGATGCACCGCTACACGCTCCAGACGGCGGCCATCGGCGCCCGGCTGCTGGACTGGCCGACCAAGGAGCTGTGACCGGGAGTCACGCGGTGCGCCGGTTGGGGAAGACGCCGGGAAGGTACCGCGGAGCGAGACGCGGAAGCGGCCGGGAGTGCGCGTCGGGGGAGGGCGCGCACCCCCGGCCTGCCGGACGCCGACCGGTGGTCAGCCGGTCCACGGGCGTTCCGGCGGTACATGGGCGGACCGGGCGACCGGCCCGCCGGGCGGGGTGGTCCGGGACTTGCTCCCCGGGTCGTTACAGGTCGAACTCGTGCGGCGGCAGGTCGAGCGCGAAGCACGCCTCCCGCACGACTGCCCGCTCCGACGCGTCGAAGTCGCCGTCGGCGCCGCCGATGACGATGCCGATCTGCACGACGGCACGCGCCTCGGCCGGCTTCTTCTTCGCCTTGCCGATCTCCTGGAGGATGGAGACCTTGCCGAAGTCGAAGTCGGCGGTGAGCTTGTTCACGTAGTCGTTGAAACGACGCTGGAGGTCGTCGGCCGGGAAGTTCTGCAGAACGTTGTTGGAGGCGATCAGCGCGGCGACACGCTGGCGCTCGGACGGGTCGACGGAACCGTCGGCGGCTGCGACGAGGGCGCACATGGCCATGCTCGCGTCACGGAACGCCCCGCTCTTCAGGTCGTTCTTCTTCGCTTCCAGCTGCGACTGCATCGACGAAGCGGATTCCTTGATCCGATCCCACAGTGCCATGTCGTCTCCATACGTTGTGTTGCGTTGTGTTGCCGGAACCAACTGAACTCTACAGGCGTGTAGAAGTTAGCAGGGGAGTGTTCCCGAAGTCCCGGAGTGTTCGTCCGCGTTCCCCGTGTTCCCTCGTGTTCCCCCGTGTTCTCCGTGTTCCATGAACAGCACTGAGCACAACGGGCGGATCGCCGGAAAAGTGCCCCGACGTCCCACGACGCGCGAGGGCGGTGCGACGTCCCGTGCCGCACCGCCCTCGTCGTGCCGGGTGATTCCCGGCCGGCCCTCATGGCCGCGCTCCCCACTTGTGATGCACCACATCTGACGCCGCGCGCCGATCCACCACGGATTACGGGACAGCCCCTACTCGGCTGAGGCCGTGATCCCCTCCCGCGCGGTGGGCACGGTGGCGGAGGCCGTCGGGGCGTCGCCGCTCGTGCCCGAGGGGCCCGCGGCGGCCGGAGCGGCGGCACGGGAGCGCCGGCTCAGGATCTTGGCGGCGATCGGCTGGGTCCAGCGGGCGGTGAGCGGTCCGGCGATCACGAGGATGAGGACGTACGCGGTGGCGATGGGTCCGATCCGGGGCTCGGTCGCCACGGCCAGACCGGCGATGACGATGGAGAACTCGCCGCGGGCCACGAGCGTTCCGCCGGCCCGCCAGCGCCCGTTCGACCCGATACCGGCCCGGCGGGCCGCGTACCAGCCCGTGCCGATCTTCGTGAAGATGGTGACGACGGCGAGGATCGCGGCCGGGAGCAGCACCGGCGGGATCGCGGCCGGGTCGGTGGAGAGCCCGAAGAACACGAAGAAGACGGCGGCGAACAGATCGCGCAGCGGTGTCAGCAGCTCGCGGGCGCCCTCGGCGACCTCGCCGGAGAGCGCGATCCCGACCAGGAACGCGCCGACGGCGGCGGACACCTGCAACTCCTGGGCGACACCGGCCACCAGGACCGTCAGCCCGAGCACGACCAGCAGCAGCATCTCGGGGTTGTCGGAGGACACGGCCCGGCTGATCAGCCGTCCGTGCCGCAGGGCCAGATAGAGCACGAAGCCGACGGTGCCGAGTGCGATGAGGAGCGCGATGCTGCCTCCGGCGAGCCCGACTCCGGCGAGCATCGCGGTCAGCAGCGGCAGGTACACGGCCATCGACAGGTCCTCGATGACCAGCACGCCGAGGATGACGGGCGTTTCACGGTTGCCCAGCCGCCCGAGGTCGGTGAGCACCTTGGCGATCACGCCGGACGACGAGATCCAGGTGACCCCGGCGAGCGCGACCGCGCCCACGGGGCCCCAGCCGAGCAGCAGCGCGGCCACCGCTCCCGGGGTGGCGTTGAGGACGAAGTCCACGGCACCGGAGGGGTATTGCGTCTTGAGACTGGTGACCAGCTCCGAGGCGCTGTATTCCAGGCCGAGCAGGAGCAGCAGCAGGATGACGCCGATCTCGGCGCCGACGGCGGTGAATTCCTCGCTCGCGCCGAGGGGCAGCAGCCCGCCTTCCCCGAAGGCGAGCCCTGCCAGCAGATACAGGGGGATCGGTGAGAGTCCTATCCTCCCCGCGAACCGCCCGATGATTCCCAGCCCCAGAATGACGGAGCCGAGCTCCACCAGCAATGCGGTCGTGTCGTGCACTGTCAGCCCTCCACAATGATCTCGGAGAG
Organism: Streptomyces sp. NPDC056061; assembly: GCF_042266885.1. NCBI lineage: Bacteria > Bacillati > Actinomycetota > Actinomycetes > Kitasatosporales > Streptomycetaceae > Streptomyces > Streptomyces sp. NPDC056061. The sequence continues at coordinate 42,153 of NZ_JBHJWQ010000003.1, read as the reverse complement.
CGCATCGACGCCCTCCCTCGTTCCGACGACGACGAGCGTGTCCCCGATGGCCAGCCGGAAGTCCGGCCCGGGCGACGGATGCGCACTGTGCGTGCGCAGCACCGCGACGATCGAGGCCCCCGTGCGGGTGCGCGCCCGGGTGTCCCCGAGCAGGCGTCCGGCGTACGGGGAGCGCTTCCCGAGCGGGACATGCTCGGTGACCAGGTCGATGCCCTCGGTGCGTACGGCGTCGATGGGTGCCGCGTCGATGAGGTGCGCGAGGCCGGTGGCCTCCTGCGGTGTCAGCGGTACCGAGAGACGGCACGAATCAGGATCGTCCTGGTCGTAGAAGCCGATGAACCGACGCCCGTCGTGGTGCACGACGACGGAGATGTGCTGACCCGACTCGGTGGTGTAGTCGTACTGCACGCCGACTCCGGGCAGAGTGGTGCGGTGGGTTCCCATGGTGTCCTCCCGAGGTGCGCGACGGCGGAACGCGCCGCACTTGGTGATCTCTTTAACTTGGCATTACTTTATCCGGAGGGTCCCGCCGCCTCCGGGGCGTGGGACTGCCGAGCGCGGAGGACGTGGGATTTTCCGGCTCGACCTGGACCATGGCTTGCTTCCCCCGCACCGGTCGTGTCCATGCCGCCACGCAGCGCCTCGCAGCAGACAGCCCCGCTGAACGCACACACCCCGTCGCCCTTCTCGGGCGGCGGGGTGTTTCGTCGTGCTGGATCAGGCAGAACTGATGAAGAATGCTGTGCTGGCCGGGTGAAGTCCCAGGTCAGCCAGCCTGCTCCCCGCGCACGTGGGGATGGTCCGAGGGCCTCCAGAGAGTCCGGCCGCTCACGCTTCTGCTCCCCGCGGACATGGGCCTTCGCCCCTTGGAATGCGCCGGCGCGAGGAGGGGTGGTTCCGTGCGTTCGGGGTCAGTCCTTCGCCTCACCGAGGGCCGTGGCCTCGTTCTCCGCGGCGACGTCGCGAGCCAGGAGAGGCAGAGGGCTTTGTCGCGTGCGCGGTCGTCGGGGTACCGGCTCAGTGCGTCGATGAGAACGGGAACAACTCGGAGAGGCCGACGGAGTTCCGCCCAGCACCGGTCGGTCATGATGTCGAGCTCGGTCTTGTCGACCCGCGCCGCCCCGACGTGGTTGTCGTGGAGCTCGTCTGTCTGCCGGTGCGCTGGGCGGCCGTTGCGACGACCACGAGAAATCAAGGCGCGCGCGGAGGGACGGTCTCGTACGTTTGGGTCAGTCGAGCGGAGTGGATTGGTGCGCTGCCGCGATGGCATCGATCCGAGCCGCAAGGTCGAAGTCCGCCTCGGTCAGCTTGTAGTCGGCGTCATGCGTCGTGATGGCGATGTGCAGATGGTCGATCCGCAGGTCGATGTCTGCGTGGTGACCGATGCGTCGCTCCCGGTCGGCGATGTGCACGATCATCGCCACCCCTGCGTGATACCGGATATCCACCCGTCGCGTGATCTCGTCGCCGTCACGAGTCCACTCCGGAAGCTCGGCCAGCCGCGCCTCGATCTCCTCGTCCGTCAGCGGCTTCGGTACGCCTGCCACGTCATTCCCTCTCGGTCACGAGATCCAGGATCTCCGCGAAATTCCGGCCGACCGGGGCATTCTGCCACGGCCGCATCGCCCGTTCGAGGGTTACCAACTCCCCCCGCATCCGGGCCGAACGGGTCTCCACCGCGATCGTTGCCACGGTCCGGGCGATCTCCACCGCCTGATCCGGCTCACGTGCAGCAGCCGCAGCTGTTGCCTGCCGGGCCATGTACACCCCGCGGTCGCGGCGGGCTGTCTCCGGGACGATTGCGAGGACCTGTGACCAGAGCGCACCAGCCTCCGTGCCGAGGCCGAGCCGCCCGTAGCAGGTGGCCCTCTGAACTTCGAGGTATCCGGGGGTTCTCCGGCACGCGTTGCCCCATGGCAGATCGTCGTCCACGCGCGGCAGCAGCCGGTCGGCCCGGTCGATGAGCTGGTCGACCATGTGCCGTTCCCCTGTGAGGCTGGCGCCGTGCGCCTGCTGCTGCATGGCCATGATGCGCACTTTCGGAACGAGCTGGTCGGCGTCTTCCAGGACGGCTTCGCACAGGTCGACGACCGCGTGCCCGTCACCGAGATCGGTGCGTACTTGGGCCTGGTTGACGAGTGAGTAGCCGATGAGGTGTGGATCACGTGACCGCATCGCGATCTCCTGGGTGACGCCCCGCCAGAACGCCGCTCCGTCCATGTCCCCAGCGTCCTGGTACAACCAGCCGACGAGCGCCGCGTAGGCCGTACCGACCCGCAGGAGACCGCGGCGGGTCTCGCCCTGCGCCGAGCGGACCAGTTTGTCGATGAGCTGGTACTGCGCGGACACGGTGCCGATCAGGTCGTGCGGGCCGAGGAGCATATCGGCCCGGTAGTGGCCCTCCAACTGCTGCTGGAAGTAGTCGATCAGGGCAGGGTCGACGTGCTGCGGCGCAACCGGTCCCGCAACGAGCGCGGCAGCGGTGACAGAGGCGAATCGGCGGCGCACCTGTTCCTCTTCGTGGTGCTCAGGCCGGATCCATCCCGGCGGAGTCGTGAAGCCGAGGTCCTCCGGCCAGCGACCGAGCGCGTCGTGAATCACGATTGCTGTCTCCTCGGCCGGCCACCCGGGTCGATCGCCCTCCCAGCGCCTCCAGGTGCGGGCTGAGACGGTGAACTGGCGGTCGTCGAGCAGCCGCTGACCGTGCTCTGTGAGAGCTCTGGCTGCTGCCTCGATGGTCCGCCACCCCCCGCATAGCCGTGCGGCCCTCAGCGCTTCGTTGCGGCTCATGGGTTCGGTCTGAGGTGTCATCATTCGCGCTTCCGGCCGTGGCCGCTACGTGGCCACGCGTGGCCACCCGGCGACCTATTCGCTGTTCACCGTGCACACACATCATCGGAGTGTGACAGTGCGGACGTACAGCGAACTGGCCGCACTCCCCTCAATCGACGTAGGCCGGGAGCCAGCGCATGGCGATGACGATCAAGGTGTACGAGGTCGACCGGTTCGGTCGGACGCGCGTCGTCCGGCCGACGGCCGAGGTTGTTCCGCTCAGGTGTCCGCCGATGACGGCCGACTATCCGGCCTGTGAGTGCGATCGGTGCGGTGGCCGCCGTCCGGCCGGGCAGGGGGCGTTGGCGGGTGCGCCGCGATGACAACCTGGCAAGAGCCGGTGATCGAACTGCCTCACTACAGCCTTCCCGACGCTCCCGGCCCGGTCGATGGCTGTGACGTCTGCGCCGCCCTGGCCGACCAGCGGGCGGCGGCACAGCGGGCGGGCGACCTGTCGCGGGTGGTGGACTGCAACGTGGAATTGCGCAGGCACCCGCATCCGAGCCGACGGGGGCGGCGATGACGGTCCGGTCCAGGTACCGGTTCGCGGTGCACGGCATCGGCACCGCACCCCGCGTCCGGTTGCTGATGACGGCCCGGTGCCTCGCCCCCGACTGCGACTGGGCGTTGGTCCCGACCGACGACGAGGACGCGGGCAACATCGCGTGCATGACGCACACGGGCTTGCACTCCGGCCATGACGAGTTCCGACGCGAGTGGTCCGACGTGGCCCTCGTCCGCCGACTGGAGAACGATGTGAGCGCCCAAGTTCCCCGCCGGTACTGCTGGGCCGAGTGCCCGGACTACGACGCGCACTGCGTCCTGCCGCCCGGCCATGACGGCGACCACAGCGACCCGCACGGGAAGAGCCGGGATCTGCCGGTCCTGACATGGCCGCAGGCTCCAGCGCATCTACGGGCGGTCGGGGCGGTCGGTGACAAGACGCAGGGTGGTGAACTGGCGGCTGCGGTACGTGGTGTCGTGGACAGTGCCGCCGTGGTCATGGCCGGCGAGGTGGCTGCGGCACGGTACCCGGACGCACGCGAGCGGTACGCGGCAATGGCGGCGGAGCCCACCGCGTTGCGTGTCAGCCGATTGTGCGCCGTGGCCGTACGCACCTGCGTGGCCGAGGCGCATCGGGGCTGCCGCCTGCCCGGCTGCGAATGCCCGTGCCACTGACCCGCACGTGTCCTGCCCTCGTTGCAGAGGCCCGCTGTCCGCGACGCAGCCCGTCGGCACGTACAGCTGCGCGGTGTGCCGCTACGAGATCGCTGCCGAGGCGTGGCACCTGCACCAACGACTGCTCGCCGAACTCGCTGCGGACGAGGACGGGTTCTTCGCACGGCTGCGGGCGCCGACGTGACGCATCCGCCCGTAAGGAGTTCGTCGTCTGCGCGGGGGAGGGCGGGGACCATGTGTTCCGTCCCGTCGAGGACGAGGACCTGTGTGCCCCGTGTGCTCGCGAGGCGAACCAGGCCCACGGGGCCGCCCGGCGGGCCGAGAGGCAGAACGAACCCGATCCGCTGCCGTGGCGTGAGCGGATCGCGGCGGTCATCGAGAGCGAGCAGAGGCCGGAAGAAGGGCCGTCCAGGTTCTCGCCGCCACGCGTGCTTCCGGAAAACGTTCAGGGCGCGGGGGCGGGGTCCTGACGACCCGGAGAGCGAGAGAGCGCGGGCTTCCCCATTGCTTCCAGGCCGTAAGCTCACGGCCACCGGTGGAAGGAGCGCGCGATGGCGGGCTTTCGGGATATGAGGTTCAGGGCGGTCACTTCGCTCCAGCGGCATGTCGTCAATCCGCTCGCCAGACGGTCGAGGTCGCAGATCCTGCTGGAGACGACCGGCCGTACGTCCGGGCTGCGGCGCAGTACCCCCGTCGGCGGCCGACGCATCGGGCGGGAGTTCTGGCTGGTCTCGGAATTCGGCGAGAGGTCCCAGTACATCCGCAACATCCGGGCCGACCCACGGGTCCGGGTCCGCATCGCGGGACGCTGGTACGACGGGGTGGCACATCCGCTCCCCCAGGACGATGCGCGCGCCCGGCTCAAGACTCTGCCGCGTTACAACAGCGCCGTCGTGCGGGCGGTGGGCGCGGACCTGCTGACCGTGCGGGTGGATCTCGCGGACTGAGTCCGGACATGGGTGTGCCCAGGTGGTGTGTGACCACCTGGGCACGTGAGGGGCGAGCCCCGGTCAGTCGGTGATCTCGATCTTCCCGTCGGCGGGTGCGGCTGCCGGCGTGTCACCCGGCTTCGCGGGCGCGACGGTCGAAGCGGCGTCGGTCGTACCGCTCTTGAGGTTCTTCAGCAGCGAGGCGAGGTCGACCCCGGTGGTGGCGTTGAGGAGTTCCATGCCCTGGGCGACGTTGTCGGTGACCGTGCGCGACAGCCGGCTCGCGCCGTCCGTGGAGATCACGGTCATCTTGTCGACGGCGCTCAGCGGCTCGGACGCCTTGGCGACGACGTTCGGCAGGACCTCGACGAGCATCTGGAGGACCGCCGCGTCGCCGTACCGGGCGAAGGCGTCCGCCTTCTTCTGCATGGCCTCGGCCTCGGCCGAACCCCGTGCCGCGATGGCCGCGGCCTCCGCCTCACCCTCGATGCGCACGGCGTCGGCGAGGGCCGAACGGTGCAGCTTCTCGCCCTCACCGGTCAGGCGGGCGCGCTCGGCGTCCGCCTCGGCCTCCTTGACCTGGGCGATCCGGCGGGCCTCCGCCTCCTGCTCGGCCTGGTAGCGGGCGGCGTCGGCGGGCTTGCGGACCTGCGTGTCGAGCTGACGGTCGGTCAGTGCCGCCTGCCGTGCCGCCACCTTCTCCTGCTCGGTGAGGATGTCCTGCTGACGGGCGGCGTCGGCGAGCGGACCTGCCGCGTTGGCCTGGGCGGCGGCCTCGTCCGTCTGCGCCTTGATCTCGGCCTGCTTCAGGTAGAGGGTCCGCTGCGCGACCGCGATCTCCTCCTCCGCCTTGAGCCGGGCCTGCTCGGCCGCACGCCGGGCGACCGCCTCGGCGATGTCGGCCTCCTGCTTGGCGCGGGCGGCCTCCGGACGGCCGAGGTCCTCCAGGTACGAGCCCTCGGTGGTGATGTCCTGGATCTGGAAGGCGTCGAGGATCAGTCCCTGGCCGGAGAGGCTCGCCTCGGCCTCCTCGGCGACCTGGCTGGCGAACGCCGCCCGGTCGCGGATGATGTCCTCGACCGACATCCGGCCGACGATGGCGCGCAGCGCACCGGAGAGCACTTCCTGGGTGAAGCGGACGATGCCGTCCTGCTGCTGGAGGAAACGCTGGGCCGCGGCCCGGATCGTATCCTCGCTGCCGCCCACCTTGACGATCGCGACGCCGTCGAGGTTGGACTTCACCCCGCGCAGGGTCACCGCGCCGCGCACGGCCACCGGGATCTGCCGGCTGGACAGGTCCAGGGTGAACTTCTGCTGGACGAACGGGACCACGAAGACCCCGCCGCCGACGACGACCTTCTGGCCGCTGTTGTCGATGCTGGTGCGGCCGGTCACCGGGTCCGTCGACTTCTTGCCGCGGCGTCCGGTGATGATGAACGCCTCGCTGGGCCCGGCGACCTTGTAGCGGGTGATGACGGCGAGGGCGAGGAATACCAGGAGTACGACGACTCCGATGACGGCGATCACGACTGGGCTCATGGACATGTCCCCCCTGCCTCCCTGAGGGGACGGCAGTTCGAGTCGGGCGGTACGGGCGCGGGCCGGTGCGGCGCACCGCGGGTGTGTCGGGTCGGGCGGTACGGCATGGCGCACCGCGGGTGTGTCGGTCGGGGGTCAGCGCTCGACGGGGCGGACCGCGACCGAGGTGGTCGACAGCGCGGCCTCCACCCAGACCTCGGTGCCGCGTTCGACCGGCACCGGACTCTTCGCCGCCAACTTCACCGGTTGGCCGCCGAGTCGCAGCAGGACCTCGCCGTAGCCGTTGGCCGGGATGGCCGTGACGACCGAGCCGGACGTGCCGACCAGATCGTCGCCGCGCGGCGTGGAGTCGGTCTGGTCCCGCATCAGGACTTTGCTGAACTTCCAGATCAGCGTAGCCGCGAAGATTCCGGCGAGACCTCCGGCGACGATCGCGGCCATGGTGCCGAGTCCGGTGGTGCCGAGCACGATCGCGCCTCCGAAACCGAGCATCGAGAGGAAACCGGCGATGACCGGGAGGGACAGCAGGCCGTCGAAGAAACCGCTCAGGGCGCCCCCGAAGAGGCCCTCGAATATGCCGTCGAAGATCAGGGACAGGACGAGCAGGACGATTCCCGCAATACCGAGACCGAGGAACAAGGTCACACGATCACCTCTCCCGGTCCCCGAAATCCCCCGAACATGCTTCCCCCGAACATTTCCGTCGAGCTGGCTGGATGATCCCATATACGCACGGTCGTGCACACTGCCGAGATCCGGAAATCTTTTACCCGTCCTTTATGCCGGATCATTGCCGGAGGGCACGTTCGGCAATCGGGTGCGTCCCGGAGTCGCACCCGTACCTGTCTTCACGCTCGCGTCCGGGCTTCGGTTGCGGTCGTGTTCAGGTTTCGGGGCTCCGACCGCGTCCCGGTCGCGGCCGGAGCCCCGTCCGGGGCCATGGCCGGGCGGGTACGGCCCGTGGCGGGCACGAATCGCGGGCCGCGTTCGTCCACACCCTGTGGACGACGGGGCGTGCGCCGGACACCGCGGTCGGGGCAGTCCGGCACACACCGCCGCGCCCGGTGCGGCATCCCCGTCACGAACCGGCCTCCACGCCAGGAGGCAGGCAGGAGAGGCGTATGACAGACCGAGGACCGACGCCGTCCGCGGCCGTGCTCCTGCTGCACGGCGGCCGCGAGACCGGCCTGGGGCCCCCGCCGCCCGGCCCGCTGAACCTTCCCGGCCTGCGGATGCTGCCGTTCGCCCGGGTCGTCGCCGGGGCACCGGGCGAGGAACTGGGGGACGACGTCCTGGTGCGCTCCGTCCGCTACTCCCACCAGGGCTGGAACGGCCCCCGCGAGGACCCGCTGCACGACGCGACGGACGCCCTCGACGCCCTGCGGGACGAGGCGGGCGAGATCCCGGTGGTCCTGCTCGGCCACTCGATGGGCGCCCGCGCCGCCCTGCGTGCCGCCGGGCATCCGCTGGTGCGCGGCGTGGTGGGCCTCGCCCCCTGGTGCCCGGCGGACGACCCGGTCGCCCAGCTCGCCGACCGCGACGTGATCCTGGTCCACAGCACCCGCGACCGGATCACGAGCCCCCGGGAGTCCCAGTCCTTCACCGTCCGCGCCCGTCGCGCCGGGGCCCGCGCCTGCCTGGTCGCGATCCGGGGGAGCGACCACGCGATGCTGCGCCGCGCCGGGTCCTGGCACACGCTGACGGCCCGGATCGTCGCCGGCCTGCTGGGCATGGCCCCGCTGCCCGAGGAGATCGCGACGGCGTTCCGGCTTCCGTCGGCCGCCCCGGCGACGCACGGCACGCTCGACTTCGACCGCCTCGATCCCGCGCGCACCCCGCCCGCCTCGCCGTCCCCGGCCCCCTCCGCGCGCCCTTCGGCGTCCCCGCCCCCGGACCTGCCCCCGGCCTTCTCGCCCGGCCCGGCCGGGAAGTGAGGGGGTGGGAGCGGAAGTGAGGGGGTAGGAGCGGACGCGGCGGGGGCGGACACGGCAGGACCGGGCCGGTGTCGGCGGGCCGCCTGCGGCGGGGGGCGCGGTATCCGCTCCGTGCGTGGGGGCGTTCCGTGGTGCAGGGGCGCCGGAACGGGCGCACCCTGGTAGATGCACACCCTGGTGAAGAGGTGATCGAGATGACGCACACAGCCGTCGGTTGGCATGTGGATCTCGAATTCGAGGAGGACACCCGCCGCACCCGTGCCGCCGCCCTGGTGAGACTGCCGGACGGCAACGAGGTGAGGGCCCACGGATACGCGAGCCGTCACCCCTCCGACAAGGACCAGCCGAGGGTCGGCGAGGAGATCGCGGGAGCCAGAGCGCTCAACGAACTGGCGATGAAGATGCTGACCAAGGCACACGACGAGATCGACGAGGCATCCGGCAGGACATCGCACCCGCTGAGCTGAGGACATCGCACCCGCTGAGCTGAGGACATCGCACCCGCTGAGCTGAGGACGTCACACCTGCTGAGCCGAGGGGGACACATGGCCCCGCTCGGCTGAAGGCACCCGTTGCCCTTGTCGCACCTGTCGCAACCGCTCGGCCGAGTGCGTCGTATCCGCGCCCGGCCGAGGGCGGCTCCGGCAGTCCGGCCGGGGACGGCTGCCCGGTCGGGCGGCCTCAGCCCAGTTCGAGGCTGGTGATGCCGAAGAGTCCGGCGTGGTCGATGTCCGGCGACGGGCCGGTGTACATCCGGGCGGTCTCGAACGACGGGCTGAGGCCCAGCCGTTCCACGAGCCGCACGGCCGCCGGGTTGACGTCGGGGACGTCGACCGCCACCGGGGTGTCCGGATCGGCGGCGGCGAGTGCGCCGATCAGGGCGCCCGCCACCTCGGGCGACTCCGCGTACACGGGGCCGATCCGCGATGCCGTGCGGCAGGGGCGCCGCACGGCGAGGCCCCGGAGTTCCCCGTCGCGGACGGCGGCGAGCGGGATACGGGCGGGGTCGGCGATCCACGGCGCGAGGAAGCTGTCGCGCTCGGCGGGGAAGAACCGGCGGTCGTAGGCGGCGAGCCGGTCGAAGGGGATGGTGCGGGCGTCGACCAGGACGGTGCCGGGCGGGGCGGTCGGCGCATCGACCGGATGCCCCTCCCAGCGCATATTGGTCCAGAAGGAACGGAACCCGGACTTACGGTAGTTGGGCTGCTGGGCGACCACGCCGTCGAGTCCGACGTTGCGGCCTTCCAGCCGTGCCATGCCCGCCTGCCAGGTCCGGAGGCCGTAGCCGCGACCGCGCAGTTCCGGCCGGGTGAGGTAGAAGCCGAGGAACCCGAAGCCGGTGCCGTAGCGGACCACGGAGACGCAGGAGATCGGATCGCCGTCGAGCCGACCGACGAGGAAGCCGCGCGGGTCGGCGGCGAAGAAGGCGTGGCGGTCGGTCAGTCCCGGGTTCCAGCTCTCCTCATGGGCCCATTCGGCCAGCATCGTGAGGTCGTCGGCGCTCGCTGTGGTGATCTCGAAGTTCGGCACGGGGCACCTGTACCCGGGTGCGGATCGGCTCAATGGTGGATTTTTCGTCACCGTTCGCCATTCCTCCTGAGGACTCAGGAACGTTGCGTTCCGCTCGCCGGGACCGACGCGGGCGTCGGCCACGCCCCCCGCCCGCGCTCCGGTCACCGCCTGCCCGACGACGCTCCGGTCGCCGCCCGCCCGTGAACTCAGCGCCCGCCCGCGACCCGCAGGACGGCCCCGGTCGCATAGGACGCCTCGCCGGACAGGAGCCAGGCGACGGCTGCCGCGATCTCCGTCGCCGCCCCCGGTCGGCCGAGGGGGATTCCGGCCGCGGCGGCGTGCGCCCGGTCCGGGTCGCCCGCAGTGGCGTGCATATCGGTGTCGATCATCCCGGGGGCGACGGCGTTGACCCGGATGCCGTCCGGTCCCAGCTCCTTGGACAGCCCGACCGTCAGGGCGTCCACCGCGGCCTTCGTCGCCGCGTAGTGGACGAAGTCCCCGGGGCTGCCGAGGGTGGCGGCTGCCGAGGAGACGTTGACGATCGCGCCCGACCCGGTGGCCGCCATGTCCTTCGCGGCCCGGCGGCAGCACAGCAGCACGCCGAGCAGATTCACGTCGAGCACGCGGCGCAGGGTGTCGGTGGTGGTGTCGGCGAGCCGTCCGAGCGGCCCGGTCACACCGGCGTTGTTGACCAGTCCGGTGACCGGGCCGAGCCGGTCGGCGGCGGTGTCGAAGAGCCGCTCCACATCGGCTTCCACGGCGGTGTCCGCCCGTACCGTGACGCAGCGCGCGCCGTGGTCCCGGACCGCGGCGGCGGTCCGCTCGGCGGCCCCGGCGTCGCTGACGTAGCCCAGCACGAGGTCGTGCCCGTCGGACGCCAGACGGACGCAGGTCGCCGCACCGATGCCCCGGCTGCCGCCGGTGATGACGGTGACGGGGCGGGGCCGCGGAGTGTTGTCCTCGATGGCCACTGGAACCTCTCGTTCTCGGGGAGAACCGTTCGGACCGGTCGTGCCGGTCACCCCGGTGGTGCTGGTCGTATCGGTGGTGCTGGTGGTTGCGGTGGTGCTGGTCGTATCGGTGGTTCCGGTGGTGCTGGTCGTGCCCGTGGTGCCCGTGGCGCCGTGGTCGGTACGCGGATTGTATGGAGCTGCCGCCGCTCGGGTGGCGTGCGCGGCCCGGCGCCGCCGGGTGGCGCCGCCGTTGGAGTGGAGCGGGCGCGGCCGTTGGCGTGGGTACGCCGCGGGGAGCCCGCGGGTGTCTAGGGTCGACGGCTGACGGACCGCTGTCGGCGTGCCCCGGGTTGAATCGCCCGACGCCGGTGACGGCTCCTCCTCAACGGCGTTCCCCTGCCATCGCCTCGCATTGCGGTGGCAGGGGGCGCCGACCGGCTGGTGCCGCGGCGGGGCCGGGGGATTGCCCCACCGCGGGGTCTCGTGCCTGCCGGATGGGCCGACGAGCCCGGCGCGGCAAGGCTTGTCGCATGAAGACCAACCGCAGGACCCTCACGTTCGCCGCCCTGACCGCCACCGTCGCGGTCACCACCCTGACCGGGGCCGCAACTCCGCCGGCACACGCCGGCGACTCCTTACCGGCACTCGACTGGAAGCCCTGTGCCCGGGCGGACGGGCCCGCCGCACAGGAGTGTGCCGAGCTGCCCGTGCCGCTCGACTACCGGGCCCCGGACGGTCCGAGCATCTCGCTCGCGGTGACCCGGGTGCGCAGCGACCGCCCCTCGGCGCGGCGCGGGACGCTGCTGGTGATCCCCGGCGGTCCCGGTTCGTCCGGGGTGCAGCGGGTGACGCAGAAGGGGGAGGAACTGCTGCGGGAGACGGGGGGCCGGTACGACATCGTGGGCCTCGACCCGCGCGGCGTCGGCGGCAGCCCGAAGGCGAGCTGCGAACTCGCCCCGGAGGACCGGGATTTGGTGAACCTCCGGTCCTGGCCCGCCGCCGACGGCTCGATCACCGGGAACGTGGAGCGGTCGCGGCGGACCGCCGAGGCGTGCGCCCGCAACGGTGGGGCGATGCTGCGCGGCCTCACCACGGCCAACGAGGTGCGGGACATCGACCGCTTCAGGCAGGCCCTGGGCGAGGAGAAACTGTCCGCCTGGGGGACCTCGTACGGCACCTACGTGGGTGCGGTGTACGCCCAGAAGTACCCCGGCCGCACGGACCGTTGGGTGCTCGACAGCAACGATGACCCCGATCCGTCCCGGGGCGCGCGCGGCTGGCTGGCGAACATGGCGGTGGGCACGGAGGACCGGTTCCCCGACTTCGCACGGTGGGCCGCGGACCCGGCCCGGGAGGCGGAGGGGCTGCGACTCGCCGAACGGGCCGAGGACGTACGCCCGTGGGTGCTCGCGCTGGCCGCACGACTGGACCGTGAGCCGAAGGAGTCCACCACGCCCGGTGTGCCACTGACCGGCAACCGTCTGCGGCAGGCGCTGCAGAACGCGCTGTACGACGACGACTTCTTCGCCCCGTTGGCCACGCTGCTCCGGGCGGCCGCGGACGCCTCCGCGAAGCCGGTCCTGCCCGCCGCGCTGGCCCAGCCGCTCCCGGACCCGGACGCCGCCGTCACGATCGCCGTGATCTGCAACGACGTCCGCTGGCCGGCCGCGGACCCGGCGTACCGGCGCGCCGTGGCCCGCGCCGTGGCCGAGGACCGTGCCGAGCACCCGCTCTCGGCCGGGATGCCGAGGAACATCACCCCCTGCTCCTTCTGGAAGGACGCCCCGGCCGACCGGCCGGCCAGGATCACCGACGAGGGGCCGTCCAACATCCTCATGATCCAGAACCTGCGCGACCCGGCGACCCCGTACTCCGCGGCGATGAAGATGCGCCGGGCCTTCGGCGACCGGGCCCGCATGGTCGCTGTCGACCACGGTGGGCACGGCGTCTACCTGGGGAACGGCAACGCCTGCGGGGACCGCGCGGTCACCACGTTCCTGACGACGGGAGTCCGGCCGGAGCGGGACACACTCTGTCCGAACTGACCGCCGGAACCCGCCCGAACCGACCGCCGGAACCCTCCCGAATCGACCGCCGGAACCCGCCCGAACTGACCGCCGGAACTGACCGCCGGAACCCGCCCGAATCGACCGCCTGAACCCGCCCGAATCGACCGGAGCCGTGTGAACCGACCGGTGGAAGCCTGCGCGAACCGACCGGAGCCGTGTGAACCGACCGACCGGAACCGTGTGAACCCCTCCGGCGGGGAGTGGCCCGCTCCCCGCCGGAGGGGCCTGCCGCGTCCCGTGCCGCCGCGGTTCCGAGCGGGCTCTCAGCCGTCCTCGTCGGTGCCGGGCGTGACGTGCCCGCCGTCCCGGGCCCGGGCCAGCAGCGCGACGACCTCCTCGTCCGAGGTCTGCGAGAAGTCGCGGTACCACTCCCCGACGGCGCGGAACAGACGGGGCACGGACAGGCACACCACCTCGTCCGCGCACCTCCGGAGCCGGTTCAGCGCGTCCGGCGGCGCCACCGGGACGGCGGCCACCACGCGCGCCGGGGCCTGTTCCCGGACCACCCGGCAGGCCGCCTCGGCGGTGGCGCCGGTCGCGACACCGTCGTCCACGACGATCACGGTCCGGCCCTCGACCGGCATGCGGGGCCGGCCCGCCCGGTACGCCTGGGCGCGCCGCACCAGTTCCGTCGCCTCGACCCGCTCGACCGCGGCCAGATCCTGTTTCCCGGCCCGCAGATGGCTGACGACGTCCTCGTTGACGACCCGCACCCCGCCCTCGCCTATGGCGCCGAACGCCACCTCCTCGTGGTGCGGTACGCCGAGTTTGCGGACCACGATCACGTCGAGCAGTCCGCCGAGCGTCTGCGCCACCTGGAAGGCCACCGGGACCCCGCCGCGCGGCAGGCCCAGCACGATGGGGTGTTCACGCTCCAGATGACGCAGTGCCTCGGCAAGTTGCTGTCCCGCGTCCGCGCGATCGACGAAGAGCACGGTGCCTCACCCCCGGACGAGGGGACCGACAGGGAAGGACGGGGGACGGGGATTGAGGGGACGGGGCGGGCGACCGTTGTCGCACGGGCTCCCGCGGTACCCGCCTCACGTCACGGGTGCCGCCCGTCTCCTCTTCGAACCAACCCCATGTGCGCGGGCCCCGCAACTCGGGCGGGGCCCGCGGGGGACGGCCTCGCCCGTCACCCGGTCGCGGCCGGGTCAGGACACCGGCGACATCCTGGGCATGTCGCCCTCGGTCGTGTCGACGTCGATCACGGAGAACGCCGCACCCTGCGGATCCGTCAGCGCCGCGAACCGGCCGAACGGCATGCTCATCGGGCCGAACCGCAGGATCGCGCCGCGCTCGGTCGCCCTCGCCACGGCCGCGTCGCAGTCCGCGACGGTGAAGTACACGTTCATGTGCGGCGGCACCTCGGGCGGGAAGTCGTCGCCCATCCGCATCCGCCCCAGGACCGTCGCGTCACCGAGGTTGTACAGCCTGAAGTCGACGTGCTCGTCGGCCATGCGCATCATGCTGTACGGGAACACGGCGGAGAAGAAGGCGTCGGCCTCCTCCGGCTTCCGGGTGAAGATTTCGGACCAGCAGTACGCGCCGGGCACCCTCTGTGCCTCGAAGCCCTCGTGGGAGCCCGCCTGCCAGACGCCGAAGACGACGCCGGAGGGGTCGCGGGCCATCAGCATCGTGCCGAAGTCGCCGACCCGCATCGGGTCCATCAGCGTCTCGCCGCCGTTGTCGCGGATCTTCGTGGCGGTGGCGTCGGCGTCCGATGCGGCGAGGTACAGGCACCAGGCCGCCGGGGTCTCCTGGCCGGGCATCGGCGGCACGACGGCCGCGACCGCCTTGCCGTCGGCGTACGCCTGCGTGTAGTTGCCGTACTCCTCCGCCGACTCGCCGAACGTCCAGCCCAGCACGTCACCGTAGAAGCTCTTGGCCGCTTCGAGATCGGGGAACATCGCGTCGGCCCAGCACGGCGTGCCCTCCGGTTGTACAGCCATGGCTCCTACTCCTTCGCGCTCGGCGGATTCGCCCGATACATCCGGTATGTCCGGCTCATCCACAGTCCCACGCCAGTGCTGTGACCGCATGAGGTCCGCTCCGCGCCGCCCGGCCCGACGGCGCACCGATCCACGTGATCCTGGACGACCTGTCCGCCCACAAAGGCACCGACATCCGCCGCTGCGCGCTCGCATCCGCAGCGAGAAGGGCATCCGCTGGGGCGGACTCCCACTCGCCAACGCGGCGTAACCGCCGGGCACGCCATGCGGCTCGTCGGCGGCGCGGTTCACCGGGCGTGGGCGGGTGTCCAGCGAAGGGTCATGTCCGGCAGGTTCTCCATGTTGCGGTCGCCGTCGCTGGTGTCGAGGACGGTGAAGCCGTGGCGCTCGTAGAACGCGCGGGCTTCGGTGTTCTGCTGAAAGACGTGCAGGGACACCCCGTCCGGGCTGTGTCGCCTGACCTCGTTGAGCAGTAGCGTGCCGATGCCCTGCCGACGGACGTCGGGGCGCAGATAGAGGTGTTCGAGCATGTCGCCGTCAAGGGCGGCATAGCCGGTGATCTCTGTATCACGCACTGCGACCCAGGTGCGGCATTGCTTGAGCAGGACGTCCCGGACCCATCGGGTCACCTGCTCGTGATTGCGTTTCTGCGGCGGCAGATAGGGCATGGTCGCCGACCGAGAAGTCATGTGGATGTGCGCGATCACGCCTGCGTCCGCCTGCGCCGCGAATCGAACCCGAGTTTTTCCGTCGTCACTCACGCCGGGAACCTACAGTTCATCAGGTCCTTGGCCATGACCCGTTCCCTACCCAGGCCATCAGGCAGGAGGTCACCCGGCACACCGGTGTCCGTGAAGCCGTGGCGCTCGTAGAGAGCGGCAGCCCTCTTGTTGTCCGGCATCACGGACAAGCGCAGAGACTTGGCACCTCGCTCCGCGGCCCACCGTGCAACCTCCCGGATCAGGCAGTCGCCGACCCCTCTGCCCCGGGCCGCGGGACTGACCCACATCGAGATCAGCTCAACGCTGTCCTCTGCCTGCTCGACTGGAACGCCGCTGGCCATGCCCGCAGGACGACCATCAACCATCGCAACGACATTGTGTGCGCCGGGAATCTCCAGACGGGCACGCCAGCGGTCTTCGCGATCACCGGTTCCCTGCCACTGGGCAAGCGTCGACCCGAACGCGTAGGGCGCCTCCGCCAGGGCTGCCTGCCGCAGTTCCCGCCAGATCGGCCAGTCGTCTGATTCCAAAGTGCGCAGTTCAAACATGACGCAGACTCTGCCGCACTGACGGAAGCAACATGGTGGTAAGGACGGCTATTCGTCAGGGGTGAGTGGTCGGCAGCGACCCATCCTGCTGGAGTGACTGTGCAGTGTCGGTCGACGGATAGGCTCCTGGCATGGACATCCGTGTAGAGATCATCCGGGCGGCGAGTCAGGAGCTCGTCGACGCTTTCGGCAGGTTGCTTCCGCAGTTGTCTTCGACCGCCAAGCCCCTCGACTACGAAGCGCTCGACCGGATGGTGACTTGTGATGCCAACACCGTGCTCGTTGCCCGCACTCCTGACTCGATCGTCGGCACCCTGACGCTGGTGCTGTTGCCCTTGCCGTCCGGCTTGCGCGCCCGCGTCGAAGACGTGGTCGTGGACAGCGCGGCACGAGGCCAGGGAGTCGCGGGCCTTCTCACCCAGGAGGCCCTGCGGCTCGCCCGGGAAGCGGGTGCCCGGACGGTTGATCTCACTTCCCGACCGGATCGTGCGGCGGCGAACCGACTGTATGAGCGTCTCGGCTTCCAGGTCAGGCAGTCCACGGTCTACCGCTTCGCGATCGACGCGTAGGCGAGGTAGTCGGGGCCGGCTTGTTCCGCGTAGCGCATCGCGGTGGTGGCGCTGATGCCCAGGGCATTCGCGAGGACGGAGGGCGGGGCCTCGCGGATCATCTGCAAAACAGGCACGCGACCGGGCTGCCAGGGGCCGGATGCCGATCGCACGGAGGATATTCGCGACTGCGTTGACGTGCATCGGGCGGCCCGGCATGAAGCCGGGAATCAGCAGTTGGGAGGTGGGGTTCGCAGCTGTGTTGAGCCCCGGTCGGGCCGTGAGGTGAACGCGGATCAGGGCTGCCGCCGGTGTGGACTTTCCGCAGGTGGGCGACGAGCTTGCGCAGGGACCAGCGGCTGAAGGGCTGGCCGAGTTTGGTGGGGTGGGTGGTGGCCGTCTGGATGACGAAGTCTTCTTCTTCAGGGCCGAGTTGGCGGGTACGGCCTCCCGCCCACCGAGGGGCCGGGGCCAGGCCGATTTCGTCGAACCGGTGGATCACGTCCCGGACGGTGTCCTCGTCGGTCTGCACCAGCTGGGCAATCACCGGCTCCCGGTTCCCGCCGGCCGAGGCCGGCAGCATCGTCGTGCGCCGACAGCGCACCGAGGTGGTGCTGCCCCGGCGCACGATCTGCTGCGGCTTCTGCCCCTCCTGGCCGGTCGGTCTGCGCATACGGACAGGCTCGGCCACCGCACCTCCAGCGCTCGGATCGGACGTCACCGCATGTCCAGCCGCCACGACCACCAACTCGGCGAACCCATGCGGTCCCAGCACCGGCCATGCGGACGCGGAGGCGCGCGCCGGAGAGGTCGTAAGATCCACTTCTGCCGGTGAGCGGGAGCCGGCCTGCGGGGGCACCGTACGTCTGCGAGGAGACACGTCACACCATGTCCGACCAGGTCGCCGCACCCTTACGGCGTGCGATCGCCGTGCGCAGCCGCGGAATCGTGGACTCCCCGGCCTTCACCGGTGCCGTGTTCTGTCTCATCGTGACCAACGCGGCGCTGCTGGGCGTCGAGACGTACAGCGGTGTCGTGCAGCAGTGGCACGGTGCGCTCAAGACGACGGAGCACGCCTTTCTCGCCGCGTTCACCGTCGAGATCCTGTTGCGGGCCGCCGCCCATGCCGACCGGCCCCGGGACTTCTTCCGTGACCCGTGGAACGTGTTCGACGTGCTCGTCGTCGTGCTCGCCTTCCTGCCGTTCGCCCGCGAGAACGCCACGGTGCTGAGACTGCTGCGGCTGGCCCGGGTGTTGCGGGCCGCGCGTTTCCTGCCCCAGCTCCGCATCGTGATCGTGGCAGTGGGCAAGAGCCTGCCCGGCACGCTGAGCTTTCTGCTCGTCGGCACGCTCCTGCTCTACGTCTACGCCATGGTCGGCTGGGTGTTCTTCGCCGCGGACAACCCCGAGCACTTCGGCTCGCTCGGCCGCGCGGCACTCAGTCTCTTCCTCCTCATCACGCTCGACGGCCTCGGGGACGCGGTCCGCGACGGGCTGGAGATATCCCGCTGGACGATCGTCTACTTCGCGTCGTTCGTTCTCCTCGGCTCGTTCCTGCTCGTCAATCTCCTCATCGGAGTGGTCATCAACTCTCTCGAAGAGGCAAGGGAGTTGGAGAAGGAGCGCGATCGGATGGAGGAGGCCGGGCAGCGACCGCACCCGGACGGCGGTGACGTCCGGGAAGACGCCGGGGGCTCCGGCGCCGACGGGCCCGTCACAGGTCTCGGGGCCGTCGACGTCATGGGCGCGGTGGGGGCCATGGGCGCGGTGGGGGCCATGGAGGCCATCGACACCGCGGAGTCGGCCGAGGCGTTGCGGGTCCAGATCGCCGCTGCCCGAAGGGCGCTGGACGGCATCGAGGCGAGCCTCGGACGAACCGGACGTCCCTGCACCTGCGGGGGAGTCGGAGAGGAACGACTCGTGGCGGTCGCGGAACCCGCCCCGTAGGCGGCGCCGCCGAACCGTCACCACCGAACATCGTGCCGTCGTGCCGGCGTTGTCGGGTTCGGGTCGTCCAACCGGTGCCGCCGGGCATCGTGCCGCCGGACAACGTGCCCTCGAACCGGCGCCGTTGTGGTCGCGCCGTCGAGGTCATGCCGCTGCGTGGACGTGTGTCCCGACCGGCGGCCGGGACACACGTCTCAGCCGGTGCCGCCCGCGACCGTGACGCCCCTCATCCGTCGCCCGGCTGCGGAAGGTTCACCCGCACCAGGCCCGACTGGTAGGCCATGGCGACGAGTTGGGCCCGGTGCCGCGCCCCCAGCTTCGTCATCGCCCGTCCGACGTGGGTGCGCACCGTCAGCGGGCTGACGTGCATCCGCGCGGCGATCTCGTCGTTCGACAGGCCCTCGGCGACCTGCGCCATGACCTCGCGCTCGCGTGCCGTGAGGACGTTCAGGACCTCGGGCGCGGCGACTCTGCCTTCGGGAAGGGCCAGGTATCGGTCGATCAGGGCCCGGGTCGCGGTGGGCGACAGCAGGGTGTCGCCCACCGCGACGGTGCGGATGGCGGCCAGCAGCTCCTCGGGGGCGACGTCCTTGCCGAGGAACCCGCTGGCGCCCGCGCGCAGGGCCCGGGTCACGTACTCGTCGATCTCGAACGTGGTGAGGATCAGGATGCGGGTCTCGTGCAGGTCCTCGTCGCGGCAGATCCGCTCCGTCGCCCCCACCCCGTCGAGCCCCGGCATGCGGATGTCCATCACGACGACATCGGGTCGCGTGGCCCGGGCCTGTTCCACCGCCTCCCGGCCGTCCGCCGCGACACCGACGACCTCCATGTCGTCGTTCGCGTCGATCAGCAGCCGGAAGGTTCCGGCCAGCAATGCCTGGTCATCGGCCAGCAGTACCCGGATGGTCACCGTGCCGTCCTCTCGTCCCGTCGTCGTCCCGGTGGGGCGCGGACCTGTCCGCCCCCGTCTCCCCCCGTGCCTCCTCCTCCGCCCGTTCCTCCCTCTCGTCCTCTTTCTCTTCCTCCGCCTCCTTCTCCTTCTCCTTCTCCTTCTCCTCGGCCTCCGCCTCCAGCGGGAGTTCCGTGGTCACTTCGAAGCCACCGGTCTCCCGGTGCCCGGCGGAAAGCCGCCCGCCGACGGACAGGGCCCGTTCCCGCATGCCGATGAGGCCGTACCCGGCAGTGCCCGCCGCCCGCGAGCCGTCCCCGTCGTCGCTGACCGTGAGCGTGAGCAGTCGGCGCGAGTAGCCGAGCCGGACCGAGGCCGTCGCGGAGTCCGCGTGCTTGGTGACGTTGGTCAGCGCCTCCTGCACGATCCGGTACGCGGTGAGGTCCGTGCCCGGCGACAACGGCCGCACCGTCCCCTCCACCGACACCTGGACGACCAGGCCCGTCTGCTCGAACGATGCGATCAGCTCGGGGAGCTGGGCGAGGCCGGGGGAGGGCTCCAGGGGCGTCTCCGGGTCGCCCTCGCTGCGCAGCAGACCCACGGTCGCCTTGAGTTCGCGCAGCGCCGATGAGGTGGTCCCGGCGAGCTGGTCCATCATCTGCTGCGCCTGGGCCGGCCGGGTGCGCAGCAGGTACGAGGCGGTGGATGCCTGGGCGTGGGCGAGGGCGATGTGGTGCGCGACGATGTCGTGGAGTTCGCGGGCGATCCGGGTGCGTTCCTCGCTCACCCGGTGGCGTGCCTCCTCCTCACGGGTGCGTTCGGCGAGTTCGGCCCGCGCCTCCACGGCGGCCACGTAGTCGCGGCGGCTGCGCACCGACTCGCCCACCGCGCCCGCCAGCAGCACGCAGGACAGGATGCCGATCTGGTCGGGCCGCAGCAGTGCGCCATGCCCCCAGAAGATGGAGACGACGGCGAGGGCGACGGTCGCCCCGGCCGTGTACACCGTGGTTGTGCGCAGGTCCGTGCGCAGGGCCAGCAGGTACAGGGCGACCAGCGCGGCACCGGCGACGCTGGGGCTGGGGTCGGAGCCGATGGCGTTGCTCATCAGCCCGAGGGCGCCCCCGCACGCCGTGGTCACCACCACCACGGCGCGCGGATGGGCGCGGTGGCCCAGCAGCAGGACGAGGGAGGGCACCGCGGCGGCCAGGCAGAAGGCGAGCGTCGGCGCACGGACGATCCGGGCGCCGGTCAGGGTGCTGGAGAAGACCGCGAAGATCCACAGCAGCACCGCCACCGCCACATCGATGGTCCGGGGGTGCTGTCGGGTCCACTGCCGCCAGTCGGTGAACATGAAAGGCTTCTTTCCTTCTCGGCCACCACCATGGTCGCCGACCCGTCCGTCGGACGTGAGGTGTCGGGGCCGCCCGCCGCGGTATCCGGCGAACGGCCCCGAGACCCCGGCCCCGTCCGTTCCCGTACCCGGTGCCGGTCGTGCTCGGGGGCCGGGTGCGGGAACGGATCCGGGGCGGGTCGTCACACGCGTACGGGGTCGGGTGCCGTTTCCGCCGCGTCCGTGGGCACGGCCGTCGGCCCGCTCCGGCCCAGGCGCTCGCCCTCCACGTCCACCTGGGGCACGAACCGGTCCAGCCACCGGGGCAGCCGCCACGCACGGTCGCCGAGCAGGGCCAGAACGGCGGGGACGATCGTCATGCGGACGACGAAGGCGTCGAAGAAGACGGCGGCGGCGAGGCCCACGCCCATCATCTTGATCATCGAATCGCTCATCCCGATGAAGCCGGCGAACACCGCGATCATGATGACGGCGGCGGCCGCGACCACCCGGGCGCTGTGCCGGAACCCGGTGACGATCGCCTGACCGGGCCGTTCGCCGTGGACGTACGCCTCCCGTATCCGGGTCACCAGGAAGACCTCGTAGTCCATGGCCAGGCCGAAGACCACACCGATGAGGAAGATCGGCATCATGCTCATCACGGGACCGGTCTGCTCGACACCGAGGGCGTCGGCGAGCCATCCCCACTGGAAGACCGCCACGATCACACCGAAGGCCGCCGCCACGGACAGCAGGAAGCCGAGCGCCGCCTTGAGCGGGACCAGCAGGGACCGGAAGACGACCATCAGGAGCAGGAACGCCAGGCCGACGACGAGCGCGAGGTAGGGCACCAGGGCGTCGCTGAGTTTCTGCGACACGTCGATGTTCACCGCGGTGGTGCCGGTGACGAGCATGGTCGCGCCGGTCTCCGACTTCAGCCCGGGTGCTTCGTCGCGGATCGTGCGGACGAGGTCCGTGGTGTCCGAGGAGCTCGGGCCGGTGGAGGGCACGGCGGTGAGGACGGCGGTGTCGCCGGCCTCGTTGAAGGCGGGGGGTGTCACGGCAACGATGCCGTCGGTGCCGGTGAGCTCCTTCGCGGCCCGCGCCGCAGCGCCCTTCCGGTCGCCGGACGCCTTGGCGTCGATGACGACGGTGAGCGGCCCGTTGAACCCGGGGCCGAATCCGTCGGCCAGGGCGTCGTAGGCGCGGCGCTTGGTGCTGGAGGTGGGCTGCGACTCGTCGCCGGGCATGCCGAGCTGGAGATCGAGGGCCGGTACGGAGACCAGGCCGAGGCCGAGGATGCCGAGTACGAGGACCATGAGGGGGCGACGGACCACGAAGCGGGCCCACCGGGTGCCCAGCCGGGGCCCGGCGGCGTCCGTGCCCCCGGCGCGGGGGTTCCGGGCGCGGCGCCCGCTCCCGGAGGAGCCCCTGCTGCCGCGCGGCAGGACGGCCCGCTGGAAGAAACCGAGCAGCGCGGGCAGCAGGGTCATCGCGACAAGTACGGCGATCACGACAGTGCTCGCCGCGGCGAGGCCCATCTTGGTGAGGACGGGAATGTTCACCACGGCCAGCCCCGCCAGGGCGATGACCACGGTGAGGCCAGCGAACACCACGGCGGAACCCGCCGTCCCCACGGCGCGGGCGACGGCCTCCTCGGCGTCGTGCCCCTCGGCACGTTCCGTCCGGTAGCGGGAGACGATGAACAGGGCGTAGTCGATGCCGACCGCGAGCCCCAGCATCATGGCGAGCGTGGTGGTCGTGGTGGACATCCCGATGGCGATGATCGACGCCACGCCGACACCGACGCCGATGATCGCGGTGAGCAGCGGGAGGCCCGCCGCGGCCAGCGAACCGAAGGTGATCAGCAGGACGACCGCCGCGGCGGCGATACCGACGAGCTCCGTCGTGCCGCCCAACTCGGCGTCCGCCTGGAGCGCCGAACCGCCGAGCTCGACCGTCAGACCGGCCTTGCGCCCGTCCTCCGCGGCGTCCTCCAGCGCCTTGGTGGTGGCGTCGGTGAGGTCGATGCTCTGGACGTCGTACGAGATGGTCGAGTACGCGGTCCTGCCGTCCTTGCTGATGGCCCCGGCCATGTCGAACGGGTTGAGGGCACCCTTGACCTGCGGGCCGCCCGCGACGTTTGCGACGACCTTCTCGACGGCCGCCCTGTTGGCGCCCGCCGTCACCTTCTGGCCCTCGGGGGCGACGAAGACGATGCGGGCGTCGGCGCCGTTGGAGTTCTGGCCGGGGAACCGCTGGTCCAGCAGGTCGAACGCCCGCTGCGACTCCGTGCCGGGCATCGAGAACCCGTCCTCGGCGGCGGTGGGTGCCTTGGCCGCGGCGAAGGCGCAGGCGGCGAGGACGGCCACCCAGAGCAGGGCGACGAGCCGCCGCCTCCGGAAGGAAAAGCGTCCTAGTCGGTAGAGGAAGGTGGCCACGAAGAGGCGCTCCAGTCTGGATCGGGCGACGGATCGACGGCACGAGTGCCGCTCTCCGGCCGTGCCGGGGCCGCGCCGGGACACGGCGGGGGAACGGCGGGGCCGGAGGAATACCTCAATCCTTCGTGGCCGGGGGCGTCATCGTCGTCGTGCACCTGCATGGAGTCCTGCGTACTGTCGATGCAGTACGTACCGCGCCCGCCCTCCGCCCTGTTCAGGACGGTGGGAGTACGCCGTGTCGTCCCCGCGACGACGGGGCCGGTGGGTTCCCGACGGGCCGGTGGCTCCCCGACAGGGCCGGTGGGGCCAGTGGGGCCGGTGGTCCCTGACGGGGCTGGTGGGGCCGATGGGAGAGGCATCACGGCGGGGCATCGGCCGAGAGCGACCGGGACCGGCCGAAACGGACCGGGACCTGCTGAAGCGGACCGTGCCGACCGGGATTCCGAGCGCCTCCGCGGCGGCCGTGTACTCCAGGCCCTCCCACAGGCAGAGAGTCAGAACCTCGCTCGGGGCGGCGCAGCGCGGCCGGCACGGCACAGCGCGGCCGCCGGACGCCGTCGGTCGTCGACCCGGCCGGCGACCTCCTCCGCGTGGTCGGGCACCGACATCTCGGCCCTGGCCGCGGCGGTGGCCGCCGCCCGGTGGCGCCGGTTGCTCCTGGTCTGGTTGCGCGCCGTGTTGGTGGCGATGCCCAGCAGCCAGGGACGCAACGAGCCGCCCTCCGGATCGACGCGCTCGTGCAGCCGCCACGCCTCCATGAACGTCGCCGCCATCACGTCCTCGGCCGTGGCCCAGTCGGCGGTCATTCGGAACGCGTGGTTGTACACCGAGCGGGTGTAGCCGTCGAAAAGCTTCGCGAACGCGCCGGGCTCCCCGTGCCCGTATCCGGGTACGCATATGTGTGCTCACCCCTCTCGGCTGTCCGGCACCCCGAGCGAGGGAGGTTTCCGTGACCTGTGTCACGGAGGTGGTGGGGTGGGGTCCACCCGGCGGCGGCAGAGCGGCGCGGCGCGGCAACGGTTCCGGACCGCAGCAGGGGCGCGGGCGTACCGGGCCGCCCGGAATCGGCGCAGGGGACCCGCGTCCGGAACAGGCGGGCGGACGAGGGCGGCGTCGGCCGCGGGGCCGGCGCAGGCGGCTCGTGTTCGGCGGGTCCGTCGGGTCCGGCGGGTCCGTCGGGTCCGGCGGGTCCGTCGGGTCCGGTGCGGCGGCGTCGCCGGATTCAGCGCGCCCGTGCGGCTCCCGCCGCGCTCCCCCCGGTGTCCCGCGGCCTGCGGGTCGCGGCGGCGACGGTGGCCATCAGTTCCGCGTCCAGGACGGCGGGATCGGCCAGCCGGGTCGGGGCGGCGTACGAGTTGAGCAGGGCCTTCGTGACCCGCAGCGCGGCCTCCGGGCGGCGCACGAGGGGCTTGGCCCAGGCGGTGACGGCGGCGTCGAGCTCGTCCTCGGGCACGACGCGCTGGAGGATCGACAGCTCGTGCGCCTCCGCGGCGTCGAAGGCGCGCCCGGTCAGGATCAGTTCACGGGTGCGTGCGGCGCCGACCTCGTGGATCAGCCGCGGCAGCACGCCGCCCCAGGCGGTGGGCAGCCCGAGCGCCAGTTCCGGCAGGCGGAAGCCGGAGGTGTCGGCGCCGACCCGCAGGTCGCAGGCGAGCGCCAGGGCCAGCCCCGCGCCGATCGCCTTGCCCTGGATCCGGGCGATGGTGACGGCCTGCCCGGTCGAGAGTGCCTCGCAGACCCGACGGGCCTTGTCGCCGGCGACCCGGATTCCCCGCCCGGTGGGGTCCTCGTCGAGCCAGTCGGCGAACTCGCCCCGGTCGCCGCCGAGGCAGAAGTCGTCCCCGGCCCCGCTGAGCACCAGTACCCGCACCTCCGGATCGGGCACGGCCAGCACGGCCAGCAGGTCGTCCAGCATCGCCTCGGTGACGGCGTTGCCGGAGGCGGGGCAGTTCAGTTCCACGCGCAGGACGGGGCCCTCGCGCACGGTGCGCACGGTGCGGGCGCGCATGCGCGCGGACAGCCGGTCGGCGAGCGAGAGCTTCATATCGCCACACCCATCGAGACCACGCGCCGGAAGACCAGGCGGGAGGCGTAGGCGGGCGGTGTCGCGACCCGCAGAGTGGGGAAACGTTTCAGTAGCTGGGTGAGGAGGGTGCGCGCCTCCAGCCGGGCCAGTGCCGCGCCCAGGCAGTAGTGCACGCCGCCGCCGAAGGTGAGGTGGGTGCCGCTGCGCTCGATGTCGAAGGCGTCCGGGTCCTCGTTGCGCCGCGGGTCGTGGTTGGCGGCCCCGTACAGCACGTGGACCATGCTGTCCTTCGCGACCGGGACGCCCGCCAGCACGGTGTCCTCGGCGGCGACCCGGGTGTTGATCTGGATGGGCGGGTCGTACCGGAGAACCTCGTCGACCGCGGCGTCGATGTGCCCGGGGTGCTCCGCGAGCCACTCCCAGCGGCCGGGCTCCCCGAGCAGCAGTCCCACCATGGCCGACAGCAGCGTCGCGGTGGTCTCCAGCGAGGCGATGGTGACGAACATGGTGAGGCGGTAGAGGATCTCGTCGGCCTTCTCGCGGTCCGGCTCCGCCGCGTCCCAGTGGTGGATCCAGCCCGTCAGGACATCGTTGCCGGGGTTCGCGCGGCGCTGTCGCAGCAGCTCGGTGAAGTACCTGCGCAGCCGCAGGGTCGCCTCCGCGGAGACGTTGAGCTCACTCCTGGTGGGGAGCAGTTCCTGGGCGTGCACCTGGTTGTGGGTGATCTCCAGGATGTGCGGGTAGTCCTCGGGCGGGATGCCCAGCCAGGAGCCGATGGTGCTGATCGGGAGCTGCTCGCTGACCGTGCTGACGAAGTCGGCCTCGCCCCAGCGCAGCTTGTCGGCGAGCTCGTCGAGCAGGCGCGTGACGTGCGCCTCCACCTGCGGGGTCAGCCGCTGGATGGTGGAGCGGTCGAAGAGGTTGCCGAGGCTGCGGCGCTGGCAGGTGTGCTCGGGCGCGTTGAGGCGGGAGAGCGTCTTGGTCATCTCCCGGGTGGCGACCGCGTCCCAGCGCTCGGTGTCCGCCTGGCGTTCCTGCCAGGCGAAGTCCGGAGCGAGCCAGTCGCGGCCGCGAAGCACTTCGCTGCACGTGTCGTAGCCCGTGACGAAGTACGCGTCCCAGGGAGCGCGTACGACGTCCCCCATGCCTCTCAGCTCGGCAAGCAGGCCGTAGGGATCGGCCTGCCCCTCGGGCGATTTGAGGCGGCGTAGGAGGGAGATCAGGGCACGGCGGTCGTCGACGGGCCGTTCGGTGCCGCTTGCAGCGCTCACGCAGTGTTCCTTGATCGGGGCTCATGGTAGTTACGGCCAGAACCTACCCCTCCGTATATCGCCGCCAAGCGTCGATCTCTGTTGTCCCTATCACAGAGAAATGCCCCGGTGACCCCTTGTCATATGTCGATCGTCGGTCAACTCCCTTTTAGATCAAGGCAAGTTATGAGTAAAAGCTGCCCGATTTCGGTCACTGTTCACCTTGGCCGCACCGGAAATCGGATATCGGACGGTGGTCACACCCGGAAGACGTCGAGGAAGGAACTCCACCAGCCCTTGGTCTTCCGCTGCGGTTCCACGGCCTCGTGGCGCGCCGCGGGTATGCCCTCGGAGGCGGCGACACGGGGGGAGACGGCGGATGTCGCGCTCGCCGAAGCCGCGACGTGCGTGGTACGGCGCGGAGCGCTCGGGCTGAACCGGACCGGCAGCGCCACCAGCGCGCGGTGGAACGGGCCCGGCCGCCACTCGACGCCCGAGGCCGGGACGGCGAGAGCCAGGTCCGGCACGCTGTTGAGAACCTTCTCGATCGCGGTCAGGGCGATGAGCTGGGCCGGGGACTTCGCCGGGCAGACGTGCGGGCCGGCGCCCCAGGCCAGATGCGCGCCCTTGCTCAGGGTCTGGCGGGCGCTGGTGAGCGCCGGGTCGCTGTTCGCCGCGGCGAAACTGATCAGCACGGGCGTTTCCGCCTTCAGCGTCACGCCACCCAGGTCGATGTCCTGGACCGGGAAGTGCGTCGCGTAGTTGGCGATCGGCGGGTTGTTCCACAGCACGTCGTCGAGGGCGTCCTCGACGAGCATCCCGGCACCGCGCCGCTGCTGGTGTCCGGTCTCCTCCGACAGCAGCAGGAGCAGGGCGTTGGCGATGAGGTTGCGCTCCGGCTCGATGCCCGCGCCCATCAGCATGACGAGCTGGTCCTTGAGCTCCTCGTCCCGCAGGCCCGCCGGGTGCTGGATGAGCCAGGAGGTGATGTCCTCGCCGGGCTGCCGCCGCTTGAGCGCCACCAGCTCCATCAGGCACTCCGTCAGCTCCGTGTTGGCCCGCAGCACGTCCTCGCCGTCGAAGATCGCCGACATGCTGCGGGTGAGCCGGTCGCCGATGTCGCCGGGGCAGCCGAAGAGCTGGTTGAACAGCAGCAGCGGCAGCAGCTTGGCGTAGTCGCCCAGCAGGTCCGCGGAGCCGCGCTCGATGAACTGGTCGATCAGGTACTCGGCGATCCGCTCGACGTCCCGGCTGAGCCGGGTGGTGTTGAGACGGCTCAGGCTCTCGGTGACCGCCTTGCGCAGCCGCAGATGCTCGGTGCCGTCCGTGAACAGGCAGTTGGGGCGGTACGCCATCATCGGCAGCACCGGGCTGTCGAGCGCGATGCGCCCTTCCCGGAGCGCCGCCCACCGCCGCGAGTCGCGGGCGAAGTACGACGGGTTCTGCAGCACCCGGAGCGCGGCCTCGTGCTGCACGACCAGGGTGGCATCCACCCCGGGGGCCAGCTCGATCGGGGCCGCGGGCCCGTGCGCCCGGAACGCGTCGTACGCGCGCTGCGGATCGGACGCGAACTCGGGCCCGTAGAGCGAGGTCTGCCGCTCACCGTGCATCGGGCACCCGGCGGGGGCGCTGTACGGGCTGGTGCCCGGAGACGAGTCCATGTGTTGATACCTCGATGTGATCGCGGGCCCGCGGGACCCGGACGGGGGACGGGGGAAGGCGGTTCGGGCCACCCGTACCGCAGCATGACGGAGCGACAAAACGGTGGGCGCGGCGGGGGCCGTACGACCGTGCGCGACGGTGCCGGGCGGCACGGCCGCAGACGCACGCACGGGCACGTACGAACGGGCACGCACGGCCGACGGCGTACGGCGGCCGTCGCGCACACCGGCCCGGCCGCCGCCGCGCCGGTCCGGCGACCGGCCGCGGCGGACGACGCGGGTCAGGCCACGCGCGCGAGAAGGTGCTGGACCAGGGTGATCAGGGCCTGCGCGGACGACTTCTCGTCCCGGGCGTCGCAGTACACGACCGGGGTGTCCGGCAGCAGATCGAGCGCCTCGCGCAACTCCTCCTCGGCGTGCCGGGAGTACGGGTCGAAGCTGTTGACCGCGACCGCGTACTCCAGCCCGTACGTCTCGACAAGGTCGATCACCGGGAAGGTGTCCGCGAGCCGGGCCGGGTCGACGAGGAGCAGCGCGCCGAGCGAGCCGCGCGCCATGTCCTCCCACAGCTCGACGAAGCGCTGCTGGCCCGGCGTGCCGAACAGGTACAGCACCAGTTCTTCGCTGAGGGTCAGTCGGCCGAAGTCCAGCGCGACCGTCGTGGTGACCTTGTCGGGCGCGCCGCGCAGGTCGTCGACGTGCGCCCCCGCCTGGGTCATCCGCTCCTCGGTGCGCAGCGGGGTGATCTCGGAGAGGGTGCCGATGAGCGTCGTCTTGCCCACCGCGAAGTGTCCGACGACGAGGATCTTCGCCGCACGCCGCACCGCGTCCGGCACATAGATGTTCTCAGCCGAACCGGACGTGGAGTCCATGCAACACCTCTTCGAGGATCTTCCTGTCAACTAGCTGAGCCGGCGGTGGCGCCTTGCGGCGCATCAGGTGACCTTGTTCCGCTAAATCGTTGAGCAGCAGCCTGGCGACCCCCACCGGCAACGCCAGACGGCCCGCGACCTCGGCCACCGCCAGGAAGCCGCCCGAGCACAGGTCCCAGATCGCCCGGACCTCCGGACTCTGGTTCGGGGGCCGCTGACGGTCGGGGGCGATGGTGACGAGAGTGACGAGGGACAGCCCCTCCGCGTCGGGCAGGCCGCGCCCCCCGGTGATGACGTAGGACCGGACGAACCCGCTGTTGACCGACTGCTCCTCGCCCGGCGCCGTCATATGTCGCTGCCGACGTTCAGGCGGGGAGGCGTGGTCATGGCCTTCCCGAGCGCGGTGACCTGCTGCTGCATGCGGAACGACATGGCCTCCATGTCCACGTCCGCGGCGGCGGCCGCCGCCAGGTAGGCGCCGGAGCCCGCGGCGATCAGGAAGATCCAGCCCTGCTCGTACTCCAGGAGGGTCTGGCGCCAGCGGCCCGGGGTCTGGGCCCCGATGAACGGCGCGACGGCCCGGCTCAGCGACTGCATGGAACTCATCGCCGCCGCCACGGTCTCCGCGTCGTCCCGGCCGATCTCGCTGGAGTTGGCCAGCAGCAGACCGTCGGCGGAGACGAGGATCGCATGCCGCGCGCCGGGTACCTGGAGCACATCATTGAGTACCCAGGAGAGATCGGGGTTCACTGGATCTCGGGTCCTTCCATCGTCGTCGTGTCACGTCCGGACCGGGTTCCGCGCTGGAACGCGCCCAGGCGGGAGGCGGTCTCCTCGTTGCTGCGCATCGGCGCGGGCTCGGCCGAAGGCACCGCCGACACCGGGCTCTTGCGACGACGCTTGGGCAGGCCGCCGGCGGTGGTGAACGGCGCCGGGGAGTGCGCGGCGGGGGCCGGCTGCGGATGCGGGGGGAACAGCGGGGTCGGGGCCGGAGCGGGCTCCTGGCGGCGGGGCAGCGTCGACACTCCGGCGTCGTGGGGGACCGGGGCCGGGACGGCCGGTGCGGGTGCGGGCGCGTCGGCGGTGAGCAGCTCGTCGGGCAGCAGGACCACCGCGCGTACACCTCCGTAGGGGGACACGGAGTCCACCGAGACCTTGAAGCCGTAACGGGCGGACAGCACGCCGGAGACGGCGAATCCGAACTGCGGCGGGATGCCCAGGCTGGAGACGCTGATCGCGGCCTGGGGGGCGAGGAGGGCCGCCGCGCGGTCCTTCTCCTCCTGGCCCATGCCGAGGCCCGCGTCGTCGATGATGAGGCAGACGCCCTTCGGCACGGCCTGGATGTTGATCTCGACCGGGGTGCCGGGGGCGGAGTAGTTGGTGGCGTTGGCCAGCAGCTCGGCGAGGACCACCGCAACCGGTTCCACGGCCTTGCTGACCACCGAGAAGTTGACCTGGCCGTTGACCCGGACCCGGTCGAACTGCCGGATGCGGCCCTGGGCGCTGCGCGCCACGTCGAAGACGGAGGCCACGGTCTCCCGGCGGCCGAGCCAGCCGCCGCACAGTACGGCGATGCCCTGCGCCCGGCGCCCGAACTGGCTGTTGGCGTGGTCGATGGCCATCAGGTCGGCGAGCATGTCGGGGTCGTCGCCGTGCTTCTTCTGGGCGTTCTCGATGACCACCTGCTGCTCGTCCGCGAGCCCCTGGAGCGTACGGACAGCCGCCTTGAGGACGGCCTTGGTCTCCTCCTCGGCGTCCTTGCGGACCTCCGACATCTCGGCGGTCTGACGGTGGAGCAGGCTCGTGTGCGCAGAGTGGAGTTCGTCCCGTTGGCGTTGCAGGGCATCGCGTTCGCCCCGTAGTTGGGAGTTCTGTCTGCGCAGACCGATGTTGGTCTTGCGAGCCCGCAGGACGGCACCGACGGCGACCAGTGCTACGACAACCAGCGCCCAGAAGAGCGGGCCCTGTACAAATGTCATGAGACTCACTTCAAGTGCCATGGCTGGGAAAGCGGCTTGACGCTCCCTCAGGTGTCCCGCCCCGGGCTGGTCGAGCCACGGCTTGGTTCACGCAGGGAGGGCCCCTCCGAAAACGGGGCCGAGGAATTCATTCCTGCCGGAATGCCCCCACATGCCATCAGCCCACTGGAAGTTAGATGATCTTACCATCGGCATGTTGGGTAATTGTCAAGACGGCCATGCCTGTTGCACTTTTGGCGCGGAATGTTCACATCCGGCACCGAAACCCTGGACCGCGCGGCCTTCGGTAACGGGCGGGAATGTTTACACGAATGTGACGGAAATTCAGCAGCGTCCGACGGCCCCGGGGCGCGGGATGCCGGTCGGGACCCCGACCGCTCCGACCGCCCACGACGCGACGCGGCCGCCCCGCCCCCCACCGGCCTCCATCCGCTCGGCCGCCCACTCTCCGCGTACCCTCCGCGTACTGCCAACCGGCCCCGGGGTGCCTGGCCGAATCGAACCGCTGTCGCATGGTGTCTGCCGTATTGCCCCCTGCTTCGCGGCGTGCGAGGAGCGGCGAGCGCTTCGCGACGGGAGGCCGTGGCGGGAGGCCGCGACGGGGGCCGTGGCGGTGCGTGCCACAGCAATGCGTCACGGCGTCGGCGTGGGGCGCATGAGTCGGGACGCATGGGGTGGGGCGCATGGGGTGGAGGACGCGGTTCGGAGAGCGCGGTGTGAGGGATGTGCGCCCGGCACCGGACGGTCGGACGGCCGGATGGCGTCCGGGTACCGGGCGCAGGGGCGAACACCAGGTGCAAGGCCGAGCGCCAGGGGCGGGAGTGAGTACCGGGGACGTCATGTCGTGAACCACGGAGGGCGTCGCGCCGGACTCCCCGAGGGGAACGGCGACGGGGCGGTTGCCTCGGGGGCGCACCGGGGCCTCACCTGGTGCACGTCGGGGAACACGCCGGGCGCCGCGTCGGGCACGGCGACCTGGCGGGCCCCCGGCCTCGGGCGTCGTCCGTCGTCCCATGTGTACGCGACGCGGTCGATCACGGTCCGGACGCTCGGCGCGACGCTCACGACGCGCTCCGCCAGGGCGTGGGTGGGGGCGCCGGGAAGATGGCGATCCGGGTGAGCCGCCACGTACCCGGCAGACACGGCCCGCAGCAGCCGACGGATTCCCGACGCGACCCGTGGGCTGCTCCCGGAGCGCGGTCTCGACGCGCCACTGGGCTTGATCGTGCGCCGAACCGGGTGCGGGCCGGACGCCCCGCACCGGCGCCACGCCGACCGGAGGCGCCGGTCCGTGACCTCACCGGCGACCTGCTGCCGGAACAGCGGCACGCGGCAGACGGTCGGCGACACCCCGGACACGTGCGCCGCGACCACCCCCGTCGTCCTGCGGCTCGCAGACCGCGCCCTCCGTCTCCCCGCCCTCCTCGGCACCGCCGACCCGCCCGACCGTGTCGGGAGACCGCGACCGGCCGGGCCCGACCGGTCTCCCGACACCTCCGCCGCAGTCCGGACCACAACCACGGAGACCGCCGTACGCGATCCGAGGGCGATCCGCATGCGTACGAGGACATTCCCAAAGAGGCCCGCAAGCAACGGTCAACAGGCAACGGGCAACGGGCAACAGGCGGCAGGCAACGGGCAACAGGCAACGGGCAACAGGAGACAGGCAACAGGAGACAGGCAACAGGAGGCAGGCAACAGGCGGCAGGCGGTCCACGGACATCGGACAACGCTCGGCGTCCCCGATTCTCGCTGATCGGGTGAATGCGGACACATGCCGCCGTCGCGCCCTGCCGTCACACCCCACCGGAGACGGAACCATACGCAGGCGATGGTTCCACTCCGAGGAAAGGGATCCCCGTGCGCCGTGCCCTGATCGTCGTCGATGTGCAAAAGGACTTCTGCGAGGGTGGCAGCGTCCCCGTGAAAGGCGGTGCCGATCGCGCCGTGGCCATTGCCGATCTGGTCCGACGCGGCGACGGGGCGTACGCGCATATTGTTGCCACTCGGGACCACCACATCGATCCGGGTAAACATTTCTCCGAACATCCGGACTTCGTGGATTCCTTTCCCGTGCACTGTGTCGTCGGGGGCGAAGGCGGCGAATTCCATCAGAACTTCGCCCCCGCCGTCGATTCCGGTGCCGTGGACGAGATCTTCTACAAGGGGGCCCACTCCGCCTCGAAGAGCGGTTTCGAGGGGGCGACGGAGGACGGCACACCACTGGCCGACTGGCTGCGCGCCCACGACGTCACCGATGTCGACGTCGTCGGGATCGCCACGGACCACTGCGTCAAGGCCACCGCGCTGGACGGTGTGCGGGCGGGTTTCACGGTCCGGGTCCTGCTCGACTACACCGCCGGTGTTGCCGCCGACTCCACCGACACCGCGGTGAACGAACTCCGCCGGGCGGGCGTCGCGCTGAGCGGCGAGCCCGTCGTCATCGCCTGAGCCGGGCGGGCCCGAAGCGTCGGCGAAGTCGGCTGCCGTGGTACCCGCTCACCGGCCGTGACGGAATCGTGTGCGGCAGAAGATTTCATATGAGCCCATATGAGTTCATGTGCCATGGATGTCGAGGCCGGGTTGCCGTGTCCGCTCCCCCGGAGGCAGTCGAAGCGTCGGTCCGGGTCAAGTCGGCGCGCCCAGGACATCGGGTGACGCCGACAATTCCTCATCCCCGCCCGGTCATTCACGCTTTCGGTGATTCGGTGATTCGGTGATTCGGTGATTCGGCGGGAAAGGTGATGCGGTCACTCGTTTTCGGGCGCTCGGCACAGGGCGGGAAATATGTACGGAAGGCGTGCCGGCCCGGTCGGCGAGGTCGACTGACCCGCCCAGCCGCCACCGGACCACGACAACCCGCGGGCAGAAGCTGACGTCTCAGGGCTTCGCCGGCAGCTTCAGGTCCGCGCAGTTTCCGCGTCGTACCCGGTCGTTCGCGAACGCCGCCACGTACTCGCGCAGCAGTACGCGCTGCTCCTTCCGTTCGGCGGCTGTCGGAGGCTCGTACTTCTCTCCCGTCTCCCGTTGGGGGCGGTAGTCGTAGCCCCAGTGCGCGGCGAAGCCGACGTTCTCGCCGTCGCACGTGGCGACGGCCCAGGCCCTGTCCTCGGTCAGTGCGGGTTTCCAGTCGGCTCCCCTGCCCAACGGCAGCGGACCGGGTCCCGATCCGAACTCGCGTATCCCGGGGGCCCAGTCACCGCGCCAGTGGGTGAGCTCGACGAGCGGTCTGCCCGTCCTGCTCTTGCGCCGGTACGCGTCGTCGGCGTCCGTCTTCGGCGCGTACAGGGTGCACCGTCCGACGACTCCGCCGTCGGCGATGGCGATACGGACCTGCCCGTCGCGCCCCTCCTCCGGGACACGGGTCGTGGCGAGGGCGTTGCAGGCCGTCCCCTTCGCCTTGGCCCGCGGCACGTACGCGCCCGTGTCCGGCACCGCCCCGTCCTCCGGCGCGGGCAGCGGCTCGCCACCGCATCCGAGCTTCCCGGTCACCTCGTTCGTCATCCGTACCGCGAGCCGCAGCATGGCCGCCTTCTCCTCGCGGGTCTTCGCGAAGTACGTCCAGGTGCTCACCAGCAGTCGGCGGGGCTTCCCGGACGGCCCGTCGCCGTCGCGCGGGCACTCGGGCATGAGGTGGACGAGGCTGTTCTCGTCCTCGAAGCCCGGCAGCCCACCCGGGAGCACGGCGTGCGGCGGATGCGCACTGCCGACGGACGACAGCTTCCTGTCCCGCTCCCATCCTTCCGGATACGTGTCGACGGCGACCACGACCTTGTCCCGCTCGTCCTTCAGCACACAGTGGTACTGGCCCGAGTCCAGGTCGAAGGACTCCCGTTCCGTCCCGAGCCGCGCGTCCGTCCGTACCGTCCTCAGATCGCCCTGCGGCAATTTGCCGCCGCACGCCTCACGTGCCAGCCACCAGTCCTTCACCGGCGCCCGGACCGAGAACCCGACGACGACCAGGACGACCAGCGCACAGGCCGATCTCCACCACCACCGGTGCCGTGCCCCGTTGCCCACCCGTTCCTCCGCTCAGTGCTACGCCACTTCCGGCCAGTGACGCGGCGTTGTATCTCACCCGGTGGAGGCGTCCGACGCAAGGCAGTTGCCGATGCCCGAGGCAGTCGCGCCCCTGGAATTCGCCTCTGTCGCGAGGCTCCTGCGTTTGTCGCCGGTCCCTTGCGGCTTCGTCCGCGATCGGTAACAGAGGGATCCCGTAGGGGCCTTCGCATCTCTTCATGAGTGCACGGCATCGGTGGAGACGACAAAGGGGCGGGCGGACATGGCAAGGCACAAGGGAAGGGGATGGCACGGCCGGCTTCTCGGGGCGGCGCTCGGGGTGACGGCGGTGGCCGCTGCGGCCTCGGTGTGGACCGCGCAGGCCGACACCGCCGGGGGACGGCGGCCGCAACCGCATGCCTCGGCGCCGGACGCCCGGCAGCAGGACCGGACCGTGGCCAAGGTGTCGGCGGACATCGCGCACGCCTCGGAACGCGGCCCCCGGGGCGTCAACATCACCATCGACGACGGACCGGACCCGGTCTGGACGCCGCAGGTGCTGCAACTGCTGGAGGACAACGGTGTGAAGGCCACGTTCTGCATGGTGGGCACGCAGGCCGAGGCATACCCGGACCTGGTCAAGGAGGTCGTGGCGGCCGGACACCGGCTGTGCAACCACACGGTCTCGCACGACACCGCCATGGACACCAAGTCCGAGGCCTACCAGTCCCAGCAGATCCTGGACGCCGAACGCATGATCACCAAGGCGTCCGGAGGCGTCCGGCCGCAGTACTACCGGGCCCCGGGCGGTGCCTTCACCCCGTACAGTCGGCAGCTCGCCGCGTCCCGGGGGATGCGACCGCTGGGCTGGAACGTCGACACCAAGGACTTCGAACATCCTGGTGCGGACACCATGGTCGCCACCGTCAAGAAGGAGATCTCCAACGGGCCGACCGTCCTCTTCCACGACGCGGGAGGCGAACGTTCCCAGACCCTGGCCGCCTTGCGCGAGGTCCTGCCCTGGCTGAAGCAGCAGGGGTACTCCTTCGGCTTCCCCGTGCGGTGAGTGAGGTTCGCCCGCACCGACATCAGGACCCGCCACCCCCGGCACAGGCGTGAACGCGTCGGCCGTCGCACCTTCCGACCGGTCCCGGACGATCGGGGCCGGCCACGGCAAGACCGCCGAGCCGAGGCAGCCTCCTCCCCGCCGAGGCTTCTCATCCGCCCGGACATCCGTCGCGCTCCGGCGCATCGTCCCGGTGCGCGACTGCCCGGCGGGCCCGCCCCGGTGAAGGACGCCGTACGGCGGCCGAGAAGACCGCGCGGCGGGACCGGGGCCGCCCCGGAGTGGGAAGCGGCCCCGGTGGTGTCGCGCTGAGAGCCGTCCTGTCATCCCTGGCAGGCGCGCGACGACAGATGGGACACCTCGCCGTGTTGTCGGAACGCCCGCATACGTCCCGCATACGTCCCGCACACGTCCCGCACACGTCCCGCATACGTCCTGTATGCGGGCGGCCCTCCGCCTTGCGATGCATCACATCCGACGCCGCGCGCCGATCCACCACGGATGACGGACAGCCCTCAGGCGGCCCGTGCCAGGGCCTCCTCCTCGCCGCGTTCCAGCTGTGCGGTCAGGGCGGTACGCGCGCGGGCCACCCGGGAACGGACCGTGCCGACCGGGCAGCCCGCGGCGCGGGCCGCCTCCGCGTAGGAGAGCCCGAGCAACTGGGTGAGTACGAAAGCCTGTCGGCGGTCGTACGGGAGCTCGGCCAGGAGTTCCTGGAGTGCCACCTCGTCCTCGAAGCCGGGCAGCCCCGTCGGCTGGGCGCGCTCGACGGTCGCGCTCCAGTCGTCGGTGTCGGCGAGCAGGGGACGCGCGGCGGCCCTGCGGAAGTCGTCGACGACGGCGCGGCGCGCGATGGTGAGGAGCCAGGTACGGGCCGAGGAACGGCCCTCGAAGCGGTGCAGGGTGCGCAGCGCGCGCAGGAACGTGTCCTGCGCGAGGTCCTCGGCGGCCTGCGGGTCGGCGGACAGGTGGGCCACATACCGCACGACATCGCGGTGCAGGGCCCGTACGAAGGCGTCGGCAGCCTCTCGGTCCCCGCCGCGGGCGGCGAGCGCCCAGCCGGTCGAGACGGCGTCCTCCGCCGTTCTGTCGCGCGGGCCGGAGGCGCGCTGCGACCCGCGCGGGGCGGGCAGGGTGGTGTTCATCGCCAGGTGTGTCCTTCACGGATCGGTCCGGCACCCGGGCGTCCGGTCACTGCGCGGGGTCGCGCGTCGCGGCCACGGCATGCGGGGCGGCGTGCGGGACGGGTCCGGGTCTCCGGTGAATGGGGCACCCGGGCCCTTCGGGGCCGGGTGTGCCGGAGGACTCCCGCCGCGTGCGGGTACGCCGACGAGCCGGTCGGCGACCGGCCGCGGGCCAGGGGGTGTACGTCCTCCGGAATGCCTGCCGCGTCCTCAGAACGCGGCGAGCACCCCGGGCGGCCCGCGCCGGTCCCGCGCGCGGGCGCACCGCAGGCCCAGCGGCAGCCGGTCGCTCAGACCCCGGTGGGGGCGCAGGCGGCGGCGCGGGGCCGGCAACGGCGCTGTGAGGAGGGGGTGCAGGGGAGCGAGCAGCCGTCCCGCGACCGCGCGCAGGACCTGGAAGGCGGCGCGTTCGCCGCGGGCCAGCCATATGCCGCAGACAAGGGCGGCGAGGACGTGCGCGGCGAGCATCCCCATCGAGGACATTCCGGCCATGTCGTGGCCCATGTGGACCATCGAGTCCATGTGGCCCATGGCGGAGGCGTGTTCCATGCCGGCCGTGTGTTCCATGCCGGTCATCGCGCCGCTCGCGGCCGAGTGGCCCATGCCCGCCATGTGTTCCGTACCGGCCGTGTGGTGCATGCCCGCCATGTGGTGCATGCCCGCCATGTGGTGCATGCCGGCCATGGCGTCCGTCGGTGCCGCGCCCGCTCCGGCCCCGTACGAGCCCGTACCGCCGTACTCCGTGCTGCCGCCGTCCGTTGCGGACAGGCCGTCGTACCGGAGGCGCGCGGGTGATCTCGTGGCGACGGTCTGCTCGACCGCACCCCCGACGGTCCCGAGGGCGGACTGCGCGGCGGCGAACGCGTTGTGCAGCACGCCCTGGGCCGCGACGGCGAGGCCCGTGACGAGCCAGGGGCCTCGCTCGCGGACGGCGAACCACCAGCCGGGGACGGCGAGTGCGAGAAAGCCGGTGGCGAGCACCCAGAGGGGAAGCGGGGCCCCGGACATGAGGACGTGCCCGGTCGCGGCGAGCGTGACGGAGACGGCGGCGAACATCGCCGCTCTCACCACGCGTCCGACCGGTCCCGCTTCCATGGCGCCTCATCCTTCCATCGCGAGGGGCCGGGCGACATGGCAGGGTATCCGGCTTGTCGTCAATGCCGGACAAGCGTCTGCCGGAGAGGAGTTCCGGCATATGCGGTGGGAACGGGTGGTGATGCGGAACATGGCGCTACGGGCTGAGGGGCCGGTCCGTCCTCGTGCCCGGCCGGACCACCACCGCCCGGACCTCCAGCGGCTTCCCGTGCGCGAAACGCAGCGTGAAGGAGACCTCGTCGCCGGGCCGCCACGTCCCCTTCGGCCGTACGGTCACGTCGATCCCGTGCGGGTCCATCGTGAGCCCGTCCCCGGCCGGAACGGTGGCGGAGTCCACCGGCTGCCGGTAGGCGCTTCCGAAGGACGTCATGCGGTGTTCGCTCAGGGCGGGAGGCACGGCCGTGCCGGGCGAGGTGATCTCCACGAGCCGGTCGGCGGAGCCGCCGTCGTTGGTGACGGTGAAGAAGGCGGCGGTCTCCGGCGTCGAGCCGAGCGGTTGGTAGACGTACGCCTCGGTGACGGCCACGTGCGGCGGGCTCCCGGCGCGTCCGATTGCCGTCCAGGTGCCGAGACCGCAGAGGGCGAGCACGCAGGCGAGGACGGGAACACCGGCGGCGGCGAGCGGGGCGCGCAGGCGCGCGGGGACAACGGGCATCAGAGGGCCGCCCTCGGGGAGCGGCGCCGGCGTCGCGCCACGGCTGCTGCTGCGGCGGGCTGCCAGTGGCGCAGGCGGAGGCTGCCCAGCACGACGAGGACCGAGCTGAGGGACATCGCGGCGGCGGCGAGCATCGGGTTGAGCAGGCCCACCATGGCGAGCGGGATGGTGACGACGTTGTAGCCGAAGGCCCACAGCAGGTTGCCGCGGATGGTGACGAGGGTGCGGCGGGCGAGGCGTACGGCATCGGCGAGGGCTTCGATGTCGTCGCGGACGAGGGTGACGTCGGCGGCGCCGATGGCGACATCGGTGCCGGTGCCCATCGCGATACCGAGGTCGGCCCCGGCGAGCGCCGCCGCGTCGTTGACACCGTCCCCGACGACCGCGACCCGTTTCCCCTCCGCACGCAGGGCGCGGACGAGCTCCGCCTTGCGCTCCGGGGTGCAGCGGGAGTACGTCTCGTGGATGCCGAGCGCGGTGGCGACGGCCCGCGCGGGCTCCTCCCGGTCCCCGGTGGCGAGGACGGGGTGCACGCCGAGGCGCCGGAGCCGGTCCACGGCGTGGTAGCTGCCGGGCCGTACGACGTCGCCGAGCGCGAGGACCGCCTCGGGCCGCCCGTCGATACGCACCAGGACGGGGGTGTGGGCGGCGTCCAGAGCGGCGGTGAGGGCCGCGCCCAGTTCCTCGGGCAGTTCACCCTCGGGGGTGCCCACCTCGACGAGCCGCCCGTCCACGTGCCCGCGCACGCCGTTGCCGGGCGTCGCGGCGAAACCGGTGAGCGCGCCGGGTCGTACCGCGCCCTCGCCGAGGGCGCGCTCGGCGTGGAGGACGAGGGCGCGGCCGAGCGGATGCTCGGAGCCGGTCTCGACGGTCGCCGCGAGCCGCAGCACCTCCTTCGCGCCGGGACCTTCCGTGCGCGCGGTGAGCGCGGTGACGGTGAGGTGCCCGGAGGTGAGGGTGCCCGTCTTGTCGAGCACGACGGTGTCGATCTCCCGGAGGGCTTCGAGGGCTTGCGGTCCCTTGACGAGGATGCCGAGCTGGGCGCCTCGGCCGGTGGCCGCCATGAGTGCGGTGGGGGTCGCGAGCCCGAGCGCGCAGGGGCAGGCGACGACGAGGACGGCGACGCACGCCGTGAAGGCGGGCTGAGGATCCGCGCCCGCGCCGAGCCAGAAGCCGAGCACGGTGACGGCGAGGGTGAGGACGACGGGCACGAAGACCCCGGCCACGATGTCGGCGAGCCGCTGGGCGCGGGCCTTCCCGGCCTGGGCCTCGGTGACGAGGGCCGTGATGCGGGCGAGCTGGGTGTCGGCGCCGACGGCCGTCGCACGTACGAGCAGGAGCCCGCCCGCGTTGACCGAGCCGCCCGCGACGGCGGAGCCGGCCGCGACCTCCACGGGCCGCGTCTCACCGGTCACGAGGGACAGGTCCACGGCGGATGTGCCCTCCACGACCTCGCCGTCCGTCGCGACACGCTCCCCGGGCCGTACGAGGAAGACCTGCCCCACCGCGAGGCCCGCGGCCGGGATGGTGCGCTGCACGGCCCCGTCCCGCACCGTCACCTCCTTCACGCCGAGTTCGGCGAGCGCACGCAGGGCGGCCGAGGTGCCGCGCC
Source organism: Streptomyces sp. NPDC056061 (assembly GCF_042266885.1). Lineage (NCBI taxonomy): Bacteria > Bacillati > Actinomycetota > Actinomycetes > Kitasatosporales > Streptomycetaceae > Streptomyces > Streptomyces sp. NPDC056061. The sequence goes on along the minus strand of NZ_JBHJWQ010000003.1, from coordinate 1,430 downwards.
GGGCGCGGGCCTCCAGGTGGCGGCCGAGGAGGACGAAGAGCGGGACGCCGACCGCTGCTTCGAGATAGACGTGCGCCATCCCGTCCGCGGCGGTGGGCAGCAGGGTGAAGGGCATCCGCATGCCGGGGACACCCGCGCCGCCGAGGAAGAGCGCGTACGAGGACCAGCCGAAGGAGGCGATGACGCCGAGCGAGACGAGCGTGTCCATCGTTGCCGCGCCGTGCCGCAGCCCGCGCCAGGCCCGCTCGTGGAAGGGCCAGGCGCTCCAGAGGGCCACGGGCGCGGCGAGCACGAAGCACAACCACTGCCAGTTGCGGAACTGGAGCGAGGGCACCATCGACAGGACGAGGACCGGGACGGCGAGCAGCGCGGTCACCAGCAGCCGCTGCTGGACACCGGGGCCGGTCTCCTCGTTCTCCCGGTCCTCCCCGGGGGCGGGTGGCTCGGCGAGACGGGCGGTGTAACCGGCCTTCTCGACGGCGGCGACGAGCGCGTCCGTACCGAGAGCCGCCGGGTACTCGACGCGGGCCGTGCCGGTCGCGAGATTGACGGTGGCACGCACGCCCTCCAGGGCACCGAGCTTCTTCTCGACCCTGCGCACGCAGGCCGCGCACGTCATGCCGCCGACGACGAGATCGGTCGTGGCGAGGGTGCGCGCAGCGGTCCGACGGTCCATCAGTGGCCCATTCCGCTCATGTCCCCCATATCGCCCATGTCGTGCGGGCCGGGAGCGTCGTCGTGGCGCGGGACCCCGCGCATGTCGGGGGCGACGGGCCCGGCGAGGTGCCCCACCCCGTACGAGACGGCGAAGAGCGCGACGAGCAGGAGCAGGAAGCCCCCGAGCGGCGCGTACGGCACGGGAACGGAACGCCGTCGGGCGGAGGGCGTCACCGAGTGGTCCATGGGGGAGGCTCCGGCGAGAGTGCGGGTTGTACGGCCCAGAGGTCGGACGGGCCGGCCCGCGAGTTCCCCCGCACTCGGGTGACGCGTGCCACATCACGGTCTCCTGTCACGCGCGTCCCAGGAGCATCACGGCCCGGGACGCGCGCCCGGCACCCGGGAACGCATGAGCCGAGGCCCGTTCGGCCGACGTCGGTCCCCGCGGATCACACCATCACGACGAACATCACCGCCATGCCCAGCGCCATCAGCCCGTGACACCCGAGGAGGACCGACGCCGCATCGAACAGTGGAAGGAATCCGGCCTCGTAGCGGCGTTCGGCGGACCGGGTTGGTACGGGTTCGGCACGACACAGATCGTTATGTGGCATCCCAAGCGCCTTACTTCCGTCTACCTGGCAGAAGATGCCGATCGGCTCCTGCGCCACAGCAAGTTGAGGTTCCCCCGAGATGCGGGGAAAGGTGACAGCAGGTCAGATGGGTTTCATGAGAGGAGCCCAGACGATGCCTGCCCCGAGGAAATATCCGCT